>NZ_JALJES010000070.1:0-542 GCF_023242525.1 Pseudomonas sp. MWU12-2319
GCCTCCAACGCTACGCTGTATTTCTTCGCCAGGGAAAGGAAACCGATGGCCGGATTGGCATCGAACAGCTTGATAAAGCCGGCGGTGGTGGTGCAGATCAACAGCCAGGCGGCAGGCAGCAAGGTCACCCAGATATAGCGCTGGCGTTTCATCTTGATCAGCACCACGGTGCCGAGCATCAGCGCGATACCGGCCAGCATCTGGTTGGAGATACCGAACAGCGGCCACAAGGTGTTGATGCCGCCCAACGGGTCGATCACGCCCTGGTACAGCAGGTAACCCCACATGGCCACGCAGCCGGCGGTGGCGATCAGGTTGGCGGTCCACGACTCGGTGCGCTTGAGCGCCGGGACGAAGGAGCCGAGCAGATCCTGCAACATGAAACGTCCGGCACGGGTACCGGCATCCACCGCCGTCAGGATAAACAGTGCTTCGAACAGGATCGCGAAGTGGTACCAGAACGCCATGCTGTTCTCACCGGGGAGGACATGGTGGAGGATCTGCGCGATACCGACCGCCAGGGTCGGCGCACCGCCGGCACG
>NZ_JALJES010000071.1:0-472 GCF_023242525.1 Pseudomonas sp. MWU12-2319
ACCCGCGCAGCGAGGTATAACCGGTAGCGCGTGAAGATACCCAAGCCAGCACTGCCCATGCGATTTGACGGCAGATATCAATCACATTGGCCCCTTGATCCTGTTTATTCGCATCGCCGGACGCCAGGCAGGGTGTGGCCCAAACTGACAAGCAGAGACCGGATAATTGGGAGAACGACCATGAAGCCATCCATTGCTCTCCAGGTCCACCGCGACGATATCCGCCGTGTGGTCGCGGCACATCGTGCCAGTAATGCGTGCGTATTTGGTTCAGTCGCCCATGGTGATGATACTGACGACAGCGACCTTGATCTCCTGATCGATCCGACACCGGAAACAACGCTGTTCGACATTGGTGCCATCCGCCATGAGTTGCGTCGGCTGTTGGGCGTGTCGGTCGATGTGCTGACACCCAAAGCGTTGCCGGACAAATTCCGCGACACCGTACTGGCCGAAGCTGTGCCGGTATGAG
>NZ_JALJES010000072.1:0-480 GCF_023242525.1 Pseudomonas sp. MWU12-2319
GGTTGAAACCGTGGTCAGGAGCCGTGGAGGACACCCAACATCAATGGAGCCGCGTGACGACGATCAGCCGCACGAACGCATGTGGCCTGTTCGTAGCCGGAGCCGCAGAGTGAGGTATCTGTCTTGCCGACCTGACGACAGATCAGTGGCCTGACAGAAGGTGTTGGGTGGGCATGGTCGACAAACACCACGCCCATGAAGTGAAGGCCGATCAGCTGCGGGCATCGCAGGGAGCCGGTGTTCGATCAGCGTGCCAGCGTCTGCGCTGACGGAGTAAAGACCGAGCGGTTGAGGCTCGTTGCAGAAAATGTTGGGCATGGTGATTCTCCTGGTTCATGAAGCGGAACGCGGAGAACACTTCGCCCGGCGGGGAAGGGTTCCCCGCGTGGGTGGGTACAACGGATGGTGTTACGCCAGGTACTTGAGTCCAGAAGTGACCAAGCCGGAAGATACACCGGCTGCAGCGCCTATGATCGGCTG
>NZ_JALJES010000073.1:0-453 GCF_023242525.1 Pseudomonas sp. MWU12-2319
AGGGATGGAAAGCGGTTCGTCGTACTCAAGATGCAGGTCGGACAGAACGCGAATCTTCACGACGCGGATCTCCTCAATGCGGTTCCCGGTGCATCTGAGTATGGAGGCTACTGATCAAACCCACATGAATCAGGTTTGGCCTGGGATACTGGGTCTAGTAATCACCTGATCCACGCTGCCGGCTACTGTCAGAAATGACAGGACCGATAAATGGTATTGAAAACACCATATAACCTGTGGACCGGCAGTCAAACCGTGCTCGCGCTCCCCTCAAATATCGCCACTATCTCAGCATCCAGAACCTCCGAAACCTCCACGTCGAACGCCGCATGGGATAGCATTCCTCGCCGCTTGGAGGCTGCGACGTGAACACGTTTGGCAATGGGTATGCTTGCTCTACCTGCGACAGCATCGGACAAAGCTTCGTAACGGGCGTCCATGCGCATATCACAA
>NZ_JALJES010000074.1:0-453 GCF_023242525.1 Pseudomonas sp. MWU12-2319
CCGTGATATGCGCATGGACGCCCGTTACGAAGCTTTGTCCGATGCTGTCGCAGGTAGAGCAAGCATACCCATCGTCAAACGTGTTCACGTCGCAGCCTCCAAGCGGCGAGGAATGCTATCCCATGCGGCGTTCGACGTGGAGGTTTCGAAGGCTCTGGATGCTGAGATAGTAGCGATGTTTGAGGGGCGCGCGAGCACGGTTTGACTGCCGGCCTACAGGTTATGTGGTGTTTTCAATACCATTTATCGGCCCTGTCATTTCTGACAGTAGCCGGTAGCGTGGATCAGGTGATTACTAGACCCGGTATCCCAGGCAAAACCTGAGTTATGTCGGTTTGATCAGTAGCATCCATACTCAGATGCACCGGGAACCGCACTGAGGAGATCCGCGTCGTGAAGATTCGCGTTCTGTCCGACCTGCATCTTGAGTACGACGAACCGCTTTCCATCCCC
>NZ_JALJES010000075.1:0-414 GCF_023242525.1 Pseudomonas sp. MWU12-2319
GCAGGGCTTCGAGCTCCGGCGATAAGACCTGAATCACGCCCTGGTAGTCGAGTATGGCCCGCTCGGCCTCTGCAATGGACTCGCGCAGCGCCGCATCGCCAGCGCCGAACAACGAGAAGTCTGTCCACAACGTGGTACCGAGCACCCGCCATTGGCCATTTCGCTCAATGAAGGTTGTGTTGTTCAGGAAATGCACGTTGGGCAAGCGGCGCGCGGCGGCTTGCATCGCGCTTTCGAGGGCACCGAATTCACCGCCGTAATACTCATGGTTGCCCGGTACATAAATAACCGGCACCTGTGAACCGAAGTTCTCCGCCGCCCAGCGCAAGGCCTTTCGCATGGTTGTGGATATCACCGGCCAGCACGACCAGATCGGCCTCCACGTAGGGGATGGAAAGCGGTTCGTCCCACGTA
>NZ_JALJES010000076.1:0-383 GCF_023242525.1 Pseudomonas sp. MWU12-2319
ATGAAGACGACATTCGCCGAAAATTCGCAAAACTCTTAAGAGTCACTCACAAATTTTACCTTAGCCTGATCCGTTACCAGTGAAAGTAACGTTCAGTCTATCTTTCTATCACATACCCAAATTTTTAAAGAACGATCTAATCAAAGACTAGAAATCAACATTCACCATCATCAGGATGGAATGCTCATTTCTAAGCTCTAAACAAGAAACAGCAAAAACAGCAGTAAGTGGTGGAGCCAAACGGGATCGAACCGTTGACCTCCTGCGTGCAAGGCAGGCGCTCTCCCAGCTGAGCTATGGCCCCGTATTTCTACAGGCTTTTCCCACACAAAATTGGTGGGTCTGGGCAGATTCGAACTGCCGACCTCACCCTTATCAGGGGT
>NZ_JALJES010000077.1:0-367 GCF_023242525.1 Pseudomonas sp. MWU12-2319
CAGCCTTCTTTGCCCGCGAGCTGAAGTGACCTACCGCCTGGTTCGGCAGTTGCAACAGAAGGCTTATTCGGTGGCTCATGTTTGTCGGCTGCTGGGCATCAGCCGCTCTGGCTTTTACGAGGCCAACAAACGCGCCCAAGCGCCGGCACCGATTTGCCCGATCACGGTACAGCTCAAGGCTTCGTATAGCGAAAGTGGCGGTTGCTACGGCAGTCGTCCGTTGCGTAAAGCCCTGCACGCCAAGGGGATCGAGATAGGCCTTTATAAAATCCGCCGCTTGATGCGGGCCAACGGACTTCGCTCGGCCTGGAAGCGCAAATTTGTGCACACGACGGATAGCAATCATGATCTGCCGATCGCCGAGAAT
>NZ_JALJES010000078.1:0-365 GCF_023242525.1 Pseudomonas sp. MWU12-2319
GTGAAGACGACATTCGCCGAAAATTCGCAAAACTCTTAAGAGTCACTCACAAATTTTACCTTAGCCTGAGCCGTTACCAGTGAAAGTAACGGTCAGTCTATCTTTCTATCACATACCCAAATTTTTAAAGAACGATCTAATCAAAGACTAGAAATCAACATTCACCATCATAATGATGGAATGCTCATTTCTAAGCTTTACAGAAGCAGTTATGGTGGAGCCAAACGGGATCGAACCGTTGACCTCCTGCGTGCAAGGCAGGCGCTCTCCCAGCTGAGCTATGGCCCCGTATTTCTACAGGCTTCCCACACAAAATTGGTGGGTCTGGGCAGATTCGAACTGCCGACCTCACCCTTATCAGGGGT
>NZ_JALJES010000079.1:0-358 GCF_023242525.1 Pseudomonas sp. MWU12-2319
AGCTCAGGAAGAAACGCTCCATCACGGAGTTGTCCCAGCAGTTACCTTTGCGACTCATGCTCTGCTGCATACCATTTCGTTCCAGCAACGCTCTGTAGCTCGCGCTTGCATACTGACTCCCCCTATCCGAATGGGCGATCAGTCCCGGTGCCGGCTGGCGCTGGGCAATAGCCAGTTGCATGGCGTTGCATACCAGCTCGGCAGGCATGTTTGGGGCCATGGACCAGCCCACGATCTTGCGTGAGAACAAGTCCAGCACCACGGCCAAGTACAACCAGCCACTGCGGGTCCGGATGTAGGTCACATCCGCCACCCACGCCTTGTTCACCGCCTCGGGATCGAACTGACGATTCAGCAT
>NZ_JALJES010000008.1:0-300264 GCF_023242525.1 Pseudomonas sp. MWU12-2319
CCTAGGGGAGCACGCCAGGGAAACACAGCCCCTCTCGGGCAAAGAAACTGCATCGTTCCATGTCTGCCGCTACCCGGAAAATTCAACCGCAAGAGTCGGAGTGTTTGGCCCCAGCGGCCTTTCTAGACTGCAAGCCTCACCGGATATGCCCCGAGGCAAGCTCATGCACACCCGAATACAATCACTGGATTGGCCGGCGATCCGCCGCGACCTGGACCAGCAAGGCAACGCCCTGTTGCCCAACCTCCTCAGCCCCGAAGAATGTCTGGAACTCGCCGCCCTGTACCCGCGCAAAGCGTCTTTTCGCTCCCGGGTCGTCATGGCCCGCCACGGTTTTGGCCAGGGCGAATACCAATACTTCGCCTACCCACTTCCGCCACTGGTCCAGCAACTTCGCACCGACCTCTATCCGCCGCTGGCAACGATTGCCAATGACTGGAACGAACGCATGCAAATAGCCGGATCGTTTCCCGAAACACACCAGGCCCTGCTCCAACGTTGTCATGACGCCGGCCAGCAACGCCCCACCCCATTACTGCTGCAATATGCAGCCGGAGACTACAACTGCCTGCACCAGGACCTCTACGGCGAACAGGTGTTTCCGCTGCAAGTCGCCATTCTGCTGTCCCGACCAGAAGAAGACTTCAGCGGCGGCGAGTTCGTCCTCACCGAGCAGCGCCCACGCATGCAGAGCCGCCCCCAGGTGGTCCCGCTGAAACAGGGCGACGCGGTGATCTTTGCCGTGTCCCAGCGCCCGGTTCACGGCACGCGGGGGTTCTATCGCGTAAATATGCGCCATGGCGTCAGCCGCGTGAATGCAGGCCAGCGACAGACCCTGGGCATCATCTTTCATGACGCCACCTGACATCCCGCTCACAGTCAGTAGAATTCAACCGCAAGACTCGGAGTTTTCCTGTCTCGCAGCGCCCCTAAGCTGAGCGAGAACTGAATCTTCCGACAGGAGAACACCATGAATACCTCGACCCAAGGAAACTCCATGGAACAGGACCCGCGCTGGCAAGCGGTACTGACACGGGACGCCAGCGCCGACGGCAGCTTCGTCTACGGCGTCAGAACCACGGGCGTGTATTGCCGCCCGAGCAGTGGCGCGCGTCGGCCCAATCCGGAAAATGTCGAGTTCTTCGATACCCCCGAGCAGGCCGAAGCTGCCGGCTACCGGCCAAGCCGGCGTGCCGCCGCCGACCAGACGTCGATCAACGAGCAACACCTGGCCCTGGTGACCCGGGCCTGCCAACTCATTGAAACGTCCGACACCCCACCCTCACTCAATCCCCTGGCCGAACAGTTGGGCCTGAGCCCTTTTCACTTCCATCGGGTCTTCAAGTCGGTCACCGGTCTGACACCCAAGGCCTACGCCACCGCTCATCGCGCCGGCAAACTACGGGCACAGTTGGCCCGGGGCGGCTCGGTCACCGAGGCCTTGTACGAAGCCGGCTTCAACGCCAGCAGCCGGTTCTACGAATCGTCCAATGGCGTGCTGGGCATGAAACCCAGCGACTATCGCGCTGGCGGTGCCAACACCGATATTCGCTTTGCCATCGGCGAGTGCTCGCTTGGGGCAATCCTGGTGGCACAGAGTGATCGAGGTGTCTGCGCGATCCTGCTCGGTGACGATCCGGATGCGCTGGCCAAGGACTTGCAGGACAAGTTCCCGCAGGCGCATTTCATTGGCGGCGACGCCGCCTTCGAGCAACTGATCGCCAAGGTGGTGGGTTTTATCGAAGCACCGGCCATTGGCCTGGATCTGCCGCTGGACCTGCGCGGTACAGCTTTTCAGGAACGGGTCTGGCAGGCACTGCGCAACATTCCAGTGGGCAGTACCGCGAGTTATGCCGAGATCGCACAGATGATCGGTGCGCCGAAATCCTTCCGCGCCGTGGCCCAGGCCTGTGGCGCCAACAGCCTGGCCGTGGCGATTCCCTGCCATCGGGTGGTGCGCAGCGACGGCAACCTGTCCGGTTATCGCTGGGGCGTGGAACGCAAACGGCAGTTGCTGGATCGGGAAGCGCAATAGGTTGCCACAACACAGGGTGTGCGGCGCTCCAACGCTGCCTCACCCCAGGCAGCACCCAGGATCGAATCCCTCGCCCCGAGAATAAAGATTGCAGGCTAACGATCTCCGCCTTTACCCTTCCCCACCCGCCTACCACCAAGGCTTCAGCTTCAATAATGTCCTCCGTACTAAGCGTCCTGCTGCCCATCTTTGCCCTGATCCTGGTCGGCTTCATCTGCCGTCGAACCAATCGACTGGGGCCCAACGCGGCTTCCGAGATCAACCGCATGGTGGTCTGGCTGTGCCTGCCGGCGCTGCTGTTCAAGGCCACGGCGACCGCGACCTGGGAACAGATCTGGCACCCGGGATTTGTCCTGGCATTTACCCTCGGTACCTTGGCGATGTTTGTCCTGACCTTGTTGCTGCGCTGGCGCAAGTCCGGGCATTTTGCCGACGCGAGCATCGATGCCCTCAGCGCGTCCTACGCCAATACCGGGTATATCGGGATTCCACTGTGCGTGATGGTGCTCGGCCAGAACGGCCTGGAGCCGGCGTTGATCGCCTCTTTGCTGGTGGTCTGCGTGCTCTTCGGACTGGCCCTGGTGTGTATCGAGATCGGCTTGCAGACCGAACGCCAGGTGCACCGGATCATCTTCAAGGTGCTGCTGGCCCTGGCGAAAAATCCGCTGGTGGTTTCACCCTTGCTCGGCGCGCTCTGGGCCTGGGGTGGAGCACCGTTGCCGGCGCCTTTCGAGAAGTTTCTCAGCCTGCTGGGCGCCGCCACCATTCCTTGCGCGCTGATCTCCCTGGGGCTGTTCCTCGCCCACAAGCAACAAGGCCCACGCCAGGGCGCGACAATGCTGGTGCTGATCAAGCTGATCGCCCACCCGCTGCTGACCTGGTTCCTCGCCTTCAAGGTGTTTCATCTGCCGCCGCTTTGGGCCAATTCGGCGCTGCTCTTGAGCGCGCTGCCCACCGGCACCGGGCCCTTTATGCTGGCGGAGTACTACAAGCGCGAAGCCTCGGTGGTGTCGAGCACCATCCTGATTTCCACCCTGGGATCACTGGTGACACTGTCGATCTGTCTGTATGTGATCGGCAACTGAGGTCCTAAGCCTCAGACGCCACCTCTTGCGTCAGTAACCACTCCCGCGTGTCGCTGAGCACCTGGTCGGCCAACTGCGGGTCATCACAGACCCGCGCCAACACCATGGCGCCGACCATCGCGGCCCAGCTTCCAGTAGCGGCACGGCGTTTTTCCTCGACCGTGGCACCCGTCATGGCCTGGCTCAAACTCTCGATCTGACGGCGAATACTCCCGGTCATCTGCGCCCGCGCCTCGGGGGCCTGACGGCTGGTCTCCGATGCCAGCCCGGCCATCGGACAGCCACCGGCACAGTCCTTCAAATGTGCGGAACTCAAATACTGCGTGACATAACCCGCCACGTCAGCGCCCGCCGGCACCGCCGTCGAAAACACATGGGCCAGGGACTGGGCCACCAGATCGTCCTTCGAGGCGAAATACCCGTAGAAACCGCCATGGGTCAGCCCCGCCGCCTTCATCACCTCCGACACGGTGACCGCCTCATAACCCTTGGCGCGAAACAGCCGACTGGCGGCTTCGAGGATATTGCGCCGGTTCTCTGCCACCTGCTCGCGACTGACCTTCATTGGAAACCTCCGGTAATAGGCTTGACAGTATACATGACAGCTATCATATTTACTAAACATGACAATTGTCATGAATAAATCAACCCGCTGAGGATTACCGTCATGACAGTCAAACCCGCCGTTCTGATCACCGGCGCTTCCACCGGTATCGGTGCCGTGTATGCCGATCGCTTTGCCAAGCGCGGCCACGACCTGGTGCTGGTGGCTCGGGACAAGGCCCGCATGGACAGCCTGGCCGAGCGGCTGCGGCAGGAAACCGGAGTTTCGGTGGATGTGGTCCAGGCCGACCTGACCGATGCCGGCGATCTGGCCCGTATCGAAGCTCGGGTTCGCGACGACGACAAGATAGGCATTCTGATCAATAACGCCGGGATGGCCGGAGCCGGGACTTTCCTCGAGCAGGCGCCTGATGCGGTGAGCCAGGTCATCAACCTCAACATCACCGCCCTCGCCCGCTTGACCAGTGCGATTACGCCACGCCTGATCCAGGCCGGCACGGGGTCGATCATCAACATCGCGTCGGTGGTCGGCCTGGCGCCGGAACTGCAGATGACAGTCTATGGGGCCACCAAGGCCTTTGTACTGTTCTTCAGCCAAGGGCTGAATATCGAACTCGGTGGCAAGGGTCTGTATGTGCAGGCCGTCCTGCCGGCCGCCACCCGCACCGAAATCTGGGAACGCTCGGGCAAGCGGATCGAGGACCTGTCGGCGGTCATGGAAGTCGATGATCTGGTGGATGCGGCGCTGGTGGGCTTTGATCGCCGTGAAACCGTAACCATTCCACCGCTGCCCGATGAAGGCCAGTGGCAAGCCCTGGAAGCCGCTCGCCTGGCGATGCTGCCAAACTTCCTGCAGGTCCTGCCGGCGGCGCGTTATCGCAATGGTGCCTGAGGTCAGCGTCGCGCCACGATAGCGCGTCGTACTCTGGAGCCGGATCTTCTGATCCGGCTGCTCCAAATCCTCAGCGCACAAGCACCCGCTTGAAGCCCAGCGTCCAGCCTTGTTGCATCCCTGCCGCCGCCAGCAGAATGGCAATCACCCCGACCCACTGCACCAGCACCAACTGGTGACCGAAGGCGAACCAGTCGACGAAGATCGCCGCAATCGGGTAGATAAAGGACAGCGCCCCGGTCATGGCCGTCGGCAATTTCTGGATCGCGCCATACAGCAGCACATACATCACCCCCGTGTGCACCACCCCCAGGGTCAGCAAGCTGCCCCAGGCACTCGCCTGCTGCGGGAACGCCGAAATATGCGCCCAGGGCGCCAGCAACAGTACCCCGGTGCAGACCTGGACCAGGGCGATCAGGTGCGGCGGTGTCCCCTTCAAACGCTTGATGATCAACGCCGCGATGGCATACAACAGCGCCGCCGCCAACGCCAGGCCGATACCCAGCAGATACTCGCCGCCGCTCTCTCCCGGCTGCCCGTGGGCACTGACAATCGCCAGCATCCCGACAAAAGCCAAACCCAGCCAGAACAACTTCTGTGCGGTGATCTTCTCACCGAGAAACAACGCCGCCAGGCCCACCAGCATAAACGGCTGGACATTGTAGACCGCCGTGCCGATGGCAATCGAGGCCCGGGAATAGGAGGCAAACAGCAGCACCCAGTTACCGACGATCGCCACGCCGCTGAGCACCGCCAGCAGGAAGGTGGTGCGGGTCAGGATGCCCGGGCGCAGAAAGCCCATGACGGCGCAGATCACCAGCAAGGTCAGTGCACCGAACAGGCAGCGCCAGAACACCACGTCCAGCACCGGCTGGCCGGACACCAGCACGAACCAGCCGATGGTCCCCGAGATCAACATGGCCGCGACCATTTCCAGCGAGCCACGATGCAGTGATGTGTTCATGAATGAGTTCCTCTGAGTCAGCCTTGGACAGATGGCAAAAGTATGCCGATTCCTCCAGCCGCTTCTCCAGCGCCAGAAATAGGCTAGACTTTGCTTCTGCCTTTCTTATCAAGGCAATTTTAGCGATTGACCTAACGAGGCCGCCATGACTGACGAAATCGACCACTTATTGATCAGCGCCCTGATGAGTGACTCACGGCGTTCGCTCAAGGCTCTTGCGCAGGTCAGCGGGCTGTCCTCGCCCAGCGTCGCGGAACGCTTGCGTCGGTTGGAAGAACGCGGCGTGATCAAGGGCTACACCGTCGATGTGGAACCCAAATCCTTCGGCTACCTGTTGCAGGCCATCGTGCGTATTCGCCCCCTGCCCGGCCAGTTGCAGGAAGTGGAACGACAGATCCAGGCGATTCCCCAGTTCACCGAATGCGACAAGGTCACCGGCGACGATTGTTTTATCGCCCGTTTACATGTCCGCGATATGGAACAGCTCGATACGCTGCTGGACCGACTCAACCATCACGCCGAAACCAACACCGCCATCGTCAAGAAGACACCGATCAAGCGCCGCTTGCCGCCGATGACCTGAGATAATCCGTTCAACCCCGCGCCTCTGCGCAAAAACACAACGCGTCGTCGGGAAATACGCCATCAAACAGGTCGCCATACGGACTTGAAATGGCGGAGGTACACACTCGGCACGCTATAAGAAATCGCCCACGCCCCGATAGGCCGAAACCTTCAACACACGTGGGGGCCCAACGGCTGGCGAAGGCCCACCGCTGGGTTATCATTCACCCATCACCCCTTATCCATCGGATACCCTCCCATGCCCACTCTTACCCAAGCTGCCCCCGCCCGAGGCTGGTCGCTCTGGTGGAAACCATTGCTGTTTCTCGCCGTCGCCGCCATCGGCCTGTACTACGTCAAATGGTCGCCCTACTACGCCAAGGCCTTCGTCGCCGCCGACAGTCACAGCATCGGCGCCTCGATCATCAACGACAACCCGGCCTCGCCGGTCGCCGCCGCGCTGGCCTACGCCCAGGTGTACTTCCTGGCGATCTGGAAAGCCGCGGTACTGGCAGTGATCCTCGGCTCGCTGCTGCAAGTGCTGATTCCCCGCGACTGGCTGCTGCGCCTGTTCGGGCGCGCCGGTTTCGCTTCGACCCTGCGCGGTGGCCTGTTCGCCCTGCCCGGCATGATGTGTTCGTGCTGCGCGGCACCGGTAGCGGCCGGGATGCGTCGACAGAACGTCTCGGTGGGCGCGGCGCTGGCGTTCTGGATCGCCAACCCGGTGCTCAACCCGGCGACCCTGGTGTTCATGGGCTTCGTGCTGGGCTGGGGCTTTACCGCGATTCGCCTGGTGGCGGGCCTGGTGCTGGTACTGGGGGTTTCGCTGGTGGCACAACGGGTCGCCCGTCCGGAAACCTTGCCGGAAGCGGCGGTGGAAGCCGTGGTCGATGCCAGCAGCCCGGACCAGAGCAGCTTTATGGCACGCTGGGGCAAGACCCTGTGGCAACTGTTCTGGACCACCATCCCGATCTATATCCTGGCGGTGCTGTTGCTCGGTGCGGCGCGGGTCTGGCTGTTTCCCCATGTGGATGGCGCCATGGGCAACAGCCTGCTGTGGCTGGTACCGCTGGCGATTATCGGAACCTTGTTCGTGATCCCGACGGCGGCCGAGATTCCCATCGTGCAGACCATGATGACCCTGGGCCTGGGAACCGCGCCGGCAGTGGCACTGCTGCTGACCCTGCCGAGCATCAGCCTGCCGTCGCTGCTGATGCTGCGCAAGGAGTTCGACGCCAAGGTGCTGGTGACCGTGGCGGTGCTGACGATGCTGGTGGGTGTGGTCAGCGGGCTGGTGGCCATGCTGGTCTTGTAAGACGCTACCCACTCAACGCCTTTGGCGGCGGTTCCTGAGATACTCCAGCACCGCCGCCTGCTCCCCGGCAAACTCGATCCGCTCGCCTTTGCTTTCACGCTGGAAGGCGTACATCGGGTCGTAATATTCGTTCAGCAAACCTTCGATCCACCCCCGGTGCAGCTCCACCGCACCGCTACGCTCCTGCTCTTCCAGCGCCGCCTGCATCAAGGCCTTCATCCGCTGGTGTCGCTCGCCACCAAGGCGCTTGTGGATGTTGTCCAGGCTGCCCAGCAGTCGCTCGGCAAACAACCGGAATCCCTGATCGGCATACACCGCGACGAATTCCGCGCAGAGATCAACCACATAGTCCCGCAGGATGCGCTCGACCCGGCTCTCCAGGCTGTCTTCAAGCCAGACCATGGGAAACCGTTGCATCCCCTGGAACAGCGTCAGTGGCAAGGCACAACGCCCGACCATGCGGCTCTCATCCTCCAGCACGAAGGATTCGATGCCCCGGTCCTGCTTCTTCAGCAGGTCCACGGCCAGACGGTTTTCAAAGTCGATATTCGACGGCTGGCCGGTAGCGCGCTTGCCGAAGCTGGAACCGCGATGGTTGGCGTGCCCCTCCAGGTCCAGGCTGTTTTCCAGTTGAACGATCACATCGGTCTTGCCGGTCCCCGTCATGCCCCCCAGCAAGACGAAGTCCGCCTGGGCCACGGCCAGCTCAATGGTCTGCATCAGAAAGCTGCGCATCGCCTTGTAGCCACCAGCGACGCGTGGAAAGTCGATCCCCGCGTCGCGAAGCCACTGCTGGACAATCTGCGAACGCAGCCCGCCACGAAAGCAATACAGCACGCCGTCGGGATGGGCGCGGGTGAAATCGGCCCAGGCCTGGAGCCGGGCCGCCTTGACCTCACCGCCCACCAGTTGGTGACCGAGGACAATCGCGGCCTGCTGCCCGTGCTGCTTGTAACAGGTGCCCACTCGTTGCCGCTCGAGGTCGGTCATCAGCGGCAGGTTGACCACCCCGGGAAAGGCGCCCTTGTTGAATTCGACAGGCGCCCGGGTATCCATCATCGGTGTGTCATTGAGAAACAAACTGCGGTAGTCGGTGATATCACGGGACATCAATACACCTCTACCGCGTGGCTCTGTCGCTCTACCAGTTGGCCGATGGGCTCAAGCTCCAGGCCCAGTTCGGCAGCCACGGCGAGGAACTCGGCCTCGCCTTCGGCGCTGACCGCCACCAGCAGCCCACCGCTGGTCTGCGGGTCGCAGAGCACGCGCTTGTGCAATTCGCGCAGAGGCCCGACCTTGCTGGCGTAACTGTCGTAATTGCGCAGGGTGCCGCCGGGCACGCAGCCCTGATCCAGGTAATACTCCACGGCCGGCAGGCGCGGCACCTGCTCATACACGATACGTGCGGTCAGGCCGCTGCCATCAGCCATTTCCACCAGGTGACCCAACAGCCCGAAGCCGGTGACGTCGGTCATCGCGGTAACCCCCGCCAGCTTGCCGAAGCGGCTGCCGGGTTTGTTCAGGGTGCACATCCAGTCCCGGGCCACGCCGACGTCTTCGCTGCGCAACTTGCCTTTCTTTTCCGCGGTGGTCAGCACGCCGATCCCCAGGGGTTTGGTCAGGTACAGTTTGCAGTCGGCCGTCGCGGTGTCGTTGCGCTTCATATGGCGCTTTTCCAGCAGGCCGGTCACCGCCAGGCCGAAAATCGGCTCGGGGGCGTCGATCGAGTGACCGCCGGCCAACGGGATACCCGCCGCGTCGCACACCGCGCGCCCTCCACGAATCACTTCACGGGCGATTTCCGGGGCCAGCAGGTTCACCGGCCAGCCAAGAATGGCGATGGCCATGATCGGATCGCCACCCATGGCGTAGATATCACTGATGGCGTTGGTGGCGGCAATCCGACCGAAATCGAAGGGATCGTCGACGATCGGCATGAAAAAGTCGGTGGTGGAGACCACGCCACGCTCTTCATCGATGGCATACACCGCGGCATCGTCACGCGAGGCATTGCCGACCCAGAGTTTCGGGTCGAGGTTCTGCGCGCCACTGCCGGCCAGGATCACTTCCAGCACCTGGGGCGAGATCTTGCAGCCACAGCCTGCGCCGTGGCTGTACTGGGTCAGACGAATCGGTTCGCTCATCGGTACACCTCAATCCGTTTCAAATTCCACCGAGTTTAACAGAGCCACCGACAACGGGGCCGGATCAGACATGGCCCAATCGTGAGCTTGCCCGGCCCGATTGGCGCTCATGCCCGGGGATTTGCGGCTCAACATCGAGCTGCCCCACCGGCGAGCCATTGCCCGCCTCCCCGGCCCCTGTATCGACCTCCAACAAAAACGGGAACCCTCCTACCATGAACAAGGCAAAACTGAGCCTCGCCTGGCAGATCGTCATCGGTCTGCTGCTGGGCATCGCCGTCGGCGCGCTCCTCAACCACTCCAGCGCGGACAAGGCCTGGTGGATCGGCACAGTCCTGCAACCGGCGGGCGATCTGTTTATCCGCCTGATCAAGATGATCGTCATCCCGATCGTGATTTCCTCGTTGATCGTCGGTATCGCCGGGGTCGGCGATGGCAAGAAACTCGGACGCATCGGTTTCAAGACCTTGCTGTACTTCGAGATCATCACCACCGTGGCAATTATTGTCGGTCTGGTCCTGGCGAACCTGTTCCAACCCGGCCATGGCATCGACATGAGCCTGCTGGGCACCACGGACATCTCCCAGTACGAGAAAACCACCAACGAAGTGCAGGCCAACCACGCCTTTATCACCACCCTGCTGAACCTGGTGCCGTCGAATATCTTCGCCGCCCTAGTACGCGGCGACATGCTGCCGATCATCTTCTTCTCGGTGATGTTCGGCCTCGGTCTGTCGAGCCTCAAGGACGAACTGCGCCTGCCCCTGGTCGGGGTGCTGGAGGGAGTCTCGCAAAGCATGTTCAAGGTCACCCATATGATCATGCGCTACGCCCCGCTCGGGGTTTTCGCCCTGATTTCGGTGACTGTGGCCAACTTCGGCTTCGCCTCACTGTGGCCGCTGGCGCGCCTGGTGACCCTGGTGTACGCCGCCATCGCATTTTTCGGCGTGGTGGTGTTCGGGCTGGTGGCGCGGATCTGCGGCTTCTCGGTGTTCCGACTGATCCGTATCCTCAAGGCCGAACTGATCCTCGGTTTCTCCACCGCCAGTTCGGAAACCGTGCTGCCACGGATCATCGAAAAGATGGAGGCCTTCGGCGCGCCACGGGCCATCAGCCGTTTTGTGGTGCCCACCGGCTATTCCTTCAACCTCGACGGCTCGACCCTGTACCAGAGCATTGCGGCAGTGTTCATTGCCCAGTTGTACGGGATCGACCTGTCCCTCGGTCAGCAGATCACCCTGGTGCTGACCCTGATGGTGACGTCCAAGGGCATCGCCGGTGTGCCGGGGGTCTCGTTCGTGGTGCTGCTGGCCACCTTGGGCAGCGTCGGCATTCCCCTCGAAGGCCTGGCCTTCATTGCCGGTGTGGACCGTATCATGGACATGGCCCGCACCGCGCTGAATATCGTCGGCAATGCCCTGGCGGTGGTGGTCGTGGCGCGCTGGGAAGGCCTTTACGATGACGCGGCGGGCGAGCGTTACTGGCAATCGCTGTCGCGGCCGCAAGCGGACGACGAGCAGGCGTTTGTCCCGGCGCGTTAACGGATAGACTGACGCGAGACACCTGAATGACCACCCTGGAGGTCGATCCCATGGCGCATTTATCGCCCAAGCTCAGCAGCATGTCCCCCGACGTGTTCCGCTTCGAGATCAGCGAAAGCACAGGTTATGCCCAGGACTGGCACGCCCACGACTGTCATATGCTGCTGTTACCGCGCCAGGGTGGATTGTTTCTGTCGACCGAAAGCCACACCAATGCGCTCCATGTCTCGCGCCAGGCCTTTTCCCTGGTGCCGGCGGATTTCGCCCACTCGACCCAGGCCGCCCCGGGTCGGGAGAAACACGTGGCGCTCTACGTCGACTCGCACTACATCAATCACCAGGGTCGGCTCGACGGCTACCAGGCCTTTGCCGAACAGGCTGATCGTTCGGGGATCTGGCAAGGCAGCGAGACCCTCGACAGCATCCTGCGCCTGCACGACCAGCTGGCGTCGGGATGCTCGGCCGAAGCCTTCCAACGCCAGGTCCCGCACCTCAACCACCTGCTGTTCGAAGAATGCGCCCGGCTGATTGCCCGCCAGCAACCGCCGACGCAGCACAGCGATAGCCAGCGCAATGCCCTGCTGGTCCGCGATATCCAGCGCTACGTGCGCGAACACCTGCAGGACGAGCTGAATGTCGACCTTATCGGCTATCAGTTCCACCTGTCGCGGCGCCACCTCACCCGCCTGTTCAAGGCCTGCACCAATGAAACCCTGGTGGATTTTACCAATCGCACCCGGGTCGAAACCGCCGCCCAACTGATCTCCAGCAGTTCCCTGTCGATCCTCGAGGTCAGCCTGGCCGTGGGCATCGATTCGCCTTCCTACCTGGCGCGCCTGTTCAAGCGCTACCTGGGCCTGGTGCCCAGCGACCTGCGCAAGCCACATTGAGGTCATGGCCCAAACGTTCGCTTGTACGACCCGATCCACCTAGAACCTGTCGCTGTCCGTTGCCAGAATCGACCTTATCCACCGTGTCGTGAGGTCAGGTATGAGTGATGTACAGGTTGTAGAAGTCTTCAAATCGAAACAGGGCGGCGGCAACCCCGCCCCCATCGCCGTTGCGGCCGACGGCCTGAGCGCCGAGCAGATGACCGCTATCGCCCGCGCCTACGGCCATGAAAGCGGCTTTGCCTTCACCCCGCAGGATCAGGCCAGCCACGACTACCATTTCCGTTTCTTCGTCCCCCTGCATGAAATGAGCATGTGCGGCCACGCCACCATCGGCACCGTCTGGCTGCTGCAACAACTCGGCAAGCTCGACCGCCAGCAGCTGTCCATCCAGACCCAAAGTGGCACCGTGACCGCGCATATCCAGGGCAAGCCGGGTGATGACGCCTTTATCGAGATTTCCCAGCCGGCGGGCGTGGTGAGCAAGGTCGAGGATGCCGAGATACGGGCACGGATCATCGAGGCCATCGGCCTGCAAGCGGACGACATCCTCGACCTGCCGTTCCTGAACGCCGCCACCAGCCGCATCAAGACCCTGGTTCCGGTCAAGACCCCGGCCCTGCTGGATGCCGCGCGTCCCGACTCGCCGCGCATCAAGGACCTGTGCGAGCAGATCGACTCCACCGGGCTCTATCTGTTCTGCCCGCGCCCGGATATCGCCCGGCAGTTCGACAGCCGGCAATTCCCCAAGGCCTCTGGCTACGCCGAAGACGCCGCCACCGGCATCGCCGCCACGGCCCTGGCGTTCGGTTTACTGGAATACGGCATGATCGAGGCCGATGAACAACCGATCCTGGTGCATCAGGGCCGGGCCATGGGTCGGCCCTCCGATATCTACGTGCGCCTGGACCTGGACGCAGGCAGTGCGCAGCCGGTCGGTTGTTATGTCGGTGGCTACAGCGCCTTTGCCGCCGAGCAGCAACCGGCGGGAGAGCGGCATGAGCACTGAAAACCGCCAATGGCTGCCCTTCTCCGAGGTCCGACAACCGTTCCAGGCATTGCTCTGGGCGGTTTACCACGAGGCGCCGCACAGCTTCGTGGTCCCGACACACTTCAAATTGAGCGTGCGTGACGGCAACCTGCTGTGGGTATCGGGCCAGGTGCCGCGCTTCAACCATGAGATTCGCCACACCGGGATCGTCGGCCAGGATATTTCCCTGGAGCAGGCGCGGGAAGCGGCGCGGCTGTGCACGGCGAACTTCCTGTCGATTGTCGCCGCCGCCTGCGATGGCGACCTGGAACGTGTCGAGCAGATCGTTCGCATCACCGGTTATGTACGGGCCCCCTCGGATTTCGGCGCGCAATCCGAGGTGATCAACGCGGCCTCCGAAGTCCTGGTCCAGGTCTTCGGCGACCGTGGCCAACATGCGCGCTCGGCCATCGGCGTGCAGTCCCTGCCAGGTGGCGCGGCGGTGGAGATAGAAGGTGTGGTTCGATTGAAGGATTAAACGGCGTTTTCCTTTACCATTCGCTTACTTCGGACGGTAAAGGGAGCACCAGGCCACATGGATCAGCGCACAGCAATCACCGACTGGGTCCGGCGGGCGCCACAATCCAGCCCGCTGGAGCGTATTGAAGCATTCTTTTCCGGCCACGGCTTCGACCCTCATCGCCACGACACCTACGCCATCGGCTGCACCTTGTCCGGCGTGCAGAGTTTCAAATATCGCGGCAGCCAGCGCCATAGCCTGCCCGGCGGTACCTTGGTACTGCACCCGGACGAGGTGCACGACGGCGAGGCCGGGACGCGGGATGGCTTCAAGTACCGCATGGTCTACGTGCAACCCTCCTTGATCCAATCGGCACTGGGCGGGCAGCCCCTGCCCTTTGTTCCAGGCGGTATCAGTCACGATCCGCGCCTGCGCCGGGCCACCGAAGCCCTGCTGCGGGGCATGGACAACGTCCTTGATCCACTGGAGGAGGAAGACGCGCTGTTCGACCTGGCCCAGACCCTGAATGCGCTCTGTGGCGCACCACGCCAGCCGCGAAGCTTCGATTACCAGGCGGCGGAACGGGCTCGAGCGTACATTCACAGCGCCCTGGATCGCACGGTTACCCTCGATGAGCTGGCCGAACACAGCGGGCGTGATCGCTGGAATCTGTCACGGGACTTCCGAATGCTGTTCGGCACCAGCCCTTATCGCTACCTGAGCATGCGCCGCCTGGACCTCGTCCGGTCATTGCTGGTTCAGGGTCGATCACTGGCCGAGGCGGCGTTGATCGCCGGCTTTACCGACCAGAGTCATATGACCCGTCAGTTCGGCAAGACCTTCGGTCAGTCGCCGGGACGCTGGCTGAACATGCAGCGCCTGCACAATCGTACAAGCGGTCGACACTGAAATGCAGCTAGGCTGGGTCTTAGTCATCCGCTCAGAGGTCCAGCCCATGAATACCCCACAAGCCCTTTCACCCATCAATTTCGCGCAGAAACTCGCCCTGTTCGATGACAGGTGGAAACCCCGGGTCATTGCCGAAATGAACGACTATCAGTTCAAGGTGGTGAAGATCGAAGGCGATTTCATCTGGCACTCCCATGCCGATACCGACGAGACATTTATCATCCTGGAAGGCGTGCTGCGCATCGACTTTCGTGATCGCCAGGTGCATCTGGCGGCCGGCGAAATGCTGGTGGTGCCCAAGGGTGTCGAGCACAAGCCGTTTGCCGAGAAGGAGGTCAGGATGCTGCTGATCGAACCACGGGGGGTGGTCAATACCGGAGACGAAGGCGGGGAAATGACAGCCAGCAATGACGTCTGGGTTTGAGGTGTCCTGTGGGAACTGGCTTGCCAGCTCCCACGGAAATCGCGTTTCAGGTCAGGCCGACAACGAATAGATCAACGCCGAAATCGCCACCAAGCCCACCAGCGTGACGAATACGTTGGACATCTGCCCCGAATACTGACGCATCGCCGGCACCCGGCGGATCGCGTACATCGGCATCAGGAACAGCAGCGCCGCGATGATCGGCCCGCCGAGGGTCTCGATCATGCCGAGAATGCTCGGGTTCAAGGTCGCCACCAACCAGCACACCACCAGCATGAACGCCGCCGTCATCCGGTCCAGGGCCTTGGCGCCCGGCTTGCGACCGCTCTTGGCGATCAGGCCCTTGAGGCCTTCGCTGGCCCCGATGTAGTGCCCCAGGAACGACTTGGAAATCGCCACGAAGGCAATCAGCGGCGCCGCGAAGGCAATGGTCGGGTTGCTGAAGTGGTTGGCCAGGTACGACAGGATCGACAGATTCTGCGCCTTGGCTTCGGCCAGCTGCGCTGGCGACAGGGTCAGCACGCAACTGAAGACGAAGAACAGCACCATCACCACCATCAGCAGGTGCGCCCGCGACAGGATCTGCGAGCTGCGCTCTTCGGCATGGGTGCCATAACGACGCTTCTGGTCAACCGCAAAGGCCGAGATGATCGGCGAATGGTTGAAGGAGAACACCATCACCGGAATCGCCAGCCACAAGGTGTGCAGCAAGGCCGACGGCTCGGGCGGGCTGCCGGCCGTGGCGAGGATGCCGCCGTTCCAGTGCGGCACCAGGTACACCGCCAGGAACAGCAAGGCGACGATAAACGGATAGACCATCAGGCTCATGGCCTTGACGATCACCTGCTCGCCACACCGCACCACCACCAGCAGGCCAAGGATCAGCATCAGCGACAACAGCGCCCGCGGTGGCGGCACCAGGTGCAGTTGATGTTCGAGGAAACTGCCGACGGTATTGGTCAAAGCCACGCTGTAGATCAGCAGGATCGGGAAGATCGCGAAGAAATACAGCAAGGTGATCAGCGCCCCGGCCTTGATGCCGAAATGCTCTTCCACCACTTCGGTGATGTCCGCGCCATCGCGCCCGGAGAGCACGAAACGGGTCAGGCCACGGTGGGCGTAGAAGGTCATGGGGAACGCCAGCACCGCCAGGACCAGCAACGGCCAGAAGCCGCCCAGCCCCGCGTTGATCGGCAGGAACAAGGTGCCTGCGCCGATAGCCGTGCCGAACAGGCCCAGCATCCAGGTGGTGTCTTGGCGGCTCCAACTGCTCAGTACAGCGGGTGCCGATTCATAGCGTTCGTCGACGCTGTTGGCCTGGTCATTCATCCGGTCGAATCTCCGTTAGCCGGTCATTACCACGCGACCGAGGCGGATAAAAAGCATGTCACTGGCAGCGCCCCGGCCATAAGAGGGGCGCGATTGTCCGGGATTAAGCTTGAGAAGCAAAGGGTTAGCTGAGTAACGGTCGATTGCAGCGGTAGTTTTATCCGCCATCGCCCGTGGAGTATTGATACACTGTAACAATCAACTTCAGCCTCTCGATCAGTGCCCTCCCATGACCCCCGTGCAATGTCGTGCCTGTTTTACCGCCCTTGTCCTGTTGCTGGGCTGCTCCTCGGCCCTGGCTGACGACCTGATCATCACCTGGCCCGGCGACTGGGAAGTACAGACCCTGCCTCCGGCCCAGAACGCCGCGGGCGAAGCGATCAGTGGCCTGCGCCAGCGCGCGGTGAAGAATGATGCCAACGGCGACCCGCTGATGGTCATGGAGTTGACCGAGTCGGGACTCAACCCCGACCACGCAGTCAACCTCCCCGGGGTGTTGCTGGAGATGCGCAAGGCGGTGCAGAAGAACTTCGTCGAGCGCGGTTTCATGAGTGTCTGCAACCGGATTCACGACAGCACCCTGGGCGGCATGGCGGCGGTAGAGACGACCTGCACCATCACCCAGAACGGCGGTCACGTAATGACCCAGACCCTGGTGGCCGCAGCCCGCGACGGCAAGGCGTATTCCTTGCTTTATGCCGGGTCGGCGGACGGTTACAAGAGTGTGGAGCCAGTGGTCAATGGCATCCGGGCGAGCCTGCACCTGCAGCCCTGATTCCCCAGCTACCCGGCCAGGAATCCCCGGGCCATGCCGCTGGCGGCAATCACCATCAGCATGATCAACAAGGCTTCGATATGGCTGATCCGCGCGAATAGCCGGGCACGGCCGATATCGATGACCGAGCCCTTCTTCCGGGCGATACGCCATTTGATCAAGGTGATCATCGGCGCCAGTTCCAGCAGCAGGATAATCACGAACAAGGTCAACTTGAGGTGGAACAGCGGCTGGTGCAGGTAGTAATCCGTGCCCTTCTCGAAACCGCCGAAAGCGCGCAGGCCACCGGTGATCAACAGGACACCGGCGCTGATGCCCCAGAGATTGTCCCAGACAAACACCTGCCGCAGTTCGGCCGGACTGGTGCCGGTGAGACGACGCAAGGCCCCGCCGCGTGCGAGGACCGCCGCCAGGGCGATACCGAACGCCAGAAGGTGAAGCGCTGCCAGGGACCAGTGAGCAAACATTGAGTCGTCTCCTTGAATGAGCAAGACAGTTGTAGCTCAAGCCGCCGATATTTGCGCAGGTCCCCGGCTCGACTCAGGGTCTCAAGGCAACAGGATCACCTTGTCACTACCGCCCTGATTGACCTCGGCATAACGCGCCAGGCCCTCGGACAGCGGCGACTCCAGCAACCCCGTCGGCAGCTCCAGCAAGCCCTCGTCAAAGAAGCGCCCGAACTGATCGAGCATTCGCGCACAGGCCTCGGTGCCATAGAGCAACGAGTTGATCCCGACCACCGAACCGCCCTTGCGGTACAACGCCAGTGCCGGCAATTGCACATGGCCGTCCACCGGCGCGGCGATGATCGCGATCCGACCGAAAGGCGCCAGGGCCGTCACGGCCGGCGGTAGCCAGAAGCCGGTGGTGTCGAAGATCACATCGGCGCCACCGGGGAATACACCATTGACCGACGCCGCGAGGTCTTCCGGCTTGTCCAGTTGAATGGCATCAAAGCCCTTGTCCTGAAGCGCCTTGACCTGCTCCGCACGGCGCACCGCGCCCAGCACCCGGGCCCCGCGAATCTTCGCCAGGGCCAGCGCGGCGCTGCCGACGGCGCCATTGGCACCGATCACCAGCAAACGCGTGTCGGCCTTCACCAGGCTGCGTTCCAGGGCATCCCAGGCGGTGGTGAACGGCACGCCGAGGCTGGCGGCCTGGGCGAAGCTCAGGTGTGTCGGCTTGATCGCCACACCGCTGGCGGGCAGGGTCAGGTATTGGGCATGGGAACCGTCGCCGGTAAAGCCCAGTTCCTTGCCGGTGCCCCAGACTTCCTGGCCCAGCAGCGATTGCGGCCCTTCGATCACCACCCCGGCGAAGTCCCGGCCGGGAATCCGTGGCAGCGTGGTGTAGGAGAAACGCCCCAGCACGTTTTTCACATCGCTGGGGTTCAGGCCGGCCGCCTTGATCTGCACCAGGACTTCTCCGGCAGCAGGCACAGGGGTGGGCACGTCGACCAGTTGCAGGGCCGAGAGATCGCCGGTTTTCGCAAATTGCAGGGCTTTCATACAGTACGTATCCAGTCAGAGAAAAATGCGGGATTCAGGACAGCCAGCCGGCGACCAATTGCTTGCCCAGGGGCCAGGCCTTTTCACCCAGTTGCATGCCCAAAAGGCCAACCAGTGCCACGGCGGGCGGTGCCGGGGAACGGAAGTCGAGCCCGCCGTAAAGCAGGCCGACAGCTATGCCGATGACGAGAGAAACAAGGTAGCTCATGACGAACTCCAGGCTCGGTGAGGGAATGCCCAGAGTCTATGACCGGCAAAGCGGGGGCGTCGGTCAAAGGCTTCTGTCTTTCGGCCAAAGCACCCTCCTCTGCAGGAACAGTGCTCGTCAGCCCGCCGGATAGTGGGACGGGGCAACGCCCAGGGCGCGCCGGAACATATCGCTGAAGCTGCTGGGCGAATAACCCAGCTCCCGGGCGATACGACTGACCGGCACGCCCTGGATCAACTCCGCCACGGCCGTCGCCAATTGCACCTGGCGCCGCCATTCGGCGAAGCCCATGCCCAGCTCGCCCTGGAACAAACGCGCCAGGGTTCGCACGCTGGCCCCGGCCGATTGGGCGTGCTGTTCGAAAGAGATGTCCAGCGACGGCGCGCTCATGACCGCCTGACACAGGTTCATCAGGCGGCGATCACTGTCCGAGGGCATGGGAATCTTCAGAAATGCGCGGCGTGCCCGCTTGAGTTCCAGCAGCGCCAGGTTGACCAACGCTTCGTAATAGTCGCCCCGGGGATCCTCGGCCTGCTCCACCAGATGCACGATCAACTCGCGCAGCAAGCCGCCGACCTCGATCACCTGGACCGTGTCTTCAAGGGTTTCGGCCAACGCCGGGCGCAGGTAGATATTGCGCATCTGCAGATCCGACACCACCCGGATCCCATGGGGGACACCGGGCGGCAGCCACACCGCGCGCTGCGGCGGGACCGCCAGGGCTTCGTGGGGCGTCTCGACCCACATCACCCCCGACATCGCATAGAGCAACTGGCCCCAGGCATGGGCATGGGGCTCGATAAACAAGCCCCGCGGGTAAGTCCGGGCCAGGGGTTGTACCGGCCTGTCGGTGTCGCTCAGGTCCGGCGGTGCGGCCAGGGCCATGGTTCAGCCGGCAACCGGCGTGCGCATGGTGACGAACTCTTCGGCCGCCGTCGGGTGCACGCCGATGGTTTCGTCGAAATGCTGCTTGGTGGCGCCGGCTTTCAAGGCAATGGCCAGCCCCTGGACGATTTCCCCGGCATCCGGCCCAACCATGTGACAACCCAGCACCTTGTCGGTCTTGGCATCCACCACCAGCTTCATCAGGGTCCGTTCCTGGCACTCGGTCAGGGTCAGTTTCATCGGCCGGAAGCGGCTTTCGAAGATCTGCACTTCATGGCCCTGCTCCCGCGCCTGCTCTTCGCTCAGGCCGACGGTGCCGATATTCGGCAGGCTGAACACCGCCGTCGGAATCATCGCGTAGTCCACCGGACGATACTGCTCAGGCTTGAACAGACGACGGGCCACCGCCATGCCTTCGGCCAGGGCCACCGGGGTCAACTGCACACGACCGATGACATCACCCAGGGCGAGGATCGACGGTTCGTCGGTCTGGTATTGCTCGTCGACCTGGATAAAGCCGTTCTTGTCCAGCTTCACCCCGGTGTTTTCCAGGCCCAGATTGTCCAGCATCGGCCGCCGGCCGGTGGCGTAGAAGATGCAGTCCGCTTCCAGCTCGCGACCGTCCTTGAGGGTAGCCTTGAGGCTACCGTCGGCCTGCTTGTCGATCCGCTCGATATCGGCGTTGAAGTTCAGGCCCAACCCGCGCTTGGTCAACTCTTCCTTCAGATGACGGCGCACCGAACCGTCAAAACCGCGCAGGAACAGGTCACCGCGATACAGCAACTGGGTATCGGCGCCCAGGCCGTGGAAGATCCCGGCGAATTCAACGGCAATGTAGCCGCCGCCGACCACCAGGATGCGCTTGGGCAGTTCCTTGAGGAAAAACGCTTCATTGGAACTGATGGCGTGCTCGCGGCCCGGAATCTCCGGAATCTGCGGCCAGCCGCCGGTGGCGATCAGGATGTGTTTGGCACTGTAGCGTTGGCCGTTGACTTCGACCTGATGCGGGTCCACCAGCTTGCCGTGGCCTTCGAGCAGGGTCACGCCGCTGTTGACCAGCAAACTGCGGTAGATGTCATTGAGGCGGTGAATTTCCTTGTCCTTGTTGGCGATCAGGGTCGCCCAGTCGAAGTCCGCCTCGCCCAGCGACCAGCCAAAACCCTGGGCCTGTTCGAAGTCCTCGGCGAAATGCGCGCCATACACCAGCAGCTTTTTCGGCACACAGCCGACGTTGACGCAGGTCCCGCCCAGGTAGCGGCTTTCGACCACCGCCACCTTGGCACCAAACCCCGCGGCAAACCGCGCCGCCCGTACACCGCCGGAACCGGCGCCAATCACAAACAGGTCAAAATCGTAGGCCATTTCAATCTCCTCGGCAGGCGCACAGCATACCCGCTGTAGCCTTCTGGGTCAGCGTCAGGCCTACATGAGGGCGCACTAACGAAAAAGCCACCCGGGTGGGTGGCTTTCTTTCTACGCAGTGCTTTCTGCAACAGCAGGCTCGATCAGTAAGCCTTGCCGGTCTTGTAGAAGTGCTCAAAGCAGAAGTTGGTCGCTTCGATGTAACCTTCGGCGCCGCCGCAGTCGAAACGCTTGCCTTTGAACTTATAGGCAATCACGCAGCCGTCCTGGGCCTGTTTCATCAGGGCGTCGGTGATCTGGATCTCGCCACCCTTGCCTGGCTCGGTCTGCTCGATCAGGGCGAAGATGTCCGGGGTCAGGATGTAACGACCGATGATCGCCAGGTTCGACGGCGCATCTTCCGGCTTCGGCTTCTCGACCATGTTGCGTACGCGGTACAGGTCGTCACCGATCAGGTCGCCGGCAATCACGCCGTACTTGTTGGTTTCCTGCGGATCGACTTCCTGGATCGCGACGATGGTGCAGCGATACTGCTTGTACAGCTTGACCATCTGGGTCAGGACGCCGTCGCCTTCGAGGTTGACGCACAGGTCGTCCGCCAGTACCACGGCGAAGGGTTCGTCACCGATCAATGGACGGCCGGTCAGGATCGCGTGACCCAGGCCTTTCATTTCGGTCTGACGGGTGTAGGAGAACGAGCACTCGTCCAGCAGTTTGCGGATACCGACCAGGTACTTTTCCTTGTCGGTGCCCTTGATCTGGTTTTCCAGCTCGTAGCTGATGTCGAAGTGGTCTTCCAGCGCGCGCTTGCCGCGGCCGGTGACGATCGAGATCTCGGTCAAGCCGGCATCCAGCGCTTCCTCGACGCCGTACTGGATCAGTGGCTTGTTCACCACCGGCAGCATTTCCTTGGGCATGGCTTTAGTCGCTGGGAGGAAGCGAGTACCGTAACCGGCTGCTGGGAACAAGCATTTCTTGATCATATAAGTCCTTGAAAGGGCGGTGTGTACAAGTTTCGGCGCAGTCTAATCAGGCAGCGGCCACCTTACAATGCCCTGCTGATAGCAGACTGACGTCAATCTAGAGAAACCTGGCGGCAGATAGTTCCGGGATTGTGTCAAATTTTGCTACATCCGGCGCTCACAGGCCCGGTCAAGCCTCGACCTTTACGCTTCGGCCAGCAACTCTAGCCGCTATTGACGGTTTATGCCTTGATCTGAGCTATCATCAGCACCTTTCATCAGCCCATGAGACAGATTGATGTCGGCAGCAAAGAACGTGAACGGTTACCTGATCAATCAAGCAAAAGATGGCCAATGGTGGCTGACCGGTGTCGATGGCGAACCTGTTGCCGGTCCGTTCCCGAGCGAAGCCCTGGCCATTGAAGTGGCCTCGGTGTTCGAAGATACCCCTGCCCCCGCCGCCCGGCGTCGTGGCAACAAGGATTGAAGCCGGCATGAACAAATTCCTGGTATTGATCGCTCTACTGGCCCTTGGCGGCTGCGCCACGGCGTCCAAAACCTACCTGAACAACGGCCAGCAGGGCCTGGCTATCGACTGTTCGGGCGAGGCGATGTCCTGGGCCAAGTGCTACGAGAAAGCCGATGCCTCCTGTGCCGGCACCGGCTACACCATCGTCGGCACCGACGGCACCCCGTCGCCCAAGGAAAGCGACAAGACCCTGGGCGTCGACGTGGGCAACTTCAAAAGCCGTACGGTGATCGTCAAGTGCAAATAGCCGCAGGCCCCGTCGGGGCATGCGCGCTGGCAACTTCAGCCTGAAATGCAATGCTCCGCGGCATTGAGCACAGCCTTGGAGCGCAAGGGGAAATTCGACATGCTCTCGAAGACCTTGATGCTGCTGCCGCTGGAGCGCTCTTCAATAATCAGCACCGCCGACGGATGGGTGGAGAATTGGTCACGCACGACCACCTTGACCCCGTCCTTGTGATACGGTTCGATCAACGAAGGCCCGCGCTCCTTGGTCAGCCGGGTATCGAAGCACTGGGCATAAGCCATGGGCTTCTTGCCTGAGATCACGCTCATTGTCGGCGGTGACTGCTCGATGTCCGATACACTCGCACACCCGCTCATGGCCAGAGCAACCAATGCCCACACACCCCACTTCATAAGCAAATCTCCAGTAAAGACGGTAGGACAGCGTCCGGGCGATTTTTCTCCCGCGTCCAAGGATTTAATCCAACTTTTATGGCGACAAGCCTACACAATCCGTCAAACTGGCGCCCGTGCCGGTCGAATAAATCCGCCAGCGCGCTAAAAACGCCCTGCGCCACATGCTATCTTTTTGATTTTGTAGAAAAAGCCTTCTGGAGACGCCCTTGAAATTCATCCACCAGCGCGAGCACCTCAACGAAGACGACATCGTCGTGATCGAATGCTCCCAGACGTGCAACATCCGCCTGATGAACGACGCCAACTTTCGCAGTTTCAAGAATGGCGGCCGACACACCTACCACGGCGGCGCCTTTGATACCTTTCCGGCGAAGATCACCATCCCGAGCACCGGTTTCTGGAACATCACCATTGATACCGTGGTGACCAAGCGCGCCATCAGCGTTACCCGCAAGCCGAACCTGACACACTCGATTCGCATCATCCGACGCTCCAGCTCGAAATTGCGCTGAATCGCCACCGCTGTCCATCTTCTCGTTACTGGAATCGCCGTGAACACCACACCCACCACCAAGTACGTCATCAAATACAAGCTCAACGGTGAGCGTCGCTTCGAATTCGCCCAACTGGAAAACGGCAGCGACGAGCAAGCCCTGGCCGCGCTGAAAGCCATTCATGGTGAAAGTGGCGATGTCATCAGCGATGTGAAAGCGAGCAAGGCCCTGTAAACCTCGCCACCCGCAGCCTGCCATGACCCTCGATCTGTTTGCCGACGCCGACCTGCAGCAACCCGAACGCTTCGAAGCCATCGGCGCGCAATCCTGCGTGCTGCGCGGCTTCGCCCTGCCCTGGGTCGAGCGCCTGTTGCCGGCCCTGGCCGAAGTTCTGGTAGAGGCGCCGTTTCGGCAGATGGTCACCCCGGGTGGTTTCACCATGTCCGCCAGCCTGAGCAGTTGTGGCGAACTGGGCTGGACCACCGATCGCGACGGCTACCGCTATACCCGCATCGACCCGCAAAGCGGTCGACCCTGGCCGGAAATGCCCGAGGTGTTCCGGCAACTGGCGGTGGAGGCGGCCGAGGCGGCGGGGTTTACCCACTTCAGTCCCGATGCCTGCCTGATCAACCGCTACCTGCCGGGGGCGAAGATGTCCCTGCACCAGGACCGCAACGAGCGCGATTTCAGCGCGCCCGTGGTTTCGGTCTCCCTGGGGCTGCCGGCGATCTTCCTGTTCGGCGGCCACGAACGCAGCGACAAGACCCGGCGCATCCCGTTGTTTCACGGCGATATCGTGGTGTGGGGCGGCGTCGACCGGCTGCGTTTCCATGGTGTCCTGCCGATCAAGGAAGGCCATCACCCACAGTTGGGGGCCGAGCGCCTCAACTTAACCTTGCGCAGCGCCGGTTAGCCGCCTGTGGCTTAGCGGTTGACGTCCACCACCACCCGACCGCGCACCTGCCCGGCGAGCAATCGCGGTGCTAGTTCAAGCGCCTCGCTCAGACTGATTTCCTGGCTGATCAGCGCCAGCAGCCCACGGTCGAGATCTTTTGCCAGGCGCTCCCAGGCGAGGATTCGTTGCACCTTGGGTTGCGTCACGCTGTTGATCCCGGCCAGGGTCACGCCGCGCAGAATAAAGGGAGCCACCGAGGCCGGAAAGTCCATGCCCTGGGCCAGGCCGCAAGCGGCCACCGTGCCGTTGGCGCGGATACCGGCGCAGACGTTGGCCAGGGTGTGGCTGCCCACCGAATCGATGGCGGCCGCCCAGCGCTCTTTCGCCAGTGGTTTGCCCGGCTGCGACAGGGGCTCGCGATCGATGATCTCGGCAGCGCCCAGTTGTTGCAGGTAGGCATGCTCGGCGGTACGTCCGGTCGAGGCCACCACCCGATAGCCCAGCCGCGCGAGCAAGGCCACGGCAAAACTGCCGACGCCGCCGTTAGCCCCGGTCACCAGTACATCGCCCTGATCCGGCGTCAGGCCATTGCGCTCCAGGGCCAGGATGCTGAGCATCGCGGTGAAACCCGCGGTGCCGATGGCCATGGTCTGCGCCGGGGTGAAGCCCGCTGGCATCGGGATCAACCAGTCACCGTTGAGCCGGGCTTTCTGCGCCAGGCCACCCCAATGCCCTTCGCCGACACCCCAGCCATTAAGCAGCACCCCATCGCCGACCCGATAATCGGCGTGGCTGCTCTGCTCCACCGTTCCCACCAGATCGATGCCCGGCACCATCGGAAACTGTCGCACCACCGGGCTTGCGCCGGTGATCGCCAAGGCATCCTTGAAATTCAGGGTGCTGTAGGCCACCCGCACCGTCACATCGCCTTCCGGCAACTGCGCCTCGCTGATGGATGCCAGGTTGGCCCGATAACCGTCCGCGTCCTTTTCGATCAAGATGCCGTTGAACATACTTGCCTCCAATTTAGACCGATCGTCTAGAAATAAACCAAAAAAATCAGCGCGCCAGACTGCGCACAAATCCCTGCATGAAAATTTCCAACGGTACATCGCTGCGCACCAGCCGGGCGCGCAATACCGCACCCTCCCAGCCAATCCAGAAAAAGCTCGCCAAGGCCTCGCAGTCCGCGTCCGCCGCCAACTCGCCCGCGGCTTGCGCCGCTTGCAGACAGCGCGACAGGCGCAACTCCCAACTGCGAAACACAGCGTCCAGTTGCTCGCGGTAACTGTCCGGCAACAGCGTCACTTCCTGGCCAAGATTGCCCACCAGGCAACCGCGACGAAACTCATGCCGGGCCATGCCGGCCTTGGCCTCGTCGACAAAACCGCGCAGGCGCTGCAACGGTGGCAGGGACGCATCCAGCAGCCAGCGGTCGAGCTTGCGGGCAAAATACCCGGCGTAACTCTCAAGCACTGCCTGGCCAAAGGCTTCCTTGCTGTCGAAGTAATGGTAGAACGAGCCCTTGGGCACCCCCACCCGCTTGAGCACGGTATCGATCCCCGTGGCCATGAAACCTTGCTCGGTGAGGATCTCGGTGCCGCAACGAATCAGCATCTCGCGGGTTTGCAGGTTCTCCCGGGGGATCTTCGGCGGACGGCCAGGCTTGCGCGGTGCGGGGGTTATCGGAGTCATGGGCACAATATAGACCGATCGGCTACAAAATACATACGACCAAAGAGGTAGTCCCGGCTCAATCGACGACGCCGATATACACCGCCACGCTGTCGGGCCCGGTATAGGCTTCGAAATCCGTGGCAAAACGACGCTGCCCGGGATGCTGCTCGAAGTAGGATCAGATCCGACCCCAGGTGTCGATCACGGTTTGCGGCATGGCGCCACGGCCCTCGAAGACCAGGTAGGGACCCGCCTGTACCTGCAGCGTCTCATAGCCGGGCGCGGGCGCGCTGACCGCCACCGCGGCCGTCACATCGAAATAGCCGCTGGCATCGGACTCGTAACCGGAATAGACGCCATACACCAGCGAGTCGGGCTGCCGGGTACTGATGCGCTCGGCCAATCCCTCGGCGAAAAAGCTGCCCCACAGCCCGCCGATCCTTGCCGTCCGAGGTTGCTGTTCATCCTGATTGCGGGTGCGGACCTGCGGGCCGCAGACCTGGAAAGCGGCCACTTCCACGCGTTTCACGTCCATCTGATTTGTGCTCCTGAGCGGGTGTTTTGAAGTGCGACAACTTTAGGTGGATTTTCCGAGGCCGTCACCGGGGAGCACTTTTTTTGCGTGTGCAAATAAGACAGCGACTGGCCTTACGGTCCTCATTCCTGATACAAACCAGCCCTGTTCTCGTCGTTATCCTCTTATCTGCCCCGGAGAAAAGTCGTCATGAGCACCTGGCCTGACACCCGTATTCTTGACCTGTTCGGCATCGAACTCCCGATCATCCAGGGGCCGCTGGCCGGGGCGACCACGTCCGCCATGATGATCGGCGTTGCCCGGGCCGGCGGCCTCGCGTCCCTGCCCTGCGCGATGCTGACCCCGGAGCAGATTCGTCAGGAGGTGCAGCTCTTTCGCAGCGCGACCCAGGCGCCATTGAACATCAACTTCTTCTGCCACCAACCGCCGGCCGCGGACCCGGAGCGGGAAAAACGCTGGAAAGAGCGCCTGGCCCCCTATTACCGTGAACTGGGCGTGGATTTCAATGCGCCGACACCGGTGTCCAGCCGTGCCCCCTTCGATGAAACCAGTTGCCAACTGGTGGAAGAGCTGCGTCCGGAGATCGTCAGTTTCCACTTCGGCCTGCCGCCCGAAACCCTGCTCAATCGGGTGAAGGCTACCGGCGCGACGATTATCGGCTGCGCCACCACCGTGGATGAAGCGCGCTGGCTGGAAGAGCGCGGCTGCCACGCGATCATCGCCATGGGTAACGAAGCCGGCGGCCATCGCGGCATCTTCCTGAGCAATGACCTCAACACCCAGGTTGGCACCATCGCCCTGGTGCCGCAGATCGCCGATGCAGTGGATGTGCCGGTGATTGCCGCCGGCGGTATCGGCGACGGCCGTGGCATCGCGGCGGCCTTTATGCTCGGGGCCTCGGCGGTACAGCTGGGGACCGCTTACCTGTTCACCCCGGAGGCCAAGGTCTCGGCGTCCCATCACCAGGCGCTGCGCACGGCGAAGGAAAGCGAAACGGCACTGACCAATCTGTTCACCGGCCGGCCGGCGCGGGGGATCATGAACCGGGCGATGCGCGAACTGGGGCCGATAAGCGACATGGCCCCGGCGTTTCCCCTGGCCGGCGGGGCGCTGCTGCCGCTGCGGGCCAAGGGCGAAGCGGACTTCAGCAACCTGTGGTCGGGCCAGGCGTTGCGGTTGAGCGTGGAGCTGCCGGCCGAGGCGTTGACCCGGCAGCTGGCGGAACAGGCCCAGGCGATATTGACCAGACGCTGAGCAGGAGCCGGCCCCCTCGCCAGGGCCATCAAATCGCTATATATTTATTTATATAGCGATTTACCCTCTCAGCGCCGCACACTTCCTATAACAAGCGGCGCATTTGCCTGTCCCTTTCCTTTGAACGGAGCCGCTTCATGACCATTCGTGCCTCACGCTTTGCCCCGACTTGCCTGGCCACCCTCCTCGGCGTGCTCGCTTTCAGCTCGGCCCAGGCTGACGAAGTCCAGGTCGCCGTCGCGGCCAACTTCACCGCGCCGATCCAGGCCATCGCCGCCGACTTCGAAAAAGACACCGGCCACAAGCTGGTCGCGGCCTACGGTGCCACCGGCCAGTTCTACACCCAGATCAAGAACGGTGCACCGTTCGAAGTCTTCCTCGCCGCCGACGACAGCACCCCCGCCAAGCTGGAAAAAGAAGGCGATATCGTTGCCGGCTCGCGCTTCACCTATGCCACCGGCACCCTGGCCCTGTGGTCGGCCAAGGACGGTTATGTCGATGCCAAGGGCCAGGTGCTCAAGGACAACCAGTACCAGCACCTGTCCATCGCCGACCCGAAAGCCGCGCCTTACGGCCTGGCCGCCACCCAGGTCCTGGCCAGACTCGGCCTGACCGACAAGGTCAAGGACAAGCTGGTCACCGGCCAGAACATCACCCAGGCCTACCAGTTCGTCTCCACCGGCAATGCCGAGTTGGGTTTTGTCGCCCTGTCGCAAATCTACAAGGACGGCAAGGTCACCAGCGGTTCGGCGTGGATCGTTCCGGCCGACATGCATGAGGCGATCAAGCAGGACGCGGTGATCCTGACCAAGGGCAAGGACAACGCCGCCGCCAAGGCCCTGGTCGAATACCTGAAGGGCCCGAAAGCCGCCGCCATTATCAAGTCCTACGGTTACCAGCTCTAAATGCCGCTCACGAGTGCTGACTTCGCCGCCATCTGGCTGACCCTGAAACTGGCGTCCCTGGTCACGCTTATCCTGCTGGTGATCGGCACTCCGATTGCGCTCTGGCTGGCCCGCACCCGCTCCTGGCTGCGCGGACCGGTCGGCGCGGTGGTGGCGCTGCCGCTGGTGCTGCCGCCGACGGTGATCGGCTTCTACTTGCTGATCGCCTTCGGCCCCCACGGCTATATCGGCCAGTTCACCCAGTCCATCGGACTGGGCACCCTCACCTTCAGCTTCACCGGGTTGGTGATCAGCTCGGTGATCTACTCGATGCCCTTTGTGGTGCAACCACTGCAGAACGCGTTCAGTGCCATCGGCACGCGCCCGCTGGAGGTGGCGGCGACCTTGCGCGCCAACCCCTGGGACACTTTTTTCAGCGTGGTCCTGCCCCTGGCACGACCCGGTTTTATCACCGCCGCGATCCTCGGCTTTGCCCATACCGTCGGCGAGTTCGGCGTGGTGTTGATGATCGGCGGCAATATCCCGGAAAAGACCCGGGTGGTCTCGGTGCAGATCTACGACCATGTCGAGGCCATGGAATACCTCCAGGCCCACTGGCTGGCCGGCGCCATGCTGGTGTTTTCCTTTATCGTGTTGCTGGCGCTTTACTCGAGCCGCAAGACCAAAATGGGCTGGAGTTGAGCCATGGCTTCTTCGATACAGGTTCGCCTGCACCTGGATTATCCGGACTTTGCCCTGGACCTCGACCTGCAACTGCCCGGCCGTGGCGTCACCGCCCTGTACGGGCACTCGGGCTCGGGCAAGACCACCTGCCTGCGCTGCATCGCCGGCCTGGAAAAAGCCCCCGAGGCCCTTATCCGGATCAACGACCAGGTCTGGCAGGACAGCGCCCGTAAACTCTTCGTCCCGCCCCACAAGCGCGCCCTGGGCTATGTGTTCCAGGAAGCCAGCCTGTTTGCACATCTGTCGGTGCGCGCCAACCTGGAGTTCGGCCTGCGCCGCATTCCCCGCGCACAACGCCGGGTCGACATGGCCCACGCCACCCACTTGCTGGGCATCGGGCATCTACTCGACCGCCACCCACAGCACCTGTCCGGCGGCGAGCGCCAGCGCATCGGCATCGCCCGGGCACTGCTCACCAGCCCGCAACTGCTGCTGATGGACGAACCGCTGGCGGCGCTCGACAGCCAGCGCAAGAACGAGATCCTGCCATACCTCGAACGTCTGCATGACGAACTGGATATCCCGGTGCTCTACGTCAGTCACTCCCAGGACGAAGTGGCGCGCCTGGCCGACCATATAGTCCTGCTCAGCGCGGGCAAGGCTCTGGCCAGCGGTCCCATCGGTGAAACCCTGGCCCGGCTCGACCTGCCCATGGCCCTGGGCGATGACGCCGGGGTGGTGATCGAGGGCACGGTCAGCGCCTATGACGACCAGTATCAACTGCTGACCCTGCAATTGCCCGGCAGCCTGCTGAACGTGCGAGTGGCCCACGCACCGCTGGCCCCGGGCAAGCGCCTGCGCGTCAAGATCCAGGCCCGGGACGTCAGCCTCAGCCGGCAACCGGGCGAACACAGCAGCATTCTCAATCTGTTGCCGGTGACCCTCATAGGGGAAATCCCCGCCGACAACAACGCCCATGTGCTGATCCGCCTGGAGGCCGCGGGTACCCCGTTGCTGGCGCGGGTCACCCGTTACTCCCGTGACCAGCTCAAGCTGGCTCCGGGACAGACCCTCTGGGCACAGATCAAGTCGGTGGCGGTGCTCGCCTGACGGCACTCGATTCCCGCAAGACCGTCGCCGCGTTCTACACTGCTGCTCACTCCCCGAGCGACGGAAGACCCGATGACGGCCAAACCAACAGCGACGCTTCTCGACACCCTTGAAGGCCAGCGCCTGGCCGGTGAGGATGCCACCCGCTGGCGCGAATGGGGACCATACCTGAGTGAACGGCAATGGGGCACGGTACGCGAGGACTACAGCGCCGACGGCGATGCCTGGACCTATTTTCCCCACGAGCACGCCCGTAGTCGGGCCTATCGCTGGGGCGAGGAAGGTCTTGCGGGGTTTTCCGACAAGTCCCAGCACTGGTGCCTCGGACTGGCCCTCTGGAACGAGCGCGACCCGATTCTCAAGGAGCGCCTGTTCGGCCTGAACAATGCCGAAGGCAACCACGGCGAAGACGTCAAGGAGCTGTACTTCTACCTCGACGGCGTGCCCAGCCATGCCTATATGCGCATGCTCTACAAATACCCGCAGGCGGCCTTCCCCTACAACGACCTGATCACCGAAAACGCCCGGCGCGGCCTGGCCGATGCCGAGTACGAGATCCTCGATACCGGGGTGTTCGAGGACAACCGCTATTTCGATATCACGGTCGAGTACGCCAAGCAGGGCCCGAACGATATCGTCATGCGGGTCAGTGTGCATAACCGCTTTCACCAACCTGCCCGCCTGCGCGTGCTGCCCCATCTCTGGGCGCGCAATGACTGGAGCTGGAGCGACCACGCCCGACGGCCGCGCCTGGTCCTGGAAGGTGACAAGATCAGCGCCCAGCACGCCGGCTGCGACCCCATGCAAGCCAGCGCCTGGGGCGATGACAGCTATGAGTGGCTGTTCTGCGAAAACGAAACCAACACTCGGCGACTGTATGGCTCGCAAGACCGCGGACCGTTCAAGGATGGCATCAACGACCATGTGGTGAACGGCGCCGAGAGCATTCGCCGGGATACCGGGACACGGGTCGCGGCGCACTTTTCCCTGGTGCTGCAAGGGGATGAAACCCGCACGGTCTACCTGCGCTTCGCGCCCCCCGATGCCGAAAAGATCAATGCCCGTCATCTGTTCGAAAAGCGCCGCCAGGAAGCCGATGACTTCTATGCCACCCTGCAGGAGGGTCTCGAAGACGCCGACGCGCGCAATGTCCAGCGCCAGGCCCTGGCCGGCCTGCTGTGGTCCAAGCAGCTCTATTACTTCGATGTGAACCAGTGGCTCGACGGCGACCCGACCCAACCGCAACCACCGGCCGAACGCCTGCACATCCGCAACACCCACTGGCGGCACCTGTCGAACTTCGACATCGTCTCCATGCCGGACAAATGGGAATACCCCTGGTACGCCTCCTGGGACCTGGGCTTCCAGGCAGTGGCCTTCGCCCTGATCGATCCGGGCTTCGCCAAGCACCAGTTGCTGCTGTTGGTCAAAGACCGCTTCATGCACCCCAACGGCCAATTGCCCGCCTACGAGTGGCGTTTCGACGACGCCAACCCACCGGTGCATGCCTGGGCGTCGTGGCGGGTCTATCAACGGGAAAAACAGCTGACCGGCACCGGCGATCTGGATTTCCTCGAGCGGATCTTCCACAAGCTGCTGCTGAACTTCTCCTGGTGGGTCAACCGCAAGGATGCCGAAGGCCGCAACCTGTTCCAGGGTGGCTTCCTGGGCCTGGACAATATCGCCCTGTTCAACCGCTCCGACGACCTGCCACCCGGTTACACCCTCGACCAGGCCGACGGCACCGCCTGGGTCGCCGCCTATGCCCTGGACATGATGCGCATCGCCCTGGAACTGGCCAAGCGCAATCCGGTGTATGTCGATATCGCGGTGAAATTCTTCGAGCACTTCCTCTATATCGCCGGGGCGATCAATCGGGTCGACGACAGCGCCGAAGGCCTGTGGGACAACCAGGACGAGTTTTTCTACGACGTGCTGCAACACCCGGACGGCCAAAGCGAACCGGTGCGCCTGCGCTCCATCGTCGGGCTGATGCCGCTGTTCGCCGTGCTGGTGCTGGAACAGCGCGAACACGAAGGCCTGCCCGGCCTGCGCGAGCGGCTGCTGGGGTTCATGCACCATCGGCCCGACCTCGCGGCACTGGTCTCACGCTGGAACGAACCTGGCGACGGCAATCGCCTGCTGCTGGCCCTGCTGCGTGGCGAACGCACCAAGAACCTGCTCAAGCGCATGCTCGATGAAGCCGAGTTCCTCTCCGACTTCGGCATCCGCTCACTGTCCAAGGTGTTTGCCGAACAGCCGCTGGCGATGCAGCTCGACGGCAAGACCCTGAGCGCCCGCTACCAACCGGCGGAGTCCGACTCGCGCCTGTACGGCGGCAACTCCAACTGGCGCGGACCGTTGTGGATGCCGGTCAACTACCTGCTGATCGAATCGCTGCGCGAATTCCACCGCTACTACGACGATCACTTTTCCGTGGAATACCCCAGCGGCTCGGGCTATCTGTCGTCCCTGGACGAAGTCGCCGACAGCCTGGGCCAACGCCTGACCTCACTGTTCCTGCTCGACGAGAACGGATGTCGCCCAGCCATGGCGGCCTACACGCAATTGCAGGCCGATCCGGCGAGTCGCGACCTGGTGCTGTTTCATGAATATTTCCATGGCGACAGCGGACGCGGCCTGGGGGCCTCCCATCAGACCGGCTGGAGCGCGTTGCTGGCCTTGCTGCTGCAACCGAGGCGCTGATCCGCGATAAAAAAGTCCGGTCAAAAAATTAAGTAGATATGTACTCGAGCGCCACGGCGATACATATTCACCTCATTGAAACAAACAACTTCAGAACTCAATACCCGAAGACTATCTCCTTCACTTCAGCTTATATTCAGGTTACTCCAACAAAACGCTGCATTTGATATTGACTTCAAGCACCCCGTTGAGTAAATTCCCCCTGCCTGCTGCTCAGGCCTTTTTTCAACTCACAAAAGAACCCAATGGACACAGTATCTAGACGCTGTCCGGTTCCCGCGAATGCGGCTCACCGGGCGCTTAACCCAGAAAATGACGGGACTCGACGTACAGGTCGGGTGAGCTGCGCCAGGGCTTGATGCTCTTTCCGTAACTCGCCTCTGCCGGCGCCAGTCCGGTCGCGAGGTGTGTTATGACTTTCAAAACCTACGTAATGCCAGGCGTTCGCGCCTTTGCTTCGAACATGCGCGTCAAATTGTCCCGTGAGCCGGTGAAGTCGGCCCGCGGCAACGCCCTGTTCGCCGCCCCCTCCTCCAAGGCTTCGGCACGCGCTTCCGTCTGCTGGCGTATCTGCCCGGCCACCGGCCAGCTGCAACAACGCTGGAATTTCGATGACAGCCAGGACCCGCAGAGTCCCGGGCTTGCGCAGCTGTTCCAGCGCGCCGGCCTGACCCTGAACCTGTATGTCGAGGCCCGCGCCGCTTAATTATCCGGCACTGACACTGACAACTACCGCCCCTGCACTTCCCACTTGGAAGTGCACGGCATAGTTATGCCTTTAATTATTAAAACTTGAGTATTTCATTATGGACGAAGCCAGTAGACGGTTCGCTGTTCGTCATTATTTGGTGAACGGGCAGCGAACGTTAAAACCTTATACACCCTCTTACTCGAATCACTCGCATCCGCGTGACTCGGCCTGTATTCGTTCGCCTGTTGAATAGGTGAGTCGTCTATATGCCCGGTCACGAAGACGTGACAGAGGCATCGCTATGAACGCAGTCAAAGACCCTATCCGGCCCACCGGAAACCGTGCGACGCAAGACACCAAACTGTCGATGCGCGCCGCTCGCGAATCGCAACACACCCTGGCCACCACCCTGAGCAACGTCAACGCCAGCCGTGACGGCCTGACCGAACTGGACGCCGCCGGCCGCCTGCAACGCGAAGGCTTCAACGAAGTCGCCCACGACAAGCCGCCACACGTCCTGATCCAGTTCCTCCAGGCGCTGAACAACCCCTTCATCTACGTGCTGCTGATCCTGGCCGGCATCAGCTTCTTCACCGACTTCTGGCTGGCCGAGCGCGCCGGTGAAGAAGGTGACCTGACCAAAGTCATCATCATCATGACCATGGTGACCCTGAGCAGCACCCTGCGCTTCTGGCAGGAACACCGCTCGGCCAAGTCCGCCGAAGCCCTCAAGGCCATGGTCCGGACCACCGCCACGGTGCTGCGCCGCGAGCAGCTGGGCAACAAGCCAGTACTGCGCGAAGTGCCGATGCGCGAACTGGTGGCCGGCGATATCGTGCAGTTGTCGGCCGGCGACATGATTCCGGCGGATATCCGCCTGATCGAATCCCGCGACCTGTTTATCAGCCAGGCGGTGCTCACCGGTGAAGCCTTGCCGGTGGAGAAGTACGACACCCTCGGCGATGTCGCGGCCAAATCCGCCTCCACCGGCACCGACCAGAGCAATCTGCTGGACCTGCAGAACATCTGCTTCATGGGCACCAACGTGGTCAGCGGCACCGCCAAGGCCGTGGTGGTCGCCACCGGTGCGCGTACCTACTTCGGCTCGCTGGCCAAGGCGATTGTCGGCTCGCGGGTGCAGACCGCCTTCGATCGCGGGGTGAACAGTGTCAGCTGGCTGCTGATCCGCTTCATGCTGGTGATGGTGCCGATCGTGTTCCTGCTCAACGGTTTCTCCAAAGGCGACTGGAGCGATGCCCTGCTCTTCGCCCTGGCGGTCGCCGTCGGCCTGACCCCGGAAATGCTGCCGATGATCGTCAGCGCCAACCTCGCCAAGGGTGCCATGGCCATGGCCCGGCGCAAGGTGGTGGTCAAGCGCCTGAATGCCATCCAGAACTTCGGTTCCATGGACGTGCTGTGCACCGACAAGACCGGCACCCTGACCCAGGACAAGATCATCCTCGAGCACCACGTCGACGCCACCGGCCAGCGCGATGACGCGGTGCTGGGCCTGGCCTGGCTCAACAGCTACCACCAGAGCGGCATGAAGAACCTGATGGACCAGGCGGTGCTGCAGTTCTCCCGGGAGAACCCCAACTTCCAGGAGCCGTTCGCCTACAGCAAGGTCGATGAACTGCCCTTCGACTTCGTCCGTCGGCGCCTGTCGATCATCGTCCAGGACAGCCGTGCCGATCACCTGCTGGTGTGCAAGGGCGCGGTCGAGGAAATGCTCGCCATCTCCAGCCACGTCATGGAAGGCAACGAGGTCGTGGCCCTGGACGAGCAGCGTCGCAAGACCCTGCTGGCCCTGGCCAACGATTACAACAAGGACGGTTTCCGCGTCCTTCTGCTGGCTACCCGCGACATTCCCAAACCGCAGACCAAGGGGCAATACAAGACCGCCGACGAGCGTGACCTGGTCATCCGCGGCTTCCTGACTTTCCTCGATCCGCCGAAGGAAACCGCCGGGCCGGCGATTGCCGCCCTGCGTGAGATCGGCGTCACGGTCAAGGTGCTGACTGGCGACAACGCCGTGGTCACCTGCAAGATCTGCCGTGAAGTCGGCCTGGAGCCAGGCCTGCCGCTGCTGGGCCAGGACATCGAGCATATGGACGACGCGACCCTCAAGCTGCGGGTCGAGGAGCGCACGGTCTTTGCCAAGCTGACCCCGTTGCAGAAATCCCGGGTGCTCAAGGCCCTGCAATCCAACGGCCATACCGTCGGTTTCCTCGGCGACGGCATCAACGACGCCCCGGCCCTGCGGGATGCCGACGTCGGGATCTCGGTGGACAGCGGCACGGACATCGCCAAGGAATCGGCCGACATCATCCTGCTGGAAAAGAGCCTGATGGTGCTGGAAGAAGGCGTGCTCAAGGGCCGCGAAACCTTCGGCAATATCATGAAGTACCTGAACATGACCGCCAGCTCCAACTTCGGCAACGTGTTCTCGGTGCTGGTGGCCAGTGCGTTCATCCCGTTCCTGCCGATGCTGTCGATCCACCTGCTGCTGCAGAACCTGATCTACGACATCTCCCAGCTGGCCCTGCCGTGGGACAAGATGGACAAGGAATACCTGCGCAAGCCACGCAAGTGGGACGCGAAGAACATCGGGCGTTTCATGCTGTGGATCGGGCCGACCTCGTCGATCTTCGACATGACCACCTTTGCCCTGATGTGGTACGTGTTCGCCGCCAACAGCGTGGAAGCCCAGGCATTGTTCCAGTCCGGCTGGTTTATCGAAGGCCTGCTGTCGCAGACCTTGGTGGTGCACATGCTGCGGACCCAGAAGATCCCGTTCTTCCAGAGCACCGCGTCGCTGCCGATCATCGTCATGACGTGCCTGGCGGTGTCCATCGGCATCTACCTGCCGTTCTCGCAACTGGGCACGCTGGTGGGCCTGGTGCCGTTGCCGATGGCGTACTTCCCATGGCTGGTGGGCACCCTGCTGGCCTACTGCGTGGTGGCCCAGAGCATGAAGATGTTCTATATCCGCCGCTTCAAGCAGTGGTTCTGATGCGGTTCGTCAGATAACACCGAACCTTGTAGGAGCAGGGCTTGTCCGCGAAGGGGACCTCGAGACCGCTAAAAGCTTCGCGGGCAAGCCCTGCTCCTACAGGTGCGTGGTGTTCATACGATTGTATTCGCGCATTGGCACCTATAACCCGGCCATCCCCCGGAGCCCACCATGGAACCACTCAGCCAGTTCCTCGCCGTTCTCGACTACAGCTATCGGGCGCTGTCGGTCCTGTTCCTGACCAAAGCGGCAAAAGTGGTCAGGCGGGTCACCGTGAAGCTCTATGTTCGCGGGACGCTGACCGCTATCGAAATGCGCTACCTGCTGGCGTTCTCCAGCACCATCAGTCGTGTCTCGGTGAGGTTGCTGCGCCCACCCAGAAAGTAAAAAACCAGTACGTGGAGAATCCTCATGTCTGGAACCGCTCTGTTGATCCACCTCGCCGGCGCCATCGCCTTGTTGCTCTGGGGCACCCATATGATTTCAACCGCCCTGCTGCGTGGCTTCGGCACCCAGCTGCGCAATGGCCTGGGCCGCAATCTCGATAAACGCTGGAAGGCCCTGCTCTGTGGCATCGGCATCACCACCGTGCTGCAAAGCAGTACCGCGGTAAGCCTGATGGCCAGCTCTTTCACCGCCGCCGGCACCCTCAGTCTCGCTCCGGCGCTGGCGGTGATGTTGGGGGCCAATATCGGCTCGACCCTGGTTGTGCAACTCCTCAGCTTCGACACCTCGATCGCCATCCCCCTGGTACTGCTGGCGGGCTTCGTGGTGTTCCGCCTGCGCGACGACTCGCGTTATGAAAGCGTCGGCTGCGCCCTGATCGGCCTCGGCCTGATGCTGCTCGCCCTGAGCCTGCTGGGTGCCGCCCTCGGGCAGATGGAAAGCACGCCGTTGTTCCATGTGGTCATGCAAGGCCTTGACGGCGACCTGTTGATCGCCTTGCTGGTGGCGCTGCTGCTGACCTGGATGTGCCATTCCAGTGTCGCGGTGATCCTGTTGATCGCCTCCCTGGCCAGCACCGGGCTGATGTCGCCGGTGACCACTCTAGCCCTGGTGCTCGGGGTTAATATCGGCGGCGCCTTGCCGTCGGTGATGAATGCCGGCACCCCGGTCGCCCGACGCCTGCCCCTGGGCAATCTGCTGGTGCGGCTGTTCGGCGCGCTGCTGTTGCTGCCGTTCGCCTCGCTGCTGGGCAAGAGCCTGGCCGCTACCACCATCGCCCCCGCGCAGCTGGTGGTGTACCTGCATATCGCCTTCAACCTGCTTCTGGGCCTGGGCTTTATCGGTTTGGTGGATTGGCTTGCCAAGGGCCTGACCCGACTGCTGCCGACACCGGAGCAGGCCGCCGACCCGGGCATGCCGCAGTACCTCGACGAAGCCGGCCTGGAAGTGGCCAATATCGGTCTCTCGAACGCCGTGCGCGAAGCCCTGCGCATCGCCGACATGCTCTCGGTGATGCTCGATCGGGTACTGCAACTGTTCCAGAAACCCGGCGAGGTGTCGGCCGAGGCTATCCGCCAGCTCGACCAGTCCCTGGACCTGCTCAGCGCGGCGATCCGCGCCTACCTCGCGGATATCGGCCAGGACGGCCTGAGCGACGAGGATGCCGACCGCGCCCAGGAAATCCTGATGTTCGTGATCAACCTGGAGCATGCCGGCGACATTCTCTCGACCAACCTCGCCCAATTGGCGGCGCGCCGTCGGCGCCGTGGCGAACGCTTCTCGGAGTTCGAACTGGGGCACATCTATCCGTTGCACGAAGAGCTGCGCGAAAGCCTGAGCCTGGCGGTCACCGTGTTCCTGCGCGAAGACACCGTCACGGCCCATCGACTGGTGGAGCGCAAGGAGGTGATTCGCCGCCTGGAAGCCGGCGCCAGCCGCGAACACTTTCGTAAACTCAGTGCCGACAAGAGCACCTGGGCCGAGTCGGGGGATATTTTCCAGCGGGTGCTGCGCGATTACCGGCGTGTACACCACCACATCGCGGCACTCGCCTATCCAGTGCTCGAACGCTCGGGAGAACGCGTCCCGGAAACTCAGTCCCCGGGCGCGAACGAGCCAGCACCCGGGCCTGTACACGCCCTTGAACTCAACGACGAGCCCCGGCTCGACAAGGATAACTACCCATGCGCGTCCTGATCTGCGCCGGGCGCTATTACCTGAACGCGGCGATGTGCCGCAAGGTGCTGGAGGCTTATCACCAGACCCACAGGATCAGTGTCCTGATTCATGGCGGCAACCAGTTCCTGGGCAGTGAGATCGAGGATTGGGCCCGGGAAAACGGTACGCACCTGGTGCGCTATCCGTCCAATTGGCAGCTCTATGGCAAGCAGGCCGAACGCCGGCGCAACCAGTTCATGCTGATGGACAGCGAACCGCAGCTGGTGATTGCCTTTCCCGGCGGCCACGACACTGAAGAGCTGGTGGCCCAGGCCAGGGCCATGGAGATCGATGTCCTGTGCCTGGAGGACTGAGCGTCTGTTCACCCCTTATCAAGCAACACCCTGCCCGGCCTTTTACCTAGGTAGAGGTCAGGCCATTGCCTGCACGCGGTCACTGACCGCCCACCCCGAAGGAGCATCAAGCATGAATGAAGAACCCGGTTGTAACGCGTACCACCACGACCTCCATACCCCTTTGCCCGTTTCACGACGACGCGCATTCGACCCGCGCGCCCGTGAGCACCTGATCACCGAGGCCTGCCATGAAAAAATCCACTTCTCGCCACACCAAGCGAACGACCACCGCCCGGCCGACGCCGACGGTTTCCAGCTCCCTGCTTAAACACCTGCCCCCGGCCCAGCGCCGCGCCCTGCAACGCACGGTGGTGCTTGTCGGTGCCACCTTCGGCACCCTCCTGCTGCTTTCGCTCTACTCCAAGGCCCACGCGGCCGGCGGTTCGTACGTCGTCGATGATGGCGGGATCAACGACCCCGGCCAATGCAATATCGACACCTGGTACAAGAGCGGCCGGCACAACGCCGCCAGCGGCGAAACCGTGCTTTCGGCGGACTGCACACCGACCAGTCTGCCCGCCGTGCAACTGGGTGCCGACATCAACCGCAGTCGTGACGACGGCGAGCACACCACGATGCTGAGTCCGCACCTGAAGGCCTCGATTTTCACTCGGGAAGACCTGGGGCTCGAAGCCGCAGTAGTGGCCCAGGCCCACGTTGCCACGGATCGCCGGCATGCCTTCGACGGCGCCGACCTCGCAGTGCCGCTGACCTACACGCCTTTCACACCCTTGCGCCTGACCGTCAGTGCCGGCTGGTACCACGCCCATAACGACGGCGCGCCCAGCGAGGGCCGGAGCTGGGGCGGTGGTGTGGAATACGATGTGCTGAAGTCGCTGACCCTGGTGGCCGAACGTTTCGGCCAACAAAATGGCGACCAGGGCTGGCAGGCCGGACCGCGCCTGCATATTGGCAAAAATCTCGACATCGACCTGGTGGCCGGTCAGCACCTGTCGGGCGATCGCGATCGTTGGTTCACCACCGGCGCGACGGTGCGCTTCTAAGCCACCGGCAACGAACCTGGTGCTTGCACGCCAGGTTCATCAGCCTTACTGCCCAGGCACCTCATCCAACAGCAGGACCTGGCGCTCACTCAACAAATCACCGATCGCCGCGGCCATCGCCTTGTAGTGCGCGGTGCCGCGGTGGTGTTCGATGGCGGCCTGATCGATCCAGCGCTCGACGAAGATGAAACGCTCGGGGTCGGCCTGATCGACATGCAGGATATATTCACGGCAACCAGGTTCGGCGCGGGACGGGACCACGCAAGCCCTGAGATGGGATTCCAGCTCTGCTGCCTTGCCCGGTTTGGCATGAAGACTGGCAACGACACGAATTTCATGGTTCATGGAATTTCCTGGAAAAGGGAGATGAAGTCGTCAGCGATCATGAGCCCTTGCTCCGACGCCTTCAAGTCAAAGGAGTGCATTCGCCACAGGCGCGATATTGATTGGGACCGGGTTTTCAACGGCAGACGAACAACACAGCCCGGCTTTGCACCGGGCTGTGTGTCTCAAGGTTTGAGCGGCAGTTCTTCATCAAGCTCAGAAAGGCTTTTGCCATCGTCGGGGTGTTTCCAGGTTTGCGGCACCTGGTGATCGTCTTCGTTGCCGGGGGTCTCGCTGAGCGGTTCTTGATCCTCATCCGGGATCGGCACCTTGCGCCAGGGCATGGCCTGGACACCCGGGTACGCAAACTCAGTGAACGGGGAAGCAGGTTGAGTATCCATACGCACCTCGCATCAGCAGCCCGGACCATCCGGGCTGTCAGTTTCAGTGTAGGCCTAGCCTGCCGCCCCCTCCACCTTGTGGCTGTCGACTGCGACTATTTGGCATCCAGCGCGTGTTTCGCCGCCTGCTCGATCAGCGCCGCCACTTCCTTGGGGTGGGACTCGTAGACCGCATGGCTGGCGCCAGCGATTTCAATGGTGTGGCTGTTGGCGCGCTTGGCGTACATGCGCTCCAGGTCCGGGTTGATGATCCGATCGGCTTTTGCCACGGCGTACCAGCTCGGCTTGGTTTTCCAGGCGGCCGAAGTAGCGGCGGTGGTAAACACCGAGGCAGAGGTCAGGGACTGGGCATTGGCCTCGAATTCAGCCTGGGCCTTGGGCAGGTCAGCCGCGAAATCAGCGGCATAGAACGCCGGATCCAGGTAGAGGAAGCCGTCCGCGGTTTTCTTCACGGCCTTGGTCAAATTCGGATACAGCTTGCCGTTGGCGGCTTCGGTTTCACCGATATCCAGGGCATGGGCAGCAATGTAGACCAGGCCCACCACATGGTCGTCGGTACCGGCATCGGAAATCACCGCGCCGCCGTAGCTGTGGCCGACAAGAATGGTCGGACCGTCCTGCATCGCCAGGATCCGCTTGACCGCCGTCACGTCATCGCTGAAAGCGGTCAGCGGATGCTGCGCCACCGAGACGTGGTAACCGTCCTTGACCAGGATGTCGTAGACCGGCTTCCAGCCCGCGCCATTCACAAAGGCGCCGTGGACCAGAACGATATTGTGCACGGGGGCCGCTGCCGGAGCCGGGGCCGCCGTTGCGCTGCCGGCCATCGCCAGGGTCATGCAGGCCAGGGAAACGGCCGCCAACAGGGAAGGTACTTTCGCAAATTTCATGGGAATTCGTCTCGCTCGGGATTCGGGTGATCGCCCGGCCTTGTCGGCCATTGCGCCAGTACAAAGTGGCTTGCCCTAGTCCGACGCGCACCACGCCGAGTTATTCCACGACCCGCTGAAAAATATTCGAAAAGCCCGTACCGGCATGCTGCTTACACGCCATCGGACAGCGGCCGTCACCAGGGTGAGGTCAGAGAAAATGGCAGGCGCAGGGGCTCGATGGGACCGTCACGCATACCGCACATCTCGTCGTGGACGACGTGTTGCACCAGCACACAGGGTAGCGACGGCAACTCGCGCAACAACTCACGCACATGACTCGTGGAACGCAGCCGCAGCACTTCACCGCGCGCGTCCAGCAAGGTACGCATGCCCTGCTCCAGTCGAGCTCGCAGCAGGTAGAAGCCGCCCTCCAGCGATAGCAGCTCCAGTTCCTGGACACGCCCTTCGGCGGCCCATTCGCTCAAAGTCTGAAGGTTCATTGCGACACCACCGGCTGCCGGCGGAAAAACAGGGTCACCTGACCCAGTTCGACGCCGAGCTTGCTCATGCTCGAACGATTGATCAAGGTGTCCTCATCCATCAGGTACATCCAGTCGTCGAGGCTCACCTCCCAGGTCGAACCGTCCACCGGCAGGTTCATCTGATAGCGCCAGCGCAGGGCATTGCCCGCTACTTCACCACGCGCCTCGCCGACCACATCGGCGGCACGGCCGGTCCAGTGCCCGGTGGCCCCAGGGGTCAGGGTCCAGATCCGCTGCTGGCGGCTGCCGTCGCTATAGAGGAAATGTTCGTCGAGAATCAGTTGCTCACCTTCGCGACGACTGGCGATCTGCACATGGAATCTCTTGACCACCTCCCCCGAACGTTTCTGGAAGATCCCCCAGGCCTCCACCGGTTGCGAAAAGAAGCGCACCAGATCGAGCGAGGGACGTTCGGCGGCGTAGTGATCGACTTCGACGTTGCCGCAACTGCCCAGCAAGAAGCAACAAAGCGCCATCAGCAGGATTCGCATGCTCCAACACCTCGTAGACTCCGAAAAACTTCAGGAGAACACTCGAAATACTATACAGAAAATAATAATTGTAAAGGTTTTGCCCGACCGGCATCAATTCGACTCCTGTCGAGATATTTGCGAGTCAGAGTGGTAGGCAGCGCGACAGAAAAATCTTGCATCACAGCCGGAAACAACCTGTAGAGCTTGATTTTTCGAGCAGGACGACTCAAATGCAACGCTGTGCATCGGCTCGATGCCGAGCCCAAGAGAACAGCGCTTACCTCCCCGGCATAAGCGATCAAAAAACGATAACCGCCAAAAACCGACACAGAATGAACAACTTATTCAATAAATTCCTATACAAAAACTCACAACCGTACAGATACGTCCACCCACACCGAGATGAAATCAAAGCGCCATCATCCGCTCGCCTTGAACAGGACGGAAAAGGACTATGCTCTGGGAACCCGAAAATATTTCAGGCATTAGCACGAGTGAATCGCTATGAACACGACCCATGGTTCATCCGCAAGCTGTCTTGCTTGTAAAGAGGGCACCGCTCTCGAGTTCGATTTCAGCATGGCATTCCAGCCAATCGTGGACGTCCGCACACACCAGGTATTTGCCTACGAAGCCTTGGTCCGCGGACTTGACGGAAGTGGCGCCCAAAGTATTTTGAGCCAGGTTTCTGAAAGCAATCGTTATGCATTCGACCAGGCTTGCCGGGTAAAAGCAGTCGAATTGGCCGCTCGACTCGTAATACCTTGCTATCTCAGTATCAACTTCCTACCCAATGCGGTGTACCAGCCGGCGGCCTGCATCCGTGCCACGCTGGAAGCGGCAAGGCGCTTCAATTTCCCGACGAGTCGAATTATCTTCGAAGTCACCGAAAACGAGTATCTGGTTGATAAGCAGCATATCAAGCAAATTATGCTGGAATATAGAAAACAAGGCTTCAAGACTGCCATCGATGACTTTGGTGCAGGTTATTCCGGGCTCTGTTTTCTCGCCGAGTTTCAACCCGACATCATCAAGCTGGACATGGAGCTTATCCGAAATATCCATGATGACCGAGTCAGGCAGGTCATCACCGACAGCGTGCTGGGCATGTGTCGATCTCTCGACATACGGGTGATCGCCGAGGGTGTCGAAAGCGAAGAGGAGTATCTCCAACTCCGCCGCCTTGGCGTTGAACTCTTCCAGGGCTACCTGTTCGCCCGCCCGCAGTTCGAAGCACTGCCCAGCATCACATGGCCAACCGAACCAGCGGGCAACGGCCAGACCGCTTGAACAAGCCGTCGACCTGCTCCGCGCACCGGTAAAGACAACCGAAAATCCCGTGCTAGCATGCTGCCTTTGCCCTGCGACAAGGGCTGACAGTGGAGAACGGAGATGGTTGAAGGTCAGCGATTCGCGGCGTTTCTATTCGATATGGACGGGACACTGCTCAACTCCATCGCCAGCGCCGAGCGCGTCTGGGCCCAATGGGCAGAGCGCCACGGCCTCGATGTGGAAGCCTTCCTGCAGACCATTCACGGTGTGCGCAGTATCGAAACCGTGCGCCGCCAGAACCTGCCGGGCGTCGATCCCGAGCGTGAAGCAGCGGCGATCACCCAGGCCGAGATCGACGACGTCGAAGGCGTGATCGCCATCGAAGGCGCAAAAGCCTTTCTCGCCAGCCTGCCGCCGGAGCGCTGGGCGATTGTCACCTCGGCGCCGCGGGCCCTGGCCGAACGGCGGATGGCCGCTGCCGGCCTGGACTTCCCGCCACTGGTGATCACTGCCGAAGATATCGCCCACGGCAAGCCTGCGCCCGACTGCTACCTGCTGGCAGCACAGCGCCTGGGCGTTCGCCCACAAGATTGCCTGGTGTTTGAAGATGCCCCGGCGGGGATTACCGCTGGAGAAGCGGCTGAGGCGCGGGTGGTGGTGATCAGTGCCACCCACGCCCACCCGATGGAAACCCCGCACCGGGTGCTGGCCGATTACCAGCAGGTCGCCGTCGATATCAACGATCTGGGCCTGGCGCTGGTCCAGGCCTGATCGAATCCGTCAGGCGTACTGTACGCCCAGCGACGCCAGGGCCTTCCAGTAATCCGGGTAGGTCTTGGCCACGCAATCGGGGTCCTGGATACGGATACCGGCGACTTTCAGGCCGGCCAGGGCGAAACACATGGCGATGCGATGGTCGGAGTGGGTGTCGATCAGGGCATCGCAGGTGGTGCCGGCCAGGGCCGGATCGGCGGCGACCAGCAGGTCGTCACCTTCCACGCTCGCCAGGCCCGGGCGAATGCCGTTGAGGCCATCGAACAGCGCCTGGACCCGATCGCATTCCTTGACCCGCAAGTTCGCCAGCTCAACGAAACGCACCGGAGTTTTATTGAACGCCGCCAGTACCGCCAGGGTCGGGATCGCGTCCTGCATCTGCGAACCATTGATCACGGCGGGCATGTGCGGGAACTGCTGGATCACCTCCAGTGCCTTGGCGTCCGGCTGGGTGAAGTCTTCACCGGCCACGCCCAGGTCGATATGACCGTCGGTCAGGGCTTGCGCCGCCCACAGGTAGGTGGCCGCCGATGCGTCCGGCTCGATGCGGTAGTCACAGGCCTGGTAGCCGGTGGCGGCAACGCGCCAGAGGGTTTCGTCGAGCACTTCGACCTGGGCACCGAAAGCCTGCATGCAGGCGATGGTCAGGTCGACGTAACCACGGGCACCGATGTCCTTGCCGGTCAGGGCCACCTCGATCGGGGCCTCGCCGCAGGCCGCCAGCATCAGCAAGGCCGATACGTACTGGCTGGACAAGCCGCCGTCGATCTCGAAACGCTTGGCTTGCACGCCGCCACGACCGTTCACGATCACCGGCGGGCAACCGGTCTCGCTGGCTACGTCCAGGCCGCCGCGCTGCAAGGCCTCGAGCAACGGGCCGATCGGGCGCTTGCGCATATAGTGGTCGCCGTCCAACACCACTCGGCCATTCACCGTAGCCACTGCCGCAGTCAGGAAGCGCACCGCGGTCCCGGCATTACCGAGGAACAGCGGTTGTTCCGGCACTTGCAGCTTGCCGTTGCCGGTGACCACGAAGGTGGTTTCGTCCGGTTCGTCGATCTGCACGCCCATCTGCCGCAGGGCAGTGGACATATGGCGGGTGTCATCGCTTTTCAGCGCGCCGGACAGGCGGCTGGTGCCCTTGGCCAGGGCGGCGAGCAACAAGGCCCGGTTAGTGATCGACTTCGAACCGGGCGGCGTCACCTTTCCGTTCAGGGACGCGTTCGGCGGGATCACGGTGAGGGTTTGCTGCACAGCCATTCATCAACTCTCCAGGCTCGAAAGATAAGCGCACAAGCTCGTGCACCTCGACAGTCCGCCATGATGCCATTAATGCGCCCGGCGGATCATCCGTTTCCGTCGTCGGCGGCAATGGCTTTCAGGTAGTTGTAAACCGTCGCCCGGGAAATCTCGAAGTATTCGGCGAAATAATCGACGAAATTGCGGATATCCAACAGCCCGCCGGCCTTGGCCTCGATCAGTGCCAGGCGGATTTCGGCGCGGCCGAAATCGCTTCGGCGCACGCATTGGCGGGCCGAGATGGCTTCGACGATATCGTTGAGCTTTTCCCGCCAGTCGGCATTGAACAAGGCCTGTGGACGCGGCTGCGGCTGGCTGCCGGCGGCAAAGCCGCTGAGCAGCTTCTGCACCTGGGACAGGGCCGTGACATCGAAATTCAGGCACAGCAGGGCGACGATCTCGCCGCTGTCGGCGCGCGCGGCGATGCTGATGGAACGCAACTGGCGATTGTTGGCGCCGTTCTTTTCGTAGGGACCGATAACGTCCGCGCCCTGCTCCAGTTCAGCGAGGTCGTCGAGCAACGAAGGATCACCGACCTTGCGCCGGGAAAAGCCATTGGCGATATGAGTGATCCGCCCGCTGCGGACATCGTGGACCACCGCTTCAAGGTCGGGAAACAGCAGCGCCGCGAAACCATCGGCGGCGGCGTTCATAAAGGCGATATCGACCATAGGGGAGCCGGGCCATTGAAAATAAGCGGGAATTGTACGCAATGCCCCCTGCAGGAGCGAGCTTGGTGGCGAGGCCCCCGGCGCCTAACGCTCCGCGTTGCGCAGCGACTCGATCGCCAGGCTGGCAATGGCAATGTCATGGGCCGCCAGTCCCGTCAGGTCGGCCACGGTCACATCGTCATCGCTGAAGCGCCCCGGGACCTTGCCCGCCAGCACCTGGCCCAGCGAAACATCGGCTCCGGCCTCCACCAACCCCGCCGCCAAGGCATGGGCCAACTCACCCCGCTCGGTGCACTGATGACGATCATCGGTCATGATCACCCGGGCCCGGGCCAGGATCGCCGGGTCCAGCTCCTGTTTGCCGAGGCTGTCGGCTCCCAGTGCGACAATATGGGTACCGGGCCGTACCGCCGAAGCCGGGACCAGCGCCTCGGTTGAAGGCGTGCAGGTCATCACCACGTTGCAACGCTCGAACAACAGCTCAACGCTCGGCAACGCCTGGGCGATCAGGCCCTGATGGCTGAGACTGGCCGCCAACCGCGCGGCTTTGTCCGGGCTGCGGCCCCAGATAAACACCCGGTCGATCCCCAGCATCTCGGCGGTCCAGCGCGCCTGGTGCTCGGCCTGATGGCCGCTGCCGACAATGCCCAGCGCCGTGACCCGCGACGGCGCACCGGCCTTGGCCGCCAGCGCGCCGGCGGCAGCGGTCCGCCAACTGGTCAACCAGCCTTCGTCATTGAGCACGGCCAGGGTCGCCCCGGTCCGCGCATCGAAGACCAGCATCAGGCCGTTATTGGTCTCAAGGCCCTTGGCGGCGTTCCCATAGAACCCCATCGCCACCTTGACCACAAACACCTCGCCACCACGGAAATGGCCAAACTTGATATGACAGTCCCCCGGCGGATCCTGGAACAGCAACTCACCGCCACGGGGCGCGACGACTTCACCCTCGGCATGGCGGATAAAGGCCTCACGCACCACCCGCAACATGTCCTTGCGCAGCAGCACGTCGCGCAACTCCCCCAGGCCATGGACCGGCAACGCTATCGGGCTCATGGACGGCGACCGCGCAGGTAGTTGGCAAACACCTCCAGCCCCTCCTCCATATGGGCCCGGCCATAACCGATACGAAAGCGATCCTGGGGCACCGGCCCCAGCGCCGACTCGTAGATGCTCGACGGCAACAGCAGCACGCCAGTGCGCTCCACCAGGTCGGTGGCGAAACGCTCGACCCCTTCGGCCCTGAGGTAACGCGGGTAGGCAATGCAGCCGCCATCAGGGCGATACCACTCGAACAACTCTTCAAACTCGCGGAAGAATCCATCCAGCAGCGTGAGGTTGTGGCGCATCAACTGGTGGATCCGCGCCAGGATCGGCTCGCGAGCCTTGAGCGCGATCCGTGCCAGCACTTCACTCGGGCCGGCGTTACAGATCGACAGGTAATGCTTCATGCGCTCCATGCGCGACAGCAACCCACGGTCCTGGCAGGCGATCCAGCCGATGCGCAGCCCCGGCAAGCCATAGGGCTTGGACATCACCGCCAGGGACAGACCACGTTCGTAGACATCGGCCACCGCCGGCAGTTGCCCGCCCTCACCCAGGCCCAGCAAGCGATAGGCCTCGTCGCTGAACAGGTAGATACCGTGCTGGCGGCACAGGTCGACCAGAGCGTCGAAACGCTCGCGTTCAAGGATCTTGCCGGTGGGGTTATGGGGAAAGTTGATGGAGATCAGCCGGGTATTGGGGCGGATCGCCGCCGCCACCGCGTCGATATCCAGCGTCCAGCCCTGCTCCGGGTCCAGGGCCACGCCCGTGACCTCGCAGAGACTCAAGGGGATGGTTTCCGAGGACTGGTAGTTGGGCGTTACCACAATGGCGTGGTCGCCTTTATCCAGCAGCGCATGCATGGCCACATAGAGCCCTTCCTCGGCCCCGGCGAAACAGAGCAGATCGGCCGGGACCAGGCGCTCGTAGGTCGAGGCGATCACTTCCAGCAACTCGGGCGCACCGAAGGTCTGGGTGTAGCCCAGGGACAAGGTCTCGAAGGCTTCGCGGTCCGACGCATCGGCCAACGCCAGCAACTCCTTGATGGTCAGGCTTTGCGCATCGGATGCGGTCATATGGTAGCGCGCGGAAAACTCCCACTTGGAAAAGTAGGTTTCCAGGCGGAAATCCGGAAGTGTGGCCATGTGATTTTTCCCCAGGTCAATTCAAGTCACGGCCCTTGCGTCAGGACATCAGGCCTTGGAACGAGAATACCCAGAACAATACATATTGTCTAATTTTTACAAATTATATAAAAACACATTCTCAAGCCATCACGCTCTTGTGTTCGGACCCACTCAATCTGAGAGGCAGAATCACCAGGGGAATGCCATCCAGATGAAGTCGGCGCTGCAGCAGCAAGGGCGTCTGGTTGTGCAGCCACTCGCTGAAACCCCAGCTGTCCTGCAGGATCAGCTTGTTGCTGAAACAGACGCAGCCCGGGTAATGCCGGGTCGCCTCACCGAGCAGCTTCTGCAACTCGGCGACCGGGTCGGTGCCGTAGCCGATTCGCCGTGTCGCGCTGATACCGGCCTGGGCACAGAAGGCCTCCAACTGATCCATGGACTCGTCGAGCCGGGTCTTGCGCCGTTGCACACCGTCGATCCGCCCCCACACATGCCCTTCCACCTTGACGATGCCGACAAACACCACATTGGCGAAACGGTTCGGGAACAGACGCTGCACCCAAAGCAAGGTATGGATCGCCGCGCCCCAATGTTCGGTGGCCAGGATCACCGCCGTCGGCGCGTCTGGCGTGGGCTCGATGCGGGTGACGGTTGCCAGCACCTGCGCCGGCAGGGTGAACTCGGTATCCATCTGCAGGCGCAGGGTTTCCACCTTGGCGTAGTGGTGCCGGACCAGGGCGCAGCCGCCGATCACCAGCAGGGTCAGGCAAAGGGTCGCCCAACCGCCTTCGAAGAACTTTTCCGTCAGGGTTACCAGCAGGATGCCCGAGGCCACGCAAAAGCCCGTGACCGACACCAGCATCCGTCCGAGCCAAGGCCCTTCGCGGCGATGCTGCCACCAGTGGCGGCACAGCCCGGCTTTGGCCAGGGCCAGGCTGAGAAACACATTGATGCTATAGAGCACCACCAGCAGCCCCAGCGATCCCCTTGATAACAGCAGGATCAGCAGCGCGCAGGCCCCCACGAAAACCACCCCGTTCTGCTTGACCAGGCGGTTCGACAGGTTGCAGAAACGGTGCGGCAGCCAGGAGTCGGCGGCCATGCGGCCGAGCAGCGAGGGGGCGAAGATCAGGATCGAATTGGCCGCCACGAAGACAATCGCACCTTCCAGTGCCAGGGTCAGCAGGAGTAGCCCATGACTGGCACCCGGTGCAATCCCGAGTTGCTCGATAACGGCCTTGAACACCACTGCGTTCAGGGTCTGCCCATAGGTCGGTTGCGCGCCCCAGAGGCTGTACAGAAGAATCATGCCGCCGGCCATGAACGCCAGGGAAAAGCCCACCGAGAGCAAGGCGGTGCGACCGGTCTTGATCCGGGGCTCGGCCAGCAGGTTGACGTTGTTGGCAATCGCTTCGGACCCCGCGTAGGTACTGCCCCCCAGGGAATAAGCCCGCAGGAACAGCGCCACCAGCAGAGGCCAGCCGATATCCCCGGACAAGGCCACGGTATCAGCGGAGCTGCGCACCAGCGTGCCCGTCAGGTCACCGGCTTTCGAGGCAACGCCATAGACGATCAGCCCCACATGCACCAGCACAAACCCCAGCGTCAGGGGCAGCAGCAAGCGGATCGAGTCGGCGATGCCGCGCAGATTCAACAGGATCAGCAGCAGCACCAGGCCGACCTCCACCACCAGCTTGTGGCTCTGCCACTCAACCGGCAACAGGCTGAACAACGCATCGGTGCCACTGGCCAGGCAAACCGCAATGGTCAGCACATAGTCGACCAGCAAGGCGCAACCGGCCACCAGGCCGAGCCTGGGGCCCAGCAGTTTCGAGACGATCTTGTAGTTGCCGCCGCCCGAAGGAAACAGCTCGACCACCTGACGATAGGCCAGCGACAGGACCCAGACGGTCAGCAGCGTCGCCAGGGCCAGGAACACCCCCAGCTCGGGATGGGCCCCCAGCGCCAGATAAGCTCTTTCCGGGCCATAACTGACCGAAGCCAAACCGCTGGCTCCCAGGCCCGCCCAGGCCAGCAGACCGACCAGCAGCGTATGGGCGCGTGTATCGGGGGCCAATGGATCGCGCGCGGGCCCGATAATCCCCTGTGCCAGCCGTTCCAGTTTGAGCATGAGCGCCGCCTTGAATGCGTTGTTAATAGCCTTGATGTCAGTTAGGACCCCAGGTATCAATTCGCCAAGTTTCTTTACGGAAAATTGATAGCGCCAACGCCTAAAAAGACACAGGCCTTATCAGACCCGGATAATCCGAAACTTATACTGAAACTGTACCCACCGAGATCGGCCAGACCGATTGAAAGTGCCCACTAACGCTACAGGTATCGAGGACTAACATCATGTTACTCAGCGCACTCCTGTTTGCAGCGATCATCGGCTTTTATCTGTTATGCGGGCTGGTCGTCTACTTTGCCGACAACGTCATCACGCCCTCGAAAGCCCCGGATATAAAGCCCGTGCTGCCGAACCGGCACAGCCGCAACTGATCCTGAAGACGGCTCGCCGACCGATTTCAAATCACGCAGCGGGCGTGCCCCGTCCGCTGCCCCCACTCAAACACGGCAAGAAGGAATACTCGACATGGCCATTGATCTATTACTGGCGCTGGTGGTTGGCGTAGTGATCTATCTGTTCTACGCCGTTATCAATCCGGAAAAGTTCTGACGGCCTGTTTCTGTTTAATAGCGCACGCCAGAACAGTCCGCTGATTCAGGAGTTAACGCAATGTCACACCTCTGGCTACAAATCATTATTACCTTGATCGCCACCCTGGCACTGAGCCTGGTGGCGGGACGTTATCTGGCCAGGGTGGTGACTGATCAGAAAACCGTGCTCGACCGGGCGCTCGATCCACTGGACAACCTGCTCTACCGGCTGATCGGCAAACAGGCCTGCAGCCAGGCGATGAACTGGAAAAGCTACACCCTGCACATGCTGGCGACCAACCTGGTGATGGCCCTGCTCATCTACCTGGTGCTGATCTTCCAGAATGTCCTGCCGCTCAACCCGCAGCATTTCGCCGGCATGGAACCGATGCAGGCGTTCAACACCGCCATCAGCTTTATCACCAACACCAACTGGCAGAGTTATGGCGGCGAAAGCACCCTGTCCAACTTCAGCCAGATGGCCGCCATCACCTTTCCGATGTTCACCTCGGCGGCGACCGGTTTCGTGGTGGCAATTGCCTTTATCCGTGCCTTGCTGGTCACCGACGGCGGCGCCAATCTGGGCAACTTCTACCGCGACCTGATCCGCTTTATCACCCGGGTGCTGCTACCCGTGGTGCTGGTGCTGAGCCTGTTCCTGATCTGGCAAGGCGTGCCGCAGACCCTGGATGCCAGCCTGGTGACCGATACCCTGCAAGGCGGCCACCAAACCCTGACCCTGGGCCCGATCGCCGCACAGGAAGCGATTGAAAACCTCGGCACCAACGGCGGCGGCTTCTTCAACGTCAACGCCGCGCACCCGTTCCAGAACCCCAACGCCCTGACCAACTTCGTGCTGATCCTGCTGATGGCCAGCCTGCCCGCCGCCCTGGTGGTGATGTTCGGCCACATGATCAAGAACCATCGCCAGAGCGCGGTGATCTATAGCGTCATGGCCCTGATGCTGGTGGGTTTCCTGCTGCTCTGCGTGATTCCGGAGCAGGCCGGTACGCCGCTGCTGAGCCAGCTGGGTATCGATCCCCATGCCAGCGCCCTGCAGGCCGGCGGCAATATGGAAGGCAAGGAAGTGCGTTTCGGCATCGCCGAAAGCGGACTCTACGCCGCCTACACCACGGCATTCACCACCGGCTCGATCAACTCGATGCACGACAGTTTCACCCCACTGGGCGGTCTCTCGACCCTGGTGCAGATGATGCTGCAATGCGTCTTCGGCGGTAAAGGCGTGGGCTTCCTCAATTTCCTGATCTACGGCCTGGTCGGGATCTTCGTCGCCGGCCTGATGGTCGGGCGCACCCCGGAATTTCTCGGCAAGAAGATCGAGAAACGCGAAATCATCCTGGTCTCGCTGGCCATGCTGATCCACCCCCTGGTGATCCTCGCGCCCTCGGCCTGGTCGATGGTGATGCCCTACGGCGTGGCCGCGCTGGGCAATGCCGGGGTACATGGTTATTCGGAAGTGCTCTACGCCTTTACCTCCGCCGCCGCCAACAACGGCTCGGCCTTTGGCGGCCTGAACGCCAATACGCCCTGGTACAACCTCGCCATCGCCTGCGTGATCGTGATCGGTCGCTACCCCTCGATCATCTTCCTGATGGCGGTAGCCGGCTCACTGGCGGCCAAGCCGACCCTGCAGCCCAACATAGGCACCCTGCGTACCGATACCCCGATGTTCGGCATCTGGTGGCTGGCGACGATCGCTATCGTCGGCGCACTGACCTTCCTGCCGGCGCTGGTCCTGGGACCGATCGCCGAGTTTTTCGCCATGAACAAGCACTTGCTGTTCTAAGGGTGAGGAGACTGAGATGAAAGTTGAAAAAGCATTGCCACTGGCCCCGCTGTCGACCCCGGTTGCGGCCCGCAAGGCGCCGCGCGCGGAGAACCGGCAGGAGCGTCTGCGGCTGATCCTGGTCGAACCGCTGAAAAAGTTCGATCCACGGGTGCAGATCAAGAACCCGGTCATGTTCGTGGTCTGGATCGGCACCCTGGTGACCGCTGCGCTGACGATCAACCCGCAACTGTTCGGACCATCGAATGCCACGTCGCTGTACAACGGCGTGGTGACCTTCATCCTGTTTATCACGGTGTGGTTCGCCAACCTCGCCGAAGCCATGGCCGAGGGCCGTGGCAAGGCCAAGGCCGCTTCGTTGCGCCACACCACCACGCAGCTCAATGCCACCCGGCTGCTCTCTGACGGTCGCCAGGAATTGGTGTCCGCTGCATCGTTGCGCAAGGACGACCTGGTCAAGGTCAACCGCGGCGAACTGATTCCCATGGACGGCGAAGTGGTCGAAGGCGCGGCCTATGTCGACGAGTCGATGATCACTGGCGAATCCGCACCGGTGATCAAGGAGTCCGGTTCGGACGTCAACTCCACGGTCACCGGCGGGACCAAGGTGATCTCCGACTCGTTGGTGATCCTGGTCACCGCGTCGCCCGGCAACACCTTTCTCGACCGCATGATCAGCCTGGTAGAAGGCGCCAAACGGCAGAAGACCCCGAACGAGATCGCGCTGACGGTGCTGCTCTCGGTGCTGACCCTGATCTTCGTGATCGTGGTCACGGCCATCGCCCCGGTGGCGAGCTACCTCAATGCGCAGATCAACGTCGCCGACCTGGTGGCCCTGATCGTCGCGCTGATCCCTACCACCATCGGCGCCCTGCTCTCGGCCATCGGTATTGCCGGGATCGACCGCACGCTGCGCTTCAATATGCTGGCGATGTCCGGCAAGGCCGTGGAAGCCGCCGGCGACGTCAACACCCTGCTGCTGGATAAGACCGGCACCATCACCATCGGCAATCGCCAGGCCACCGAGCTGCTACCGGTCAAGGGCGTCACCCGCCAGGAGCTGCAACAGGGGGCTTACCTCGCCTCGTTGTTCGACAGCACCCCGGAAGGCAAGTCCACCAGTGCCTATGCCAAGAGCCTGGGCGTCCATGAAGAAAGCCGGCTGGAAGAAGCCGTCGGCATGGACTTCTCGGCGCAAACCCGCATGAGCGGTTCCGATCTGGCCGACGGGCGCGTGGTGCGCAAGGGCGCGGTGGATTCCCTGGTCAACTACGTCAGGGACAGCTACGGCAGCGAGATTCCCGCCGACCTCGAGCGCCTGGCCCTCGGCGTCAGCCAGCAAGGCGCGACACCCCTGGCGGTGGCCATCGACGGGCGGATCCTCGGCATCATCAACCTGTCCGACGTACTCAAGCCGGGAATCCGCGAACGGGCCGCGCAACTGCGGGCCATGGGCATCCGCACGGTGATGGTCACCGGAGACAACCCGACCACCGCCAGTGTGATCGCCGCCCAGGCCGGCCTCGACGATTTCGTCGCCCAGGCCACCCCCGAGGACAAGCTCAAGCTGATCCGCAGCGAACAGGCGGCCGGGCACCTGGTGGCCATGACCGGCGACGGCACCAACGACGCCCCGGCCCTGGCCCAGGCGGATGTCGGCCTGGCCATGTACACCGGGACCATGCCGGCCAAGGAGGCGGCCAATATCATCGACCTGGACTCCGACCCGACCAAGCTGCTGGACCTGGTCACCATCGGCAAGCGCATGCTGATCACCCGCGGTGCCCTGACGACCTTTTCCATCGCCAACGACGTGGCCAAGTACTTCGCCATCCTGCCGGCGCTGTTCATGGTCGCCCTGCCGGGCCTGGCGGCGTTGAACCTGATGCACCTGGCCACGCCGCAAAGCGCGATCCTCTCGGCACTGATTTTCAACGCGCTGATCATTCCGGCGCTGATTCCCCTGGCCCTGCGCGGGGTCAACTTCATGCCCAAGAGCGCGGAAACCATGTTCTATCGCAACTTGCTGGTATACGGCGTCGGCGGGCTGATTGCGCCCTTTATCGGCATCAAGCTGATCGACCTGTGCCTGGCGCCCTTCCTGTAGGAGGATCTGATCATGATCAAGTTCTTGTCACCGGCCCTGCGTGTGACAGCCGTCACCTTCGCGCTGTGCGGCCTGGCCTACCCCTTTGCCGTCACCGGGATCGGGCAACTGCTGTTTCCCGCCCAGGCCAATGGCAGCCTGCTGAAAAACCCAGAGGGCCAGATCATCGGCTCGGCGCTGATCGGCCAGCAATGGGATGCCCCACAGTGGTTCCATGGGCGGCCATCGGCCACCACCGACACCGATCCCAAGGACCCGCTGAAAACCGTGCCATCGCCCTATAACGCCGCCAGTTCCTCGGGCTCCAACCTGGGGCCGACCAGCCAGGCCCTGAGCGATCGGCTGAGCGCCGACCGGCATGCCCTGGAGCAGTCCCAGCCGGAACTGGCCGGCCAGACCCTGCCCGCCGATATGCTGACCACCTCGGCCTCCGGCCTGGACCCGGACATCAGTCCGGCCAACGCCGCCTTGCAGGCGACCCGCGTGGCACAGCAACGCGGCGCGCCACTGGATAACGTACTGGCGCTGGTCCAGGCCAATACCCAGGGGCCGACGCTGGGAATCTTCGGAGAGTCGCGGGTCAATGTGCTGGCCTTGAACCAAGCTCTGCAACGGGACTATCCGAGCCATCAATAAGGCGGGACAATAGGCGGGACTTAACCTGCAATAGCGACACTGCCATGAATGTACAAGCTTCACGCAACGCCCCGTCCCTGTTCTGCCTGCTGATGCTGGCGATCAGTTTTTCAATGATCGCCGGCTGTTCGGGGAGAGGTTCGCAAACCCCGGTCGGCGGTTACGCCTGCTACGCCAAGGCGGTGCCGACGTTGGGGGATGGCGGATTGGCGTGGGGGCCGAACGTGAAAAGCGCCAGCGTCAAAGCGATGGGCAACTGCCAGCGCTACGCCGCTGAATCGGGCGGAACGCCGGCGACCTGCAAAGTCACCCTGACCGGCTGCCGCTAAAAGCACACCGCAACACCTGTAGCTGGCTTGCCGGCGATAAGGCCAGTAAGCCTTGCATCGACCTTACTGACGTCATCGCCGGCAAGCCGGCTCCTACAAGAAACGCGTTCAACCTTGATGGACAGGCGTTAGCCGCGAATACCCGGCGCCATGAACTCGGGACCCACCGGGTCCTTGATGGTATTGAGCAGGATCTGGTCGATCTGCTTCAGGTCATCCGCCGACAGGCTCCAGCCAAAGGCGTCTTCGATACCCTTCAACTGCTCAGGCTTGCGCGCGCCCCACAAGGCGATGGTCGGCCCCTGGTCGAGCACCCAGCGCAAGGCCAGGGCCAGCACCGACTTGTCATGCCGCTCACGGGCGTACAGGTCCAGCGCCGCCACGGCCGCCAGGTACTGTTCGAAACGCGGGGCACGGAACTTAGGATCGGCACCGCGGATATCGTCGCTGCCAAACGCCGTCGCCGCGCTCATGGAACCGGTCAGCAGCCCGCGGCACAGCGAACCATAAGCCAGCACCACCAGCGAATGCTGCTTGGCATAAGGCAGGATATCGTTGTCGATGGCCCGTTCGAACAGGTTGTAAGGCGGCTGCACCGTGGCCAGTGCCGTGAACTCACGGAACTCGTCCATCTGCGTCGGCGAATAGTTGCTCACCCCCACCGCCAGGATCTTGCCTTCCTGACGCAGCTTTTCCAGCTCCAGCGCGGTTTCCTGCTGTTCGACCAGAGGGTCGGGCCAGTGGATCTGGTACAGATCGATATAGTCAGTCTGCAAGCGACGCAGGGAGTCTTCAACTTCCCGACGAATCCGCACGGCCGTGGCGTTACGCCGAACCGAACCGTCATCCCACTGCAAGCCGGCCTTGGTGGCGATAACGGCTTGATCGCGTACGCCCTTCAAGGCCTTGCCGATCAGCTCTTCGGAATGCCCCTTGCCGTAGACCGGCGCGGAATCGATCAGGTTGATACCCCGTTCCAGGGCGTGACGCAGGGTCTGGATCGAGACTTCATCGTCCGCGCCTCCCCACATCCAGCCGCCCATGGACCAGGTGCCGAGGGCAATGCGCGAGACCGGTTTGTCGATACCGGCGATGGCGATGTGTTCGATGCTCATGATGATCTCCAATGGAATCGAAGCATAAAAGGATCATGATTTTAGATCATCCATGGTTGAATAAGGCTCAACACCCCGTTCACCTTCTCTCCTCGTAAAGAACCCATGACATGGCAGCTTTCAACCGCTCCGAACTGGCCGATCTCAATGTGTTCATGGCCATCATCCGCCGCCGCAGCTTTCGCCAGGCCGCCCATGAACTGGGGGTCACCACCTCGGCCCTGAGCCACACCCTGCGCAACCTGGAAACCCGCCTGGGGGTCAAGCTGCTCAACCGCAACAGCCGCTCGGTGGAACCCACGGATGCCGGTGCCCTGCTGGCGCAGAAGCTGGCCGTCGGTTTCGCCACCATCCAGGAAGCCCTCGACGAACTCGACCGTTATCGCCATGCGCCGATCGGCCGGCTGCGCCTGAATGTGCCCCGGGATGCCGCCCGCCTGCTGGTCAGTCCGGTGCTCGGCGAGTTCATGGCGGCCTACCCGCAGATCAACCTGGACCTGAAGGTCGAGGACCGTCTGGTGGACATCGTCGCCGAAGGTTTCGATGCCGGTATCCGCTATGGCGCGACGGTGCCCCAGGACATGATTGCCGTGCCCCTGACCGGCGAGTTGCGCTGGATCATGATTGCCTCCCCCGACTATCTCGCCCGCCGTGGCGTCCCGGAAAAACCCGCCGACCTGCTGGAGCATGCGTGCATTCGGATGCGCCTGGGCGACAACACGGCCTACAAGTGGGAACTGGGCAACGGCGCGCAAATGATCCGCCTGGATGTCCCCGGAGCCCTGACCGCCTCGGATACCCAGGCGGTGATCGACGCGGCGCTGGCCAGTGTCGGGATTGCCTATTGCCTGGAAAAACGCGTCACCCGGGAACTCGAGGACGGCAGCTTGCAGGAGGTGATGCCGGACTGGTCGAGCATGGGCGCCCCGTTCTGCCTCTACTACTCCAGCCAGCGCCAGTCGCAGCCGGGGCTGCGGCAGTTGATGGAGATGATCCGTCGGCACAACCTTCCACTGTAGGACTCGCCCTCGCGGCAACCTGAATACTTTCAGGAGGGGCTTGCACAGCCAATATTATGGTATACCATCATACCACATGATCAACGTGCACCCAGGAGTCCCCTTATGAGTTTCGAAATCCGCAAGATCGTCAGTTATTCCGAACAGACCCTGATCGAAGGCGGCAAGGCCGCGGACAAACCGGTGACCATGATCGGCCTCGCCGTGGTGATGAAAAACCCCTGGCTGGGTCGGGGTTTCGTCGAAGACCTGAAACCGGAAATCCGCGCCCACTGCTCCGACCTCGGCGCCATGATGGTCGAGCGCCTGGTGGCCGCCATCGGCGGTGCCGACAAGATCGAGGCTTACGGCAAGGCCGCGGTAGTCGGCGCCGACGGTGAAATCGAACATGCCTCGGCGGTGATCCACACCCTGCGCTTCGGCAACCACTACCGCGAGGCGGTCCAGGCCAAAAGCTACCTGAGCTTCACCAACAAGCGCGGCGGGCCCGGCACCTCGATCCAGATCCCGATGATGCACAAGGACGACGAAGGCCTGCGCTCGCACTACATCACCCTGGAAATGCGCATCGAAGACGCTCCGCGCGCCGACGAGATCGTCGTCGTGCTCGGTTGCGCCGACGGTGGTCGCCTGCACCCGCGCATCGGCAACCGCTATATCGACCTGGAAGAACTGGCCGCCGAGAAAGCGCGGTAATCAATAAGAAAGGCAGGAGCGCTCCATGATTCGGCTCACCGCTGAACGCACCCCGGCTGGCACCAGTTACCTGGCGACCGGCCAAGGCCAGCCTGTGGTCTTGATCCACGGCGTGGGCCTGAATAAAGAAATGTGGGGCGGCCAGATCGTTGGCCTGGCCACGACGTACCGCGTGATCACCTACGACATGCTCGGCCACGGCGCCAGCCCGCGCCCGGCCAGCGGCACCCCGCTGCTCGGCTATGCCGACCAGTTGCTGGAGCTGCTCGACCATCTGCAATTGCCCCAGGCAAGCGTGATCGGCTTTTCCATGGGCGGGCTGGTAGCACGGGCGTTTGCCTTGCACTACCCGCAACGTCTGCAAGCCCTGGTGGTGCTCAATAGCGTGTTCAATCGCAGCGCCGAACAGCGTGCCGGCGTTATCGCCCGCACCGCCCAGGCCGCCGAGCACGGACCGGACGCCAACGCCGAAGCCGCGCTGTCGCGCTGGTTCAGCCGCGAATACCAGGCGGCCAATCCCGCGCAAATCGCCGCCCTGCGCCAGACGTTGGCGGACAATGACCCACAAGGTTACCTGACCACCTATGAACTGTTCGCCACCCAGGACATGTACCGTGCCGAGGATCTGGGCGGCATTCAGGTGCCGACCCTGATCGCCACCGGTGAGCTGGACCCGGGGTCGACCCCGGAAATGGCCCGCCAATTGGCCGAACGTATTCCCGGCGCCACGGTTGCCGTGCTCGCCGAGCAACGGCATATGATGCCCGTGGAGTCGCCGCGCCTGGTCAACCAGGTGCTGCTGGACTTCCTCGCCAACGCCCACGCCCGACAAAATCAGATAAAGGGGATCGTTGCATGACACTCACCCGCTTCCAGATGTGCATCGACGGTGAATGGGTCGATGCCCTGTCCGGCCAGACCTTCGACAGCCTCGACCCGGCCCTGGCCGAACCCTGGGCACAGTTGCCCGACGCCGGCGAAGCCGATGTCGAGCGCGCGGTCCAGGCCGCGCAAAGGGCTTTCGACAACCCGACCTGGCGTGGCCTCAGTGCCACCGCCCGGGGCAAGCTGCTGCGTCGCCTCGGCGATCTGATCGCGGAAAACAAGGAGCGCCTGGCCCAACTGGAAAGCCGCGACAATGGCAAGCTGATCCGCGAAACCCGCGGCCAGGTCAGCTACCTGCCGGAGTTCTTCCATTACACCGCGGGCCTGGCCGACAAACTCGAAGGCGGCACCCTGCCGCTGGACAAGCCGGACCTGTTCGCCTACACCGTGCACGAACCCATGGGCGTGGTCGCCGCGATCATCCCCTGGAACAGCCCGCTCTACCTGACCGCGATCAAACTGGCACCGGCCCTCGCGGCGGGCAACACCATCGTGCTCAAACCTTCCGAGCACGCCTCGGCCACCGTCCTGGAACTGGCGCGCCTGGCCCTGGAAGCCGGCATTCCGCCCGGCGTGGTCAATGTCATCACCGGTTACGGCGCAAGCACCGGTGCCGCCCTGACCCGCCACCCTTTGGTGCGCAAGATCGCCTTCACCGGCGGCGCGGCCACCGCCCGCCATGTGGTGCGTAGCAGCGCCGAGAACTTCGCCAAGCTGTCCCTGGAACTGGGCGGCAAGTCGCCGAACATCATCTTTGCCGATGCCGACCTGGACAGCGCGATCAACGGTGCCATTGCCGGGATCTACGCGGCGTCCGGCCAGAGTTGCGTCTCAGGTTCACGGCTGCTGGTCCAGGACGACATCTATGACGAATTCGTCGAGCGCCTGGTGGCACGCGCCCGGCGCATTCGCATCGGCAACCCGCAGGACGACGCCAGCGAGATGGGCCCCATGGCCACCGCGCAGCAACTGGCCGTGGTCGAAGGCCTGGTGGCCGACGCCCTGGCCGAGGGCGCGCGCCTGCGCCTGGGCGGCAAGCGCCCGCCGAACCTGGGTAACGGCTGGTTCTACGAGCCGACCCTGTTCGAGTGCGACCGCAACTCGATGAAGATCATGCAGGAAGAAGTCTTCGGTCCGGTGGCTTCGGTGATCCGTTTCAAGGATGAGGCCGAGGCCCTGGCCATCGCCAACGACTCGCAGTTCGGCCTCGCCGCCGGCATCTGGACCCGCGACCTGGGCCGCGCCCATCGCCTGGCCCGGGACATCCGCTCCGGGATCATCTGGGTCAACACCTACCGCGCGGTCTCGGCCATGGCACCCATCGGCGGTTTCAAGAACAGCGGCTACGGTCGCGAGAGCGGCATCGATTCGGTGCTGGCCTATACCGAGCTGAAAACGGTGTGGATCAACCTCTCGTCAGCCCCCATGCCCGACCCCTTCGTGATGCGCTAGGAGATAAACGAGATGATCGAACCCGGTATCTACAAAGAAGTCATGGGCTCCTTCCCGTCGGGCGTCACGGTGGTCACCACCCTGGACGCCGAGGGGGGCATCGTCGGCATCACCGCCAGTGCCTTCAGCGCCCTGTCCATCGACCCGGCGCTGGTGCTGTTCTGCCCCAACTACGCCTCGGACACCTACCCGATCCTGCGGGACAGCAAGCAGTTCGCGATTCACCTGCTGTCCGCCGACCAGACCGCCGAAGCCTACGCATTCGCCGGCAAAGGCAAGGACAAGGCCAAGGGGATCGCCTGGCACCTGAGCGCCCTGGGCAACCCGCTGCTGGACAAGGCCACCGCCATCATCGAGTGCGAACTGTGGCGCGAATACGATGGCGGCGATCACGCCATTATCGTCGGCGCGGTCAAGAACCTGATCCTGCCCGAGCAAGCGGTGACGCCGATGATCTACCACAAGGGCAAGCTCGGCCCGCTGCCCGCGCTGGCCTGAGGTTTTGCCACGGCGCGAGCCGACGCGGATGAACGGCGCATGATAAGCTTGCCGGTGATTTCGGCCCTCGATCGGCCCCACGAACTTTTAGAGCGGATCCCATGAAACGCCTGCCACTCGACGACAGCTTCAAGGTCAATCGCAACCCCGTTACCCTGCGCGAAATCGTGCTGGACAAGCTGCGAAGCGCCATCATGAACTTCCAACTCATGCCGGGGGACCGCCTGGTCGAGCGCGACCTCTGCGAGCGCCTCGGCGTCAGCCGCACCTCCGTGCGCGAAGCCCTGCGCCACCTCGAGTCCGAAGGCCTGGTGGCGTTCGCCGATGCCAAGGGGCCGAGCGTCGCCATCATCACCCTGGACGATGCGGTCGATATCTACGAACTGCGCTGTGTGCTGGAGGGCCTGATCGTCCAGCTGTTCACCCTGCGGGCCAAGGCCAAGGACATCAAGGCCCTGGAAAAGGCCCTCGAAGTCAATCGCAAGACCCTCAAGGACGGCGAGCTGCAGCAGGTCATCGATTCGGTGCAGGGTTTCTACGACGTCCTGCTCGAAGGCTCGGGCAACCGTGCCGCGGCCACCCAGTTGCGCCAGTTGCAGGCCCGGATCAGCTACCTGCGGGCCACCTCGGTGTCCCAGGAAAACCGGCGCGGCGCCAGCAACCAGGAAATGGAACGCATCGTCGAGGCCATCAAGAGCGGCGACCCGCTGGCCGCCCACCAGGCCTCGGTCGACCACGTGCGCGCGGCGGCCAAGGTGGCGCTGGAATACCTCAAGCGCAAGCAGGACGAAACCGGCCCGGCCCCCGAGATCACCGCGCCCATCGCCCTCAAAGAACCCCGTATGGGCCGCTGACATGCCCAGCCCGCGCTTCTGCCCGCAGTGCGGCGGCGCCGACCTCGCTCGGCAAGTGCCGCCGGGCGATACCCATGAACGCCTGATGTGCGCGGGCTGCGGCTACATCCACTACGTCAACCCGAAGATCATCGCCGGCTGCATCATCGAGCGCGACGGCAAGTACCTGCTGTGCCAACGGGCGATCCCGCCACGGCCCGGCACCTGGACCCTGCCGGCGGGCTTCATGGAAGGTGGCGAGACCACCGAGCAGGCGGCCCTGCGCGAAGTCTGGGAAGAGAGCGGCGTGCGCGCGGAAATCCTCTCGCCCTACTCGATCTTCAGCGTGCCGCAGATCAGCGAGGTGTACATCATCTTCCGCGCCATCGCGCTGGAGATCACCGGCCAGTTCGGGCCGGAAACCCTGGACTACCAATTCTTCGCGCCCGAGGACATCCCCTGGGACAGCATCTACTACCCGGCGATCCGGCAGATCCTCGAACGCTACATCGAGGAACGCCAGGCCGGGGTCTACGGCATCTACATCGGCAACGACGACAGCGGCAAGATTCACTTTATCCGCTAAGCGCCCTCAGGGCGCCATGCCCTCGACAATGATCACTTCGGCCCGGGCCGCGCCTTCGCGGTGCCCGCGCGCCTCCTGGTATTCCGCCGAACGATAGCAGGCCAGCGCCTGGTCGTAGGAATCAAACTCGATCACCACATTGCGTTGTGGCGTTTCCCGCCCCTCCAGGGCCTCGGCGCGCCCGCCCCGTGCCAGCATGCGCCCGCCGTAGCGGGCAAATACCGCTGGGGCGCGGCTTGTGTACTCGGTGTATTGCTCGGGGTCCGTGACATCCACATGGGCAATCCAGTAAGCCTTCATCGATGACCTCATTGCTGGTTGATTTTGTATTATGGTATACCATAAATCACACTTTCAGACAGAGCGAGCGCTGGCATGGCCTTTGACAGTATCCAGGACATCATCGACGACTACCGCCAGGGCAAGATGGTCCTGCTGGTGGATGACGAAGATCGCGAAAACGAAGGCGACCTGCTGATCGCCGCCGACTGCTGCAACGCCCAGGCTATCAGCTTCATGGCCCGCGAGGCACGCGGGCTGATCTGCCTGACCCTGACCGACGAGCATTGCCGGCGCCTGGATCTTACACAGATGGTGCCGAGCAACGGCAGCGCGTTCAGCACCGCCTTTACCGTGTCCATCGAAGCCGCCCACGGCGTGACCACCGGCATTTCCGCCGCCGACCGCGCCCGCACCGTCGAAGCCGCGGTGGCCGCCGATGCCCGCGCCGAAGACCTGGTCCAGCCCGGGCATATCTTCCCCCTGCGGGCCCGGGAAGGCGGCGTGCTGACCCGTGCCGGGCACACCGAGGCCGGTTGCGACCTGGCGCGCCTGGCCGGCTTTACCCCCGCCTCGGTGATCGTCGAAGTGATGAACGATGACGGCAGCATGGCCCGGCGCCCGGACCTGGAAGTGTTTGCGCGAAAACATGGCATCCGGATCGGCACCATCGCCGACCTGATCCACTACCGCCTCAGCACCGAGCACACGGTGCTGCGGATCGGCGAACGGGAACTGCCGACGGTGCACGGCACGTTCCGCCTGATCACCTTCGAGGACCGCATTGAAGGCGGCGTGCATATGGCCATGGTGATGGGCGATATCCGCCGCGATACGCCGACACTGGTGCGAGTCCACGTCATCGATCCGCTGCGTGACCTGGTCGGCGCCGACTACCACGGGCCGAGCAACTGGACGCTCTGGGCGGCGCTGCAACGGGTCGCCGAGGAAGGCTGCGGCGTCGTCGTGGTGCTGGCCAACCACGAATCGTCCCAGGCGCTGCTGGAGCGCGTACCGCAGTTGACCCGGCCAGCGCGCCAGTACAGCCGTTCGCAATCGCGGATCTATTCGCAGATCGGTACCGGGGCACAGATACTGCAGGACATCGGTGTCGGCCAACTGCGCCACCTGGGGCCGCCGCTCAAATATGCCGGGCTGACCGGCTACGATCTGCAGGTGGTGGAAAGCATCCCCTTCACGCAACCCTGATACCCCGTAAAAAAGCGCCAAGGCCGGATCACCGGTAAGGCAAAGTGCTTGCAGAAAGTTTGGAATACCATAATATGATATTCCGTAGACCGGAGATATTTGCCAAGTGCCCCCGACAGGGAAAGCACCCATAAAAGCCCTTGGCGCGGTCGCCTTAAAAGGCCCCGATGGACCTACTGCTCCCGATAGGCGGGCATCAACAACCCGCTCAAAAACACAACAAATGAGGGCGTGAAAATGGTGTTGAACAAAGGTGCAACCGCGACATTGCTCGCGGGTTTCCTGGCAATCGGCAGTTCCTTCGCCATGGCCGCCGACAGCGTCAACTTCGTCAGTTGGGGCGGCAGCACCCAGGACGCGCAGAAACAGGCCTGGGCCGACCCGTTCAGCAAGGCCAGCGGCATCACCGTGGTGCAGGACGGCCCCACCGACTACGGCAAGCTCAAGGCCATGGTCGAAAGCGGTAACGTGCAGTGGGACGTGGTCGACGTCGAAGCCGACTTCGCCCTGCGCGCCGCCGCCGAAGGCCTGCTCGAGCCGCTGGACTTCAGCCAGATCCAGCGCGACAAGATCGACCCGCGCTTCGTCTCGGACCATGGCGTCGGTTCGTTCTACTTCTCCTTTGTCCTCGGCTACAACCAGGGCAAGCTGGGCGCCGGCAAGCCCCAGGACTGGAGCGCCCTGTTCGACACCAAGACCTACCCGGGCAAACGCGCCCTCTACAAATGGCCGAGCCCCGGCGTGCTGGAGTTGGCCCTGCTGGCCGACGGCGTGCCCTCCGACAAGCTCTACCCGCTGGACCTGGATCGCGCCTTCAAGAAACTCGACACCATCAAGAAAGACATCGTCTGGTGGGGCGGCGGCGCGCAGTCCCAGCAGTTGCTGGCCTCCGGTGAAGCGAGCATCGGACAGTTCTGGAACGGCCGGATCTACGCCTTGCAGCAGGACGGCGCAGCGGTGGGCGTGAGCTGGAAACAGAACCTGGTCATGGCCGACATCCTGGTCGTCCCCAAAGGCACGAAAAACAAGGCGGCGGCCATGAAGTTCCTGGCCAGTGCCAGCAGCGCCAAGGGCCAGGCCGACTTCTCCAACCTGACCGCCTATGCCCCGGTCAACATCGACAGCGTCGCGCGCCTGGACTCGGTACTGGCACCGAACCTGCCGACTGCCTACGCTAAGGATCAGATCACACTCGACTTCGCATACTGGGCCAAGAACGGTCCGGCCATTGCGACACGGTGGAACGAATGGCTGGTCAAATGAAAATGACGGCCACGCTTTCCCCTGACACCCGTCCGACCGGGAGCGCCCCTGGCGCTGCCGGCCTGGCCAGCAGCAAGGCGGCGGTCATGCAGCAGTCTTCCACGTATGCGCAGCGCTGGCGGGGGGCGGGTAACCTGTTACCCGCCCTGCTGTTCCTCGGCCTGTTTTTCCTCGCACCACTGATCGGCCTGTTGCTGCGTGGCGTCCTGGAGCCCACGCCGGGGCTTGAAAACTACCAGCAACTGTTCGCCAACTCGGCCTACGCCCGGGTCCTGCTCAACACCTTTTCGGTGGCCGGGCTGGTCACGCTGTTCAGCCTGCTGCTGGGCTTTCCCCTGGCCTGGGCGATTACCCTGGTGCCCCGTGGCTGGGGCCGTTGGCTGCTGAATATCGTGCTGCTGTCGATGTGGACCAGCCTGCTGGCCCGGACCTATTCGTGGCTGGTGCTGCTACAGGCTTCCGGGGTGATCAACAAGGCATTGATGGCCATGGGCATTATCGACCAGCCGCTGGAGATGGTGCACAACCTGACCGGCGTGGTGATCGGCATGAGCTACATCATGATCCCGTTCATTGTCCTGCCGTTGCAGGCGACCATGCAGGCCATCGATCCGATGATCCTGCAGGCCGGGGCCATCTGCGGGGCCAGCCCGTGGCGCAACTTCATGCGGGTGTTCCTGCCGCTGTGCCGGCCGGGGCTGTTTTCCGGCGGGCTGATGGTCTTCGTCATGTCCCTGGGTTACTACGTCACCCCGGCCCTGCTGGGCGGCGCGCAGAACATGATGTTGCCGGAGTTCATCATTCAACAGGTGCAGTCGTTCCTCAACTGGGGCCTGGCCAGCGCCGGTGCCGCCCTGCTGGTGCTGATCACCCTGGTGTTGTTCTACTTCTACCTGAAGCTCCAGCCGGAATCCCCGGTCGGCGCCAGTAACGCGAGGTAAGCCGTCATGCTCCTGACTCCCAATGCCATGAGCCGGCGCCTGCGCCTGGGCCTCTACCTCACCACCGGACTGATCGCCCTGTTCCTGCTGCTGCCGATCGTGTTCATCGTGCTGCTGTCGTTCGGCTCCTCCCAATGGCTGGTGTTTCCGCCACCGGGCTGGACGCTGAAATGGTACGGCCAGTTCTTTTCCAACCCGGACTGGATGAACGCCGCCCTGGCCAGTTTGAAGGTGGCGATCCTGACCACCTTCTTCGCGGTCGCTCTCGGCCTGCCGACGGCCTTCGCCCTGGTCCGTGGACGCTTTCCCGGCCGCGAACTGCTCTACGGCCTGTTCACCCTGCCGATGATCGTGCCCCTGGTGATCATCGCCGTGGCGGTGTACGCGCTGTTTCTCAAACTCGGCTACACGGGGACGCTGTTCGCCTTCGTGGTCAGCCACGTCATCGTCGCGCTGCCCTTCACCATCATCTCGATCATCAACTCGCTGAAGCTGTTCGACCAGTCGATCGAGGATGCCGCGGTGATCTGCGGTGCCTCGCGCCTGCAGGCGGTGTTCAAGGTGACCTTCCCGGCGATTCGTCCCGGCATGGTCGCCGGGGCGCTGTTCGCCTTCCTGGTGTCGTGGGATGAAGTGGTGCTGAGCGTGATGATGGCCAGCCCGACCCTGCAGACCTTGCCCGTGAAAATGTGGACCACCCTGCGCCAGGACCTGACCCCGGTGATCGCCGTCGCTTCGACGCTGCTGATCGCCCTGTCGGTGCTGGTGATGGTGATCGCCGCCGCCCTGCGCCGGCGCAATGAACTTCGCGCCTGAGCGCCAAGGAGTAGAACATGAGTGCCGTGATCAAAGACCCCGCGCAACAACCCGACCGCCCCCTGGTCAGCCTGCGCAACCTGAACAAGCACTACGGCGACTTCGCCGCCGTGGACAATATTTCCCTGGATATCCGGGAGGGTGAATTCCTCACCTTCCTCGGCTCCAGTGGCTCGGGCAAAAGCACCACCCTGTCGATGCTGGCCGGTTTCGAGACGCCCAGCAGCGGTGAAATCCTGGTGGGTGGACAGTCCCTGGTCAAGGTGCCGCCGCACAAACGCGATATCGGCATGGTGTTCCAGCGTTACTCGCTGTTTCCCCACCTGTCGGTGCGTGACAACATCGCCTTCCCGCTGACCCTGCGCAAGCTCAGCAGCGAGGAGCGCGAGCGCCGGGTCGACGCCATGCTCAAGCTGGTGCAGCTCGAAACCTTTGCCCATCGCCGCCCCTCCCAGCTCTCCGGCGGCCAGCAACAGCGTGTGGCGATTGCCCGGGCGCTGGTCTACGAACCGCGCATCCTGCTGATGGACGAACCCCTCGGCGCCCTGGACAAGAAGCTGCGCGAAGACCTGCAGGACGAGCTGCGCCAACTGCATCGTCGACTGGGCATCACCATCGTCTACGTGACCCATGACCAGGAGGAAGCCATGCGCCTGTCCCAGCGCATCGCGATCTTCAGTCACGGCAAGATCGTCGGCCTGGGCAGCGGCTACGACCTCTACCAGAACCCGCCGAACGCCTTTGTCGCCTCATTCCTCGGCAACTCGAACTTCCTCAAGCTCAAGGCCCGGGGCAATGCCGCGGGGGATTTCGAGGGACAGACCCTGACGATCCGGCCGACCAGCGGGGTTTCCAGCGAGCAGCCACTGTTGCTGATGGTGCGCCCGGAGAAAGCCCTGGCCCTGAGCCTCGAACAGGCCGCCGCCGAACCCTTGCCGGCAGGCTGGAACGAGGTCTCGGCCAAGGTCGGCGAAATGCTCTTTCTCGGCGAAAGCCAGACCTGCAGCGTGGTCACCGACGGCGGCACGGCGATGACGGTCAAGGCGCTGTCGGCCACCGGCATGCCGCTCAAGGCCGGCGATCCACTGCGGGTACGCTGGGCCAGCGCGGACGCTTGCGTCTATACCCAATGGAGCGAGGGCGATCTGAACAAAGCAGCCGGCGCCCATTGAATAAAACCCGGGCTCAGGTGTTATATCCGGGTAGCCAGGCACTATCGGCCGTGCAACCCGGAGATCCGAATGAACATCCTGTTATCTGCGACAGCGCTGGCCAGTGCTCTTCTCAGCACGACAACACTGGCGGCGCCCCCGGACTGGCAGTTGGCCAAGGACGAAGACGGCATCCAGGTCTACCTCCGCCACGTCCCGGGCTCGCGCTACCAGAGCTTTCGCGGTGAGACGCGGATCAAGGCCGATGTCGGCACCCTGAGCAACCTCCAGGAAAACCTGCGGGTCGCCTGCAAATGGCTGTATGCCTGCGCCGATATGCGCCTGCTGAAAAATGACGGTGACGACACCTGGGTCTATCTGACCACTGCACTGCCGTGGCCGGCGCAAACCCGTGACATGGTGATCCATGTGCACAGCGAGCGCGCCGACGACGGCAGCCTGACCCGTTATCTGGAGGCGGTACCCGGCTTCGTCCCCCTCGTGCCGGGACAGATCCGTGTCAGCCAGATGAAGGGCACCTGGACCATGCACCCCGAAAGCGACACGCAAACCCGCGTGACCTATGAGCTGCAAGCCGAGCCGGCCGGCGATATCCCCTCCTGGCTGGCCAACCAGTTCGTGGTCGACGCACCGATGGTCAGCCTCAGGACCTTGCGCGTGGTGGCCGAACACCAGGGCATACGCGACGCCGAAACGGCACCGTAGTCAGTCCTGGAGCCGGACCTTGAAGTCCTCGATCCAGGCCCGGACCATGGCCGAATAAGGTGCCTCGGGCCGGGCCATGCGCTTCATTTCACTGAGAATCCGGTCCTGGAGGAAGTACAGGCGCTTGGCGATACTGGCGACCGTGGCCGAGGGCGGCGCCTCGGGATCAGGTAAAAGCTCATCCGCCATAGTCCCCACTTCCAGCGCGAGCATTTCCAGGAACTCCAGCTGGCGCAACAGACGCGTGCGCTCCTGCACCAGGCCCAGCCGGTTCAAACCGTAGACATGAATCGAGACGCTGCCCTTGAGGCTCAGCCCGGCGGCCAGTGCTTCCTGGAGGTTTCCATCCATGGCCGCATCAGTCATGGCCGGAAGGTCTGCTCCCGCGTGGGGACTGGGCAGTACCAGGCCGATCAGGTTGTCCCGGTCGATATGAAACCTCAGGTGTTCGTTGGGGTTGTCACGACACGGGTCGAGCAGCAGCGGGTATTCGTCGGCAAAGTCCTGCGCAGCGGACATCGCCCGCCGGCCGAGAATAGGGAAGCTGTCCTTCTTGCCGGAAAGCAGCAGGCTGCCCTGGTTGAACCCCTGGCGGTCGTCCCGCAGGGTCAGCAGTTTGGCCGACAACCTGGGGGTGACCTGCTTGCGCTTGCGGTTGCAGTCGATGCAACTGGGCAGCAGATTGTCCCAGTCCATGGCCACCCACCAGTAACCGGGATGGCTGGCGTCCTCGGACACCGCGCCCTTGGGCCGATAATGCTCGACATCCACCGGCGCGGTGGAGGCAAAGAAGCTCTCGCAATAGGCGCATTTGCCGTGGAACAGCTCATCAAGCTGCTTCTTGACGCTATCGGATTTGTACACCGCAAAAGCCGGTGGGTTGCCAGTCGGTGCGGCGAACCAGGCCTTGAGTTTTTGCAGCTCCTTGGCGGCGGGCGAGTCGGCTCCGGACAGGGCATCCGGCGCCTTGGCAATCGTTCGAATGACCGCACGCATGCTTCAGATGCCCTCCAGGACAGCGAGGATCCGCTTTTTGGATTCCTTACGCAGCTCGCCGAGCTTGAGCGCACTGACCTGTCGGCGGTTCTGCAGGTATTCCACCACCGCTTCCTGTACCAGCCGCTGGACTTCGGTGGCTCCCACCGGCAAGGCGTCGCTGATATCCCGTTCGAAGCGGCTCCAGGCCTGCTGCTGGGCGTCGCTCAGGGGCTGGCCCTGCTCGCGGGCGGCCAGCAGATCGGCGAACATCGCCAGCTCGCGCTCGGTATCCGGCTGGTCGGTGGAGGTCAGGCTGAAAAAGTCCGAGGTCAACAGTTGCTCGATGGTCAGTTGGCTGACGTTGGGCAGGCGGACCACCTGCTCCACCATCACCGGCCAATCACTGTCGGGATTGTCCTCGCTGGCGACCCTCTGCATGACGATCACCTCCCCCTCTCGCATGCCGCGCAGGCACAGGGGGTCGTGGGTGGTGGCGATAAAGGTCACGTTCGGCAAGGCGCTACGCAACGCGCCCATGATCTGGATTTTCCAGCGCGGGTGCAGATGGGCTTCGACCTCGTCGATCAGCACCACCGCCTGGGCGGTTTCCAGGCTCTCGAAGTGGGGGTTGATGCGCCGGTTCATCAGGCCCTGGATGATGTCGCAGACCATCGCCAGCACCGAGCGATAGCCCGAGGACGCCAGGCTCAGCGGGGTTCGACAGAGGGCTCGACTACCGGCCGCCGCGGTGACGATCAGGCAGCGCTGGTTTTCGAAATCACGCTCCATGACCTCGAACTCACCCTCGATGGAGAGGATATCCCGCAGGGTGCGCACCACACCGTCGAACTCGACCTGCTTGAGGCCCAGCAGCCATTTTTCCGGGTTGGACAACAGGGCCGTGGCGTCGAAAAGGTTGATGATCGATTTGCCCGGACTGTAGCGCCGCACCTGCTTCTGGTATTGGCGGAAGGCGCCGTAGGCGAAGACCGGCGGTGTGATGGGCGCGCCTTCGAGCCAGTAGTCGCCACCGGCGATGGTCAATTCCCGCTGACTGCCGTCCTGGAAGGTCAAGGCAACGGTGGCCGAGGTGCATCGAGGCATCTGCCCCGCGCCCAGCAGTTCGGGATCGAGGGGCAATGCTGCAACGTCGACCGGCAATTGTGCCCGCGCTTCTTCGCTGCACAACGCCAGGGCCGTGGCTTCGAGGATGGAGCTTTTGCCAGCGGCGTTTTCACCGAGGATCAGCAGGGCCGGTCGAGCGGGCTTCGAGCTCGAAGCTGGGGTCTCTTGCGTGGGAGGCATGAGCAATTCGAGCGCCTCGATGCCCTTGAAGTTACTCAAGTGAATCGATGCCAGCGACGAGTACTCCCGAGGCAAGGGCTGCGCCGGCTCCGAAGTCGGGGAAAGCCTCTGCACAACCGGAAACGCCAACCTGGTTTCAAGCCCTCCGCACCAGTCCTCATTACCCAGACTTTCGAGAACCCGGCGTAGCGTCGCGCAAATGCGTCCGGACGAAAGTGCTCGCGGCGCTACTGGGGTCGGTGAAAGCTCCAACACGATACGACGGCACAATAGATACCAGAGACCGCCAAACTCCAGCGCGGCAAAGTCCAGGAGTGGCGGGAATGACGACATGCCCTCTTCTTGCGCCGGCAGTCCAATGTCGATCAGTTCATCGAAATAAACCTTGAGCTTTCTTCCGCGCTGCCTGAACAACTGAGGGCGATTGAGCTTGAAATGGGCAATCGTTTCACGCCCGCGCTCTGTCAGTGCGGACAGCTCGCCCGAAAGATCGACAGACAGGTGATCAGCGAGACGGATGCGCTCGCAGGGATCGAGCAGGACATGACGCTCCTTGAGCGGATAGCCGGGCCATGTACCCTGATTCTCCGCCACATAGGTTTCAAGCTGAAGTTCGCCAGGTAACGGTGAGCGTCTGCCCCGAACCGGGAAGTATTCCGGTCGGTCAGGTCGACAGTCCTCGCATATGGAATAGATGTTCTCCCAGGCACTGCTCAGCCAGATGTAATACAAATGGGCATCTGGTGCTCGCTCTGCAGGGATCGCCCCCGGCCCCGGACGAAACCGGTAATGGGAGGTGGTGACCGCGCGTTCACAGAACGCACACTTGCCACGAAACAACCGACTCAAGCTGACATGGACTGACGCCTCATCCAGATCGAGGCTCAGTTCCAGGGCCCGGGTCTGCGCTCTCCTTGTCGGCTCCGCCAGAAAAATCCTAGCCAGTGCCTGCCGGCCGGCGCTGGCCTCCGGCCCCTGCAAGAGACTCGGCGGCGGCACGAAACTGCGATCAAACCTTTGCATGACTCTCTTCCCTAAGCAGTCAGGGGAAAGCCTGTCGCCCCCCCAAAAAGCACAGACTCTAAACGGCACCTAGGGAAAAGTGGAGCCGTTTCACACCGGCAGACTGTATCGAGCCAATACACCAGAAAAAAAGCTCTTGCATGCATGGTATTACGGTATACCATAATACTTAAATCCTACAAAAAGCAACTCCAGCCACCCGAGGACCGCCCCATGATCGATGCCGCCATCTACAAACAAGTCATGGGCTCGTTCCCGTCCGGGGTCACCGTGATCACCACCCTGGATGACGACGGCCAGGTGGTGGGCCTCACCGCCAGCGCCTTCAGCTCCCTGTCGATGGACCCGGCCCTGGTGCTGTTCTGCCCCAACTACAGCTCCGACTCCTATCCGGTACTGATCAAGAACAAGCGTTTTGCCATTCATGTGCTGTCCGGCGGCCAGCAAAACGAGGCCTATGCCTTCGCCCGCAAAGGCAAGGACAAGGCCCAGGGCATCCAGTGGACCTTGAGCGAACTGGGCAACCCGCTGTTGCCCAATGCCAGCGCCATCATCGAATGCGAACTGTGGCGCGAGTATGAAGGGGGCGACCACGCGATCATGGTCGGCGCGGTGAAGAACCTGATCGTGCCGCGCCAGGACGCCGGGCCGATGATCTACTGCCACGGCAAGATGGGCGCCCTGCCCGTTCTCGCCTGAGCCAGTACAACACTGCGCAGGCGGTCCTTGCTTAAGGGCAATAAACAGTATTATGGTATACCAATAAATCAGCAGACAGACCTGCCGGCCAACAACAAAAGACCCGAGGTAAGCGTCATGAAGTTTTCCCTCTTCATCCACATGGAGCGTTGGGACGAAAGTGTCAGCCACCGCCAATTGTTCGAGGACCTCAGCGAACTGACCCTGATGGCCGAGGCCGGCGGCTTCAGCACCGTATGGATCGGCGAACACCACGCCATGGAATACACCATTTCGCCGAGCCCGATGCCGCTGCTGGCGTATCTCGCGGCCAAGACCAGCACCATTCACCTGGGCGCCGGCACCATCATCGCGCCGTTCTGGCATCCGTTGCGGGTCGCCGGGGAATGCGCCCTGCTGGACGTGATCAGCAATGGCCGGATGGAAGTCGGCCTGGCCCGTGGCGCCTATCAGGTGGAGTTCGACCGCATGGCCGGCGGCATGCCCGCCTCCTCGGGTGGCCAGGCACTGCGGGAAATGGTTCCGGTGGTGCGCGCCCTGTGGCAAGGCGACTACGCCCATGACGGCGATATCTGGAAATTCCCCACCTCCACCAGCGTGCCCAAGCCGATCCAGAAGCCCAACCCGCCGATGTGGATCGCCGCCCGCGACCCGGACTCCCACAACTTCGCCGTGGCCAATGGCTGCAACGTGATGGTCACGCCATTGATGAAGGGCGACGAGGAAGTGCTGGACCTGAAGAACAAGTTCCAGGCCGCGCTGGACAACAATCCCGAGGTGCCGCGCCCGCAACTGATGGTGCTGCGCCACACCCACGTGCATGCGGTCGACGATCCCGAAGGCTGGAAAGTCGGGGCCACGGCGATCTCGAAGTTCTATCGGACCTTCGACGCCTGGTTCGGCAACAAGCAGGTGCCGGTCAACGGTTTCCTGGCGCCGAGCCCGGAAGAAAAATTTGCCGAACGGCCGGAATTCGCCCTGGAGAATATCCGCAAGAACACCATGATCGGCACACCGCAGGAAGTGATCGCGCGGATCCGTTATTACCAGGAGCTGGGGGTCGACGAGTTCAGCTTCTGGTGTGACAACAGTCTGCCCCACGCCGAGAAAAAGAAATCGCTGGAGCTGTTTATCCAACAGGTGGTGCCGGCCTTCCGTTGAGCCTCGCCAGACCGCGGGAGCACCGACCGGTTGCTCCCGCATCGCCGTGACCCGCTCGGGATCATGGCACCTTGCGTTCGAAAATCGCCCCCTCGATCCCCAGCACCTCGCGATTGTCCGAATAGATCCCCACGCCCTTCTCCCACACCGTCTTGATCGAATGGTCGGCACAGCGGATCCGGTAGTTGAGTTCGAACGCCTCCTGCAGCGACAAGGCATATTGCACCGCTCGCCAGACGTAATCGGCATCCTGCGGATGAATCAGGCTGTTGTAGGTGAAGTCATGGTTGTCCACCAGGCGCTGGGCCGGATAGCCGGTCAGTTGCAGGCAGCCGGCACTGACAAACTCCATCGTCCAATCCCGATTGTTGCGTCCGCGATAAATCAGTCCGGGCATGCTGTCCAGCAGGCTCAAGGTGCTGCGTTGACTGGCCTGCAAGGCAATTTCCCGACGCTTGTGCGCGGTGACATCACCGACTGCCAGGCAAAAGCCGTCGGCATTGCGCTTGAGATTGACCTCGAACCAGCGCAACTCCCCCGACGGGTGCACAAAACGCAAGCGCTGACTGAACGCGGTCTCGGGGCGGCGGCGCAACTCGTGGAGCGCCTGCCGCCATAACGGACGGTCCTCCTGGTGCACGTAGTCGATCAGCGGGCGCTGGGCCTGCGGCCGGTCCATCAAGGCGACCCAGGCGCTATTGAAGCGGGCGATCCGCGCATCGTCGCCCAGCTCCAGCAGGGCCACCGGGAAGCGGTCCAGCGCCGTTTCGGCCGGCTCGTTCAACAGCGATTCCAACAGTGATCCTCGCTTGTCCATGGCTAATGACGCTCCTCTGGTCGCCCGCTACCGACGTTGTGCACCCACGCCGCCAGTTCCAGGCGTGAGTGCAGGCTCAACTTCTGCAGGAGATTCTTCACGTAGATCTTTACCGTTCCGTCGCTGATCCCCAATTCCCGGGCGATCTGCTTGTTGCTCATGCCGGCGGCAATCAGCGCCAGCGTCTGGCCTTCGCGCTCGGTCAGGCCGCCGGGGTCCGCCCGGGGTGGCGCCGGGGTGGACTCACCCTGCCCGGCCAGCAGCGAGACCAGGGTGTCGTCGAGGACAATCGCGCCCTTGTTGCAGTTGCGCATATAGGCCAGCAACGCATCGGGCTCGGTCTCCTTGAGCACATAACCATTGGCGCCCAGGCGCAGCGCGGCGAGCAACTCGCCACGGTCCATCGACGCGGTCAGCACCACGATCTGGCAGCCGAGGCGCAACTGGCGCAACTCGTCGAGTACCTGCAAACCGCTGAGGCCGGGCATGTGCAGATCCAGCAGGACCTGTTGCGGCGCCAGGCTCAACGCCAGGTTGATACCTTCCCGCCCACTGGCCGCCTGGCCCACCACTTCGAAATCCTCACTGGCGGCGAACAACTGCGCCAGCCCCTTGCGGAACAGCGGATGATCATCGATCAACAATAAGGTCGTGCAGTCCATTGAAACTCCCCTGGGGGTCGTCTGGGTGGCGGGAAAGGCCAAGGTGCACGCGCACACCGTGGGGCCGGATCGGTTCGATGGAGAGTCGCGCGCCAATGCTGCCGGCCCGCTCACGAATGATTTCCAGGCCGAAATGGTTGTCTTCGCCACAGGCCTGGCTCAGCCCGATGCCGTCATCCTCCACCGCGACCGAAACCTCGCCCTCCTGGGTCTGGCGCAGTTCGATGCGCACGTGCCGCGCATGGGAATGGCGCACCGCGTTGGCCAGGGCCTCGCGGATGATCTGCAGGATCTGCAATTCGATTTCCGGGTTCAGGGCATCGTCGGCCAGGCGGTTGTCCAGTTCGAAGACAATGATGCAACGCCGGGAAAACTCCGCCACCGAGTCCGCCAGGGCCTGGCGCAGCGAACGCCCGTCCATGGTCAGGCGGGCACTGGTGATCAGCTCGCGGACCTGGCGCTGCAACTGGCTCAGGCCGCTGCGCAGCTCCCCCAGCGACGCATCCGCCTGGGCCGGCTCGCCCATGCGCGACTGCATCAGCCGCGCCTGGAATGACAGATAGCCCAGCTGCTGGGCCACCGAGTCATGGAGCTCCCGGGCCAGGGCGCCGTACTGGGACGTGGCATGCTTGCGCTGCTGCTCGCGCTTGTGCCGCAGCAGTTGCACCGTGACCCCGACCGCCCGCGCCGCCTCCTCCAGCAACTGGCGCAAGGTCCGGCCGACCGGGCCCGGTGCATCGAGCAACAACAGGCCGCGCTGCGCGCTACCCACTTCCGGCAAGGCACAGAGCAGGCGGTGCGTACCGTGCCGGCGACACGCCGTGCAGGGCTGCGGCAACTCGCTCACCACACCGCCGCGCCAGGGGCAGTTGGCTTCGCCGTGGCACAGGCTGGTCAATTGTTTACGGGCCGGGCCCAGGTCCTCGTCACCGAGTATCAGGTTCAGGCGGTAACCGGGCAGCAGTGCTTCGAAACGGTCCAGCAGCCGTGGCCAGGCACCGTCAGCGTGCATCAGGCACAGCGGCAACTCGGCCAGCAGCCCGCGCACCTGGCGGACTTGCCCGGGGCTCACGCGCTGAAACCAGCGGACCCACCACTGTGGTCGTGTTCGCACTGTCGATGACTCCCCGTCCGGTTGCTCCGCCCTGACCACTGCTGAGCAACTTCCATGCCCCGCCGCCCAATAACGACGGGCTATCTCCAAAGAGGTACTGCTTTTTCCAGATTGAGTGGAAATTCCTTCTGGGAAACTATCTTCCCCAGCAAGAAACAAGTCAGCCAGGAAAATCACCATGATGGATAGACCCAGCGCCGCCCCCGACCGGCTTCACAGCCTCCCCGTCTACCGGGAACCGATGCCCCGCGAGGCGGCACGCCGGCACATCGTCGTCATGCAGTCGACGGCAGCCGGCGCGGCCTTTGTCGAAGGGCTCGACCAGCCGCTGCTGCTGAATGCCCAGGGCAGGGATTTTCCCTTGCAGCTCACTGGCGTGCTGGCGGATGCCAGCGTCGGCTGTCACCTGTACATCCTCGGCGACGAAGCCTTTATCTGGCTGGTCCATGGCCAGGCCCGCAACGCCGGGCTGCACGACGACGAAATCGACATGATCCTCTCGGCCCCCGGCAGCCGCCGGGTCTATTGCGTGCATTGCGGGCTGACCCAGGCCGCCGGCGCGGCGGACCGTTTCAACTGCATCGGTTGCCAGGTGCAACTGGGTGTCCGTACGCACTTTTCCAGACGCCTGGGGGCCTACCTCGGGGTCTGCGACGACGCCGACCGCCCCTACGCCGGAGCCCACCCATGAGCACACCGTTGCAGGTCCGGGTCAGCGCGGCGCGCCTGCTCACGCCCCTGGTCCGCGAATTCACCCTGGAGCCTTGCACCGGCACCTTGCCGGGCTTCTCTTCGGGCAGCCACGTGCAAGTTCACCTGCCCCTGGGCGAACGGACCCTGCGCAACGCCTACTCGCTGACCGGCGACCCGTCCGATCACCGTCACTACCGTATCGCCGTGCGCCTGCAAGAGACATCGCGAGGCGGCTCGCGCTACCTGCACCAACAGGTCGAAGTCGGCGACACCCTGATCCTCTCGCCGCCAGCCAATCTGTTTGCCCCGCACTCGACCGCGCGACTACACATCCTGATTGCCGGCGGCATCGGCATCACCCCGTTCATGGCCTATCTCGACGCCCTGCAACGGCGGCAGGCGGATGTCGAGTTGCACTACCTCCACCGGCCGGGCCTGACCGATGCCTATCTCGACGAGTTGCAGGAACGCCTGGGGCCGCGCCTGCATCGTTACGCCGCCGGCACACCTTGCGACCTGTCGACGATCCTGCGCGACCGGCCCCTGGGCAGCCATGTCTACACCTGCGGTCCGCAGCGCCTGCTCGATGCGGTACGGGAAACCGCGAACCGCCTCGGTTGGCCCGCCAGCCGCGTGCACTGGGAAGCCTTCAGCGCCGCGCAGCCCGGCCGGCCCTTCGAACTGGAACTGGCCCGCAGCGGCCGCCGCCTTCAGGTCAGCGCCGGACAGAGCCTGCTCGAAGCCCTGGAAAGCGCCGGCATCGCGCCACCCAGCCTGTGTCGTGGCGGGGTCTGCGGCCAGTGCATGACCCGCCATCTACACGGCGAAATCGAACACCGCGACAGCTTCCTGAGCCGTGCCGAACAGGCCGAGTTCCTTATGCCCTGTGTCTCGCGCGGTTGCGGCCCGCGGGTTTTGCTAGATCTCTAGGAGTCGACCATGTCCGTTCAATTCAGCCCACTCCAGACCTACCGGGAGCCCTTCAGCTTCCGCAACAGCCCCAAGGCCATCCGGCGCTTTCCGTTCCCCTTCAGCGAGGACAGTTACCTCTATTCGGTGAATATCGAACCGGCGAACTCGAAGGACCCCGGCTCGATCTACGAACACTGGTTCGATATCGACGAGCACTACCGCTCGGAAATGGCCGAACGCGCCCGGGTCCTGGACCAGGACCCACGCCGCTACCTGGTAATGCCGCATATGCAGGAAGCCGCCTGGGACGCCCTGGAAATGCTGATGGAAAAGCTCGCCGCCGATTATCCGCAGTGGTTCGAACTCGACTGCGACGGCTTGAACTGGCACTGGCGCAACAAGGCCCTGGCGATCGACCAGCGCTTTATCTTCGGCGACGCCACGACCTTGCCGTGCGAGCCGCTGGAGTTCATCACCCGCCAGGTCCAGGGCGATTTCGCCCTGCTCGACCAACGCGACGGCGACCTGTTCATGGACGCCGGCATGGTCACCAGCCCGGCGGACTGGTCGCTGGCCTTCGATGCCGGCATGAGCTTCAAGCAATGGCATTCGCCGGTGCCCATGGCCCACCAGATGGGCATCTTCGAGCGGGCCCTGAAATACCTGCTCAATGTCCCGGTGGGCCAGCCGGTGCGGCGCCTGAACTGGACGCTGACGATCAATCCGCGCCTGGACTCCTCGCCGGAAACCTTCCACGAATGGGGCGCCGACCGCGGCAGTGTCACCGCCGAAAACGCCGGTCGCCTGGTGCACCTGCGGGTCGAACTGCAACTGATGGCGCGCCTGCCCCGCAGCAACGGCCTGATGTTCAGCATCCGCACCTACCTGATCAGCCTCGACGAACTGGTCAGCCAGCCCGGCTGGGGCTGCCGCCTGCACCGCGTGCTGCGCGACCTGCCGGAGCCGATCGCCGACTACAAGGGCATGGCCCGCTACCGAGAGACCCTGGTCAAGTGGCTGAGCCGCTTCGACCCCGACGCCTGACCCCTTACCCACTCTTTGACCGACAAGGACCTGCATATGGCTCATTCATGGCGCATTTCCGCACTCGCCGAGCGCCACCGCGCACTCGGCTCGAACCTGGAAGACTGGAACGGCATGGGCACCGCCTGGACCTACGCCAGCGACCTCGCCGATCACCACGAGGCAATCCGCACCCGGGCCGGACTGATGGACGTGTCCGGGCTGAAAAAAGTCCACTACGTCGGCCCCCACGCCGAGAGCCTGCTGCAATGGGCGACCTCCCGGGACATCAGCAAGCTGTATCCGGGCAAATCGGTGTACGCCTCGATGCTCGACGAGGAAGGCAAGTTCGTCGACGACTGCATCGTCTACCGCACCGGCCCCAACGCGTTCATGGTGGTCCATGGCGCCGGCAGCGGCCATGAAATGCTGGTGCGTTCGGCCCAGGGCCGGCAGGTCGCGGTGCTGTTCGACGACGACCTCCACGACCTGTCGCTGCAAGGCCCGCTGGCGGTGGATTTTCTTGCCGAGCACGTGCCCGGCATTCGCCAGCTGCCCTACTTCCACCACCTGCAGACCCGGCTGTTCGAGCGCCCGGTGATGATCTCGCGCACCGGCTACACCGGCGAGCGCGGCTACGAGATCTTCTGCAAGGCCGCCGATGCGCCCTTGCTCTGGGACCAGATCCTGGAACAGGGTGCGGGCCTGGGCATCATTCCCTGCGCCTTTACCGCCCTGGACTGGTTGCGGGTGGAAAGCTCGCTGATGTTCTTCCCCTACGACAACTCGCAGATGTATCCCTTCGCCGACGAGAAGCCCGGCGACACCCTCTGGGAAATGGGCCTGGAGTTCACCGTCTCGCCGGAAAAACGCGACTTCCGCGGCGCCGAGGAACACCGCCGCCTGCAAGGCCGCGAGCGCTTCAAGATCACTGGCCTGCTGCTGGACGGCGTCCGCGCCGCCGAGGCCGGCGACACCCTCTGGCAAGGCGGCCAACAGGTCGGCGTGGTCACCTGCGGCATGTATTCGCGCTTGAGCAAACGCTCCATGGCCATCGCCCGCATGAACGTCGCCTGCTCCGTGCCCGGTATCGCCCTGCAAGTGCGCGGCAGCCTGGAGACCGGCGCCGTCAGCCACGCGCTGCCCTTCGACGATCCGCAGAAAACCAAACGCACCGCCAAGGGCTGAGCCACCCCGGGAGTTTCCATGGACCATCCAGAGCCACACTACATTCTCAAGATCACCTGCCCGGCCACCTCCGGCATCGTCGCGGCGGTCACCTCCTGCCTGGCCGGGCAGAACTGCTACATCAGCGAGCTGGCGCAGTTCGACGATGAGTTCACCGGGCGTTTCTTCATGCGCGCGGTGTTCCGCTTCAACAAAGGTCCGAGCGCCGACGTCGGCGCACTGCGCGAAGGCCTCGGTGGCCTGGCCGGCGGCTTCGACATGCAGTGGGAGCTGTTCAGCGGTGCCGAGCCGACGCGGGTGCTGCTGATGGTCAGCAAGTTCGACCATTGCCTGACCGACCTGCTCTATCGCCACCGCAAGGGCGAGATGGACATGACCATCACCGCCGTGGTCTCCAATCACCTGGACCTGCGGCCGATGGCCGAGCGCGAGGGCATCCGCTTCATCTACCTGCCGGTGACCAAGGACACCAAGGCCGGGCAGGAAGCCGAGCTGCTGCGCATCGTCGAGGAAACCCACACCGACCTGGTGGTGCTTGCCCGCTACATGCAGATCCTCTCCGACGACCTGTGCCGCAAGCTGTCAGGCCGGGCGATCAATATCCACCACTCGTTCCTGCCGGGGTTCAAGGGTGCCAAGCCCTATCACCAGGCCTACGACCGTGGCGTGAAGCTGATCGGCGCCACCGCCCACTACGTCACCAGCGACCTGGACGAGGGCCCGATCATCGAGCAGGAGATCCAGCGGGTCGACCACACCCACCGGCCCGATTCCCTGGTCGCCATCGGCCGCGACACCGAAACCGTCGCGCTTTCCAAGGCCCTGAAATATCACCTGGAACACCGGGTCTTCATCAACCAGGACAAGACAGTGATCTTTCGCTGAGCGCCGACCCCATCATTACGAGGCACGATCATGACTTTACGCGTGGCAATCATCGGCGCCGGCCCTTGCGGCATGGCGCAACTGCGAGCCTTCCAGTCGGCCCGTGACAAAGGCGCCGAGATCCCGGAACTGGTCTGCTACGAAAAGCAGAGCGACTGGGGCGGCATGTGGAACTACACCTGGCGCACCGGCCTCGACGAAAACGGCGAACCGGTGCACGGCAGCATGTACCGCTACCTGTGGTCGAACGGCCCCAAGGAGTGCCTGGAGTTCGCCGACTACACCTTCGAAGAGCATTTCGGCCGGCCCATCGGGTCCTACCCGCCGCGGGAAGTGCTCTGGGACTACATCAAGGGCCGCGTGGAAAAAGCCGGGGTGCGCCAGTACATTCGCTTCAACAATGTGGTGCGCCAGGTCAGCTTCGACGCCGACAGCGGCCGCTTCACTGTCCAGGCCCATGACTACAACCAGGATCTTCAGACCGAGGAAAGCTTCGACTACGTGATCAATGCCTGCGGCCACTTCTCCACGCCCAAGGTCCCGTACTTCGAGGGTTTCGAGCAGTTCGCCGGACGCATCCTGCACGCCCATGACTTTCGCGAGGCCCTGGAATTCAAGGGCAAGGACCTGCTGATCGTCGGCAGCAGCTATTCGGCCGAGGACATCGGCTCGCAGTGCTACAAATACGGCGCCCGGAGCATCACCAGTTGCTACCGCAGCGCGCCGATGGGCTACCAATGGCCGGCCAACTGGGAGGAAAAACCGCTGCTGCAACGCCTGGAAAACAACCGCGCCTATTTTGCCGACGGCAGCAGCAAGCACATCGACGCGGTGATCCTCTGCACCGGCTACAAGCATCACTTCCCGTTCCTGCCGGACGAACTCTGCCTCAAGACCGACAATCGCCTGTGGCCGATGAACCTGTACAAGGGCGTGTTCTGGGAGCCCAACCCACGGATGATCTACCTCGGCATGCAGGACCAGTGGTACTCCTTCAACATGTTCGACGCCCAGGCCTGGTATGCCCGCGACGTCATCCTCGGGCGCATCGCCTTGCCGTCTCACGCCGAGATGGTCGCCGACAGCCGGCAATGGCACGCACGCGAGCAGACCCTGGAAACCAACCAGCAGATGTTCGAGTACCAGGGCGCCTATATCCAGCAACTGGTGGACGCCACCGACTACCCCGATTTCGACATCGCCGCGGTCAACGACACCTTCCTGCACTGGAAGCACGACAAGGCCGAAAACATCATGGGTTATCGCGACAAGTCCTACCGTTCGCTGATGACCGGCACCCAGTCGCCGACCCATCACACACCCTGGCTGCACGCGCTGGACGACTCCATGGCCGCCTACCTCGGCGAACCGCCCACCTCGATCCAGTCGGTTGGCTGACAGGGGAGTCGCAGCATGAACGCACCACGTGTTTCGCATCCCCGGGAGCCCGGGCTGTTTGCCCGGGCGCCGGCGCAGGAACGTTATCGGGTGGCCGCCGGCGGCGTCGGCCTGGTGGCCCTGGAGCCCGGCGACACCTTGCAGGTGATCGATGTCGAAGGCCTGCAATCCTGCGAGTTGCTGGCCCTCGCGGCGAACGGCCACAGCGCCCTGGCACAATGGGCACTGGCCGCCACGCCGGGCGGCGAGTTTATCGCCGGGCAATTGGCCGAGCCGAGCCTGCACAGCCGACGCATTCTCCAGGCCTTGCACAAACGCGGTATCGATCTCCGCTCACTGCCCCGCGCCGCCTCACTCTGGGGCGACGACAGCGCAGCCGGGCACAGCCGCCGCTTTGTCGCCAGTGGTCCGCTGCTGGTGCTGGTAGCCGCCCCCGCCAGCCCCCACGCCGTCGACCGGCAATACCGGCCCAGCGAGCTGCGCCTGGTGGTCGAGCGGGCCAACCCGTCGCCGCTGTGGCTGCCCGAACCGCCGGAACCCTTGGGCGAACTGGTGGACGAGTTCACCGTACGCGCCGGCAGCGCCCGCGCTTACCACGTCGCCAAGGGTCAATACATCCAGGTGCTGGACGTCGCCGGCCGACAGTGTTCGGACTTCGTCGCCTTCGACCGTCGGGCACTGGATCGCGGGCTGGAGCTGGACCTCGACCAGACCGTCACCCGCACCCTCAACGGCAGTGCCTACCCGGCGCCGGGACTGTTCTCGAAGTTCTTCGACCGGCAGTTTCAGCCCATGCTCGAAGTGGTGCGCGACACCGTGGGCCGTCACGACGCTTTCGCCCTCGCCTGCGCCGCCCGTTATTACGAAAGCCAGGGCTATTTCGGGCACGACAACTGCAGTGACAACCTCAGCCGCGCCCTCGCCCCCCATGGCGTAAAAGCGCGCGCCGGCTGGCCGGCGATCAACTTCTTCTTCAACACCGTGATCGACGCCCACCAGCAGATGACCCTCGACGAACCCTGGTCGCGCCCCGGCGACTATGTACTGCTCAAGGCCATGAACGACCTGGTCTGCGGCAGCTCATCGTGCCCCGACGATATCGACCCGGCCAACGGCTGGAACCCGACCGACATCCATATCCGCGTCTACAGCGAACAGGAGCGTTTTTCCATCGCCATGAGCACTCGAACCACGGCGGACGCCGACCCGATCCTGACCCGTGAATCGGGCTTCCACAGCCGCACCAGCGGCCTGACCGGCAGCTTCACCGACTACCGCAACTGGTGGCTGCCCCTGCGCTACGACGGTTTCGGTGCCATCGACGAATACCTCGGCTGCCGCGAGCGCGTGGCGGTGATGGACCTGACGGCCCTGCGCAAGTTCGAGATCCTCGGCCCGGACGCCGAAGCCCTGTTGCAGTACTGCCTGACCCGCGACGTGCGGCGCCTGGCGGTCGGCCAGGTGGTGTATTCGGCGATGTGCCACGAGCACGGCGGCATGCTCGACGACGGCACCCTGCTGCGCCTGGGGCCGGATAATTTCCGTTGGATCTGCGGCGAGGACTATGCCGGCACCTGGCTGCGGGAACAGGCGGCGAAGCTGGGCATGAAGGTCTGGGTCAAGTCCGCCAGCGAGCAGATCCACAACCTGTCGGTCCAGGGTCCGCTGAGCCGCGAACTGCTCAAGCAGATGGTCTGGACCCCACCGACCCAGCCGGACCTGGAAAGCCTCGGCTGGTTCCGCTTCCTGGTGGGGCGCCTGGACGGCTACGACGGTTGCCCGCTGATGATTTCCCGCACCGGCTACACCGGCGAGTTGGGCTATGAGGTCTGGTGCCAGCCCGAGGACGCCGGGCGGGTCTGGGACCGGATCTGGCAGTTGGGCCAGCCCCTGGGCATCGTCCCCCTGGGCCTGGATGCCCTGGACATGCTGCGCATCGAAGCCGGGCTGATCTTTGCCGGCTACGAGTTCAGCGACCAGACCGATCCATTTGAAGCCGGGATCGGTTTCAGCGTGCCGCTCAAGAGCAAGACCGACGACTTCATCGGTCGCGACGCGCTGCTGCGGCGCAGCGCCCATCCCAGCCACAAGCTGGTGGGCCTGCAACTGAGCGGCAATGAAGGTGCCCACCATGGCGATGCGGTCTATCGCGGGCGGGCCCGGGTAGGAGTCATCACCAGCGCCTGTCGCTCGCCACTGCTGGGCAGCAATATCGCCCTCTGTCGCGTCGATGTGGCCTGCGCCGAGATTGGCATGGAGCTTGAGGTCGGCAAGGTCGATGGCCTGCAGAAGCGCATCAGCGCCACGGTCACGCCCGCAATCTTCTACGACCCGGACAAGAGCCGGGTGCGCAGTTGATCGGAATAACGAACGGTTACGCCAACTGACTTTGACTGCCCAACGCCCCTCCACTCAGACATGGGAATACAACGATGGAAGCGACGACGTTCGAGACCGTACCGCCGGCCACCGCCGCGGTCGGCAGCCTGCACCGCAAGATCGATTGGCGCGGTGCCTTCTGGGTCGCCAGCGGCGTGCCCGCGCTGGTGCTGTTCTCCATTGGCGCGATTGCCGCCACCGTGGGCAAACCGGCCTGGATCGTCTGGATCGTGTCGATCCTGTTCGGTTTTATCCAGGCCTTCACCTATGCCGAAATCGCCGGGCTGTTTCCGCACAAGTCCGGCGGCGCCTCGGTCTACGGCGCCATCGCCTGGGTCCGCTACAGCAAGCTGATCGCCCCGGTGTCGGTGTGGTGCAACTGGCTGGCCTGGTCGCCGGTGCTGGCCATCGGTTCGGGACTGGCCGCCGGCTATATCCTCACCGCGCTGTTTCCGGCGGATGCGCTGATCAACACCTGGCAGTTCACCCTGCTTGACCTGGGCTGGGTCAAGAGCGGCCTGTCGCTGCGCATCAACGCCACCTTCGGTATTGGCCTGCTGATCCTGCTGGGAGTTTTCGCCGTGCAGCACGGCGGCATCCTGCGTTCGGCGCGACTGACCCTGGTGCTGGGCGCCACTTCGCTGATTCCGCTGCTGCTGGTAGGTGTGGTGCCGCTGCTTACCGGCGACGCGGCGCGGGTCAACTTCCTGCCGTTGTTCCCCCTGGCCCACGACGCCGCCGGACAGGTGATCGACGGGCCCTGGGATATTTCCGGCTGGTCGCTGATGGCCGGCGGCCTGTTCATGGCCGCCTGGTCGACCTACGGCTTCGAGACCGCCGTGTGCTATACCCGGGAATTCAAGGATCCCAAGCGCGACACCTTCAAGGCGATCTTCTACGCGGGCCTGCTCTGCATCCTGGTGTTCACCCTGGTGCCGCTGGCTTTCCAGGGCAGCCTCGGGCTCGGTCAACTGGTGACGCCGGCGGTGCTCGATGCCAGCGGCGCGGTGGTCACTCCCGCCGTCTACAGCGGCCTGCTGTCGCCGGCGATCTACAGCGGCATGGGCGTCGGCCAGGTCATGGCCGACAGCATCGGCGGCGGCAAGCTGGTGGCCAATATCGTGCTGATCATGCTGATACTGGCCACGCTGCTGGCGATCATGACCTCGATGTCCGGCTCTTCGCGCACCCTGTACCAGGCCTCGGTGGACGGCTGGTTGCCCAGGTACCTGGGGCGGACCAACGAACACGGCGCGCCGACGGCGGCGATGTGGACCGACCTGACGTTCAATATGCTGCTGTTACTGATGTCCGACTATGTGTTCGTCCTCGCGGCGTCGAATGTCAGCTACATCATCTTCAACTTCCTCAACCTCAACGCCGGCTGGATCCACCGCCTGGACCGCCCGGACTGGGCCCGTCCGTACAAGGCACCGACCCTGTTGCTGGCGGCCGGCGGGGTGCTGAGCTTCGTCAATCTGGCGTGCATGGGAATGGGCGCGGATATCTGGGGCGCCGGTACGCTGTTCACTGGCCTGTTACTGGCGCTGCTGATCATTCCGGTGTTTGTCGTGCGCCATTACTGGCAGGACAAGGGCCGTTTCCCGGAAGCGATGCTGACCGACCTGCATATCCAGGCCGATGCCGGACTCAAGCGCGCGGGTATGCTGCCTTATGTCACACTGCTCGCCGGCGTGCTGGTGGTATATTTCTGCCACCGGCTGGTGGCCTGACCTGAAGAACCCCAATGACCTGGCTGGCGCTACCAGCCGTCTAGGCTGAACCCGATCCCTGTAGGAGCCGGCTTGCTGGCGATGGGGCCAGTGAGCCTTGCATCGCCTGATCGGCCGCTATCGCCAGCAAGCTGGCTCCTACAGGTTTGGCGGTGTCTTCAAGTCCCCCATTGGGGCGAAGGCGCCTGGCCCCACTCTTTTTCCTATCCAGACCATGGTGACGCATTCGATGAATTCTTCCCTTGCACCGGCCCGTGACATCGACGGCAAGGCAATCGCCGCCCAGGTGCTCAATGAAGTCCGCGACGAAGTCGCGAACCTGGCCCGGCAAGCCATCTTCCCCGCACTGGCCGTGGTCCTGGTGGGCGACGACCCGGCCAGCCAGGTCTATGTGCGCAATAAACTGCTGCGCGCCGAAGAAGTCGGCATCCGCTCGCTGGAACATCGCCTGCCCGCAAGCACCGGCCAGGCCGAGCTGCTGCAACTGATTGGCGAACTGAATGCCGATCCGACAGTGAACGGCATCCTGGTGCAACTGCCGTTACCCGCGCATATCGAAGAAAATGCCGTGATCCAGGCCATCGACCCGCTCAAGGATGTCGACGGCTTTCACCGGGAAAACGTCGGCGGCCTGGTTCACGGCGCCGAAGTGCTGACACCCTGCACCCCCAGTGGCTGCATGCGCTTGCTGCAGGAAACCTGCGGCGATCTGAGCGGCAAGCACGCGGTGGTGATCGGTCGTTCGAATATCGTCGGCAAGCCGATGGCGACCTTGCTGTTGCAGGCCGATTGTTCGGTCAGCGTGGTGCACTCGCGCAGTGTCGATGCCCCGGCGTTGTGCCGGCTGGCGGATATTGTGGTGGCCGCTGTCGGGCGCCCGCAGTTGATCGATGCCAGTTGGCTCAAGCCGGGTGCGGTGGTGATCGATGTGGGTATCAACCGGATTGAAACCGAGACCGGCAGCCGACTGGTAGGGGATGTCGACTATGCCAGCGCCCGCCTGGTGGCCAGCGCGATCACCCCGGTACCGGGTGGGGTCGGGCCGATGACCATTGCCTATCTGATGAAGAACACCGTGATTGCCACACAGTTGCAGCAATCCCGGTAGACGCTGGCGGTTGTGCTGTCCTCGCAGACGCCATCGCCGGCTTGCCGGCGATGCGATGTCAGCCGTTACACCGTTTCACCGGCCGGCACACCGGGTCCAGGCTCAATGGTTGTAAGCGCGCTCATTGTGCTCGGCCAGGTCCAGCCCCATCTCTTCCACCGACTCATCGGCGCGCAAACCGATCAACACCTTGATCACCTTGAGAATCACCCAACTGACGACAAAGCAGTAGGCCGTGGTCAGCGCCACCCCCTTGATCTGCGCCAGGACCTGCCCGCCCAGGGTCACGCCCTCCACCAGGCCGCCCATCGACGGCACGCAGAACACCCCGGTCAGCACCGCGCCGATCATGCCGCCGATGCCATGCAGTCCGAAGACATCGAGGCTGTCGTCATAGCCGAAACGTCGTTTCAGCACGGTCACACTCAGGTAGCAGAACACCCCGCACAACAAGCCGATGGCCAGGGCACCGCCGACGCCGACATAGGCGCAAGCCGGGGTGATCCCCACCAAACCGGCCAAGGCACCGCTGGCCAGGCCCAGGGCACTGGGTTTGCCGACCTTGAACCACTCGGTGAACATCCAGCCGAGAATACCGGCACAGGCGCCCAACTGGGTATTGAGCATGACGATGCCCGAGAGCCCGTTGAGACCGCCGCCGGAACCGATATTGAAACCGAACCAGCCGACCCAGAGCATCGCCGCGCCGGCCATGGTCAGGCTCAGGTTGTGCGCCGGCATCGGCTCGTTCTGATAACCCTTGCGCTTGCCGAGGATCAGGCACGCGGCCAGGGCGGCGACGCCGGCATTGATATGCACGGCGGTGCCGCCGGCAAAGTCGAGCACGCCCCAGTTGTGCATCAGGGCCCCGGACCCGCCCCAGACCATATGCGCCACCGGCGCGTAGACCAGGGTGAACCAGACCGCCATGAACAGCAGCGCCGCCGAGAACTTCATGCGCTCGGCAAAGGCCCCGGCAATCAGCGCCGGGGTGATGATGGCGAAGGTCATCTGGAAGGTCACGAACACCCCTTCCGGGATATCACCCACCAGGCTGTCGGGTTTCATTCCGGCCAGGAAGGCCCGGCCCAGGCCACCGACAAAGCTGTTGAAGGTCACCTGGCCGTCGATCATGCCGGTGGTGTCGACCACCATGCTGTAGCCGTAGATCACCCACAACACGCCGACCAGACCAGCGACACCGAAGCACTGGGTGAACAGCGAGAGCATGTTTTTTGCCCGGACCAGGCCGCCGTAGAACAGCGCCAGGCCCGGCAGGCACATGAACAGCACCAGCACCGCCGCGGTGATCATCCAGGCGGTGCTGCCGGTATTGAGGGTCGGGGTGTCGGCTGCTTGAGCCACGGGTGCTATCGCACCGAGGGCCAGCAGCAGTAAAAGGGATTTGCCAGGTAGACGATTGACCATTATTGAAGCTCCTGCAAAAAGAATGGGGATGTCTGGCAGCGAGCAATGTGAGAGTGGACGGGCCTCGGGGCCTCTTCGAATGATGAACGTGCAAATACCGCCTTCCCTGTCAGGGCCCGTCACGGCTGAGCACGCTCTCTGCAGGAGCCAGCTTGCTGGCGATGAGGCCGGTGAGCCTTGCATCGTCTGAGCGGCCGCTATCGCCAGCAAGCTGGCTCCTACAGGTTTTTCGGCGTGTTCAAGATTCCATTGGAGTCTTGGTTCAGTAGCCCGAACCCGGAATCCACGACGTGCCGGCCAGCGGCACCCGGGCCATGGCCGCCGATTCCACGGTCAGGGCCACCAGGTCCTCGGGATCGAGGTTATGCAGGTGCGACTTGCCACAGGCCCGCGCCATGGTCTGCGCCTCCAGCACCAGCACCCGCAGGTAGTTGGCCAGGCGCCGGCCGCCTTCCACCGGATCGAGGCGCTTGGACAGCTCCGGGTCCTGGGTGGTGATCCCCGCCGGGTCACGACCGTTCTGCCAGTCATCGTAAAAGCCGGCCGCCGAGCCGATCTTCTTCAATTCCTCGTCCAGGCGCGGGTGGTTGTCACCCAGGGCAATCAATGCCGCCGTGCCGATCGCCACCGCATCGGCCCCCAGCGCCATGGCCTTGGCCACATCGGCGCCGTTGCGAATCCCGCCCGAGACGATCAACTGCACCTTGCGATGCATGCCCATCTCCTGCAACGCCTGGACCGCCTGGGGAATCGCCGGCAGGATCGGAATCCCCACATGTTCGATAAACACTTCCTGGGTCGCCGCCGTGCCGCCCTGCATGCCATCGAGCACAATCACGTCGGCCCCGGCCTTGACCGCCAGCTTGACGTCGTAATACGGCCGGCTGGCGCCGATCTTCACGTAGATCGGTTTTTCCCAATCGGTGATTTCCCGCAACTCGGCAATCTTGATCGCCAGGTCGTCCGGGCCGGTCCAGTCCGGGTGCCGACAGGCGCTGCGCTGGTCGACGCCGATCGGCAGCGTGCGCATGCCCGCTACGCGCTCGGTGACTTTCATCCCCAGCAGCATGCCGCCACCGCCCGGCTTGGCGCCCTGCCCCAGGACGATCTCGATGGCGTCGGCCTTGCGCAGATCATCCGGGTTCATGCCATAACGGGACGGCAGGTATTGATAGACCAGGTGCTGCGATTGCCCGCGCTCTTCCGGGGTCATGCCGCCGTCACCGGTGGTGGTGCTGGTGCCGGCAATGGTCGCGCCACGGCCAAGGGCTTCCTTGGCATTGGCCGACAGCGCGCCGAAGCTCATGCCGGCAATGGTCACCGGAATCTTCAGGTGAATCGGCTTCTTGGCGAAGCGGTTGCCGAGAATCACATCGGTCCCGCACTTCTCCCGGTAGCCTTCCAGCGGGTAGCGCGAGACGCTGGCACCGAGCAGCAGCAAGTCATCGAAGTGCGGCAGCTTGCGCTTGGTGCCGCCACCCCGGATGTCATAGATACCGGTCTCGGCGGCACGCTGGATTTCCTGGATGGTCAGGCGGTCGAAGGTGGCGGATTCACGCAGCACCGGAGTAGCGGCTTTTGGGTTAACAGGGTCGCTCATGGCAGTTCTCCTCGCGCGGATCAGTACGCGGACGCGTTATCGACTTTGAAGTTGTACAACTGACGGGCCGAGCCATAGCGCTTGAAGCTGGCGGGGGACTCGTCGAAACCGGCGCGGTTGAGCAGTTCCTGCAACTCTTCCAGGTGCTCGGCGCGCATCTCTTTCTCGACGCAATCCGACCCCAGGGACTGCACGCTGCCTTTGACGTAGATACGGGTTTCGTAGAGCGAATCGCCCAGGGCATCGCCGGCATCGCCACACACCACCAGGCGCCCGGCCTGGCCCATGAAGCAGCTCATATGGCCGATGCTGCCGCCGACCACGATATCAATGCCCTTCATCGAGATCCCGCAACGGGCCCCGGCATCACCCTCGATCACCAGCAGACCGCCATGGGCCGTGGCTCCGGCCGCCTGGGAGGCGCTGCCCTTGATCCGGACCATGCCGGACATCATGTTCTCCGCCACACCGACACCGGCATTGCCGTGCACGGTGATGCTCGCCTTCTGGTTCATGCCCGCGCAGTAGTAACCGGCATGGCCCTGGATATCGATGGACACCGCCTGGTTCACCCCCACCGCGAGGTTGTGCTTGCCGTTGGAATGGGTCACCACCCATTCACGGTCCTCTAGCTGATGGACCTGGTCATGCAGCGCCTGGTTGAGGTCGCGCACCGAGGCCGTGGAAAGATCGATGGTTTTCATGCAGGCACTCCTTAAGCTGATTCGCGTTCCCAGAGGTACAGGGTGGCCGGTGCCGGCTCCCAGACCTTGGCGTGTTCGATACCCGGCAGGCTCGACAGGGCCTGGTATTCCGAGGCCATGGCCACGTAGTCGTCGGTTTCGGCGATAATCGCCGGCTTGCACGCCACCGGATCGCGGATCACCGCGAAGCCGTTGCGGGTGCCGATGGCGAAGGTGAAGAAGCCATCGAGGTCGCGCAGTGAATGGTCCAGCGCCTGCTTCAGCGAGTCGCCCTGTTGCAGGCGCCAGGTCAGGTAACCGGCGGCCACTTCGGTGTCGTTGTCGGTCTCGAAATGAATGCCTTCGCGCTTGAGTTCCTGGCGCAGACGGAAGTGGTTGGACAGCGAGCCGTTGTGCACCAGGCACAGGTCCGCGCCAGTGGAGAACGGGTGACTGCCTTCCAGGGTCACCGCGCTTTCGGTGGCCATGCGGGTATGCCCGATAATGTGGCTGCCCTGCATGCCGGCCAGGCCGAAACGCCGGGAAATCTCCAGCGGCAGGCCCATGCCCTTGAGAATTTCGATGCTCTGTCCGACGCTCATGATCCGCACCGACGGCGCCAGCTCATTGAGCAGCGCCCGTACCGGGGCTTCACTGGCCTGGATTTTCAGCACCACGGCACTGGCGTTCTGAAACCAGTCCAGGGAGCAGCCCAGGCGCCCTTCCAGCTCGGCCATCAGTGGTTGCCAGTCGAAACCCTCAGTGGTCGCCTGCAAGGTCAGTTTGAGCCAGCCGTCGGCCACTTCATCACCGTAGATGGCAAAGCCGGCGCTGTCCGGGCCACGGTCGGTCATGGCCAGCAACATCGGCTCGAACAACTGGCCGAGCCGGGCTTCCAGCTGCGGATTTTTCAGGTAAAGCCCTACGATCCCACACATATCAAGTCTCCCTCGAAGACGCAGGACGCCCGGTTTGACCCCGACCGCCCGAATGGTTGTTGAAGCGGTCGGTCAGAAGAATTCGGTGTAGCGCTGGATTTCCCAGTCGGAGACATGGCGGCTGTATTCCACCCACTCCATGCGCTTGAGCTTGATGAACTCACCGACGATTTGCGGGCCCATGACCTCGGCGAACAGCGGGTCGGCTTCGAGGGCGTCGGTGGCTTCCTTGAGCGATTGCGGCAAGGTCTTGATGCCCCGGGCAGCGATCTGCTCCAGGCTCAGGCTGTAGAGGTTTTCGTTGCAGACATGCTCGACTTCCAGTTGCCGGTCGATGCCGTCCAGGCCTGCGGCGATGATCGCGGCGCTGACCAGGTAGGGGTTGCAGCCGGCATCCGGCAGGCGGAATTCGAGGCGTCCGTAAGGCACGCGGACCATCGCCGAGCGGTTGTTGGCGCCGAAGGCGATAAAGGCCGGGGCCCAGGTCGCGCCGGACAGGGAGTTACCCACCACCAGGCGCTTGTAGGAGTTCACCGTCGGCGCGGCGAAGGCACACAGCGCCGGGCCATGGGCGAGCAGGCCGGCGGCGAAGTGATAGGCCAGCTTCGACAGGCCCATGCCGCTCGGGTCGCTGGCGTCATGGAACAGGTTCTTGTTCTCGGCGCTGGCGATCGACAGGTGAAAGTGCATGCCGTTGCCGGCCCGCTTCGGGTCGGGCTTGGGCATGAACGAGCAGATCATGCCCAGGTCGTTGGCAATCTCGCCGGCGGCCATGCGGAAGAAGGTGAAGCGATCGGCCGAGGTCAGGGCATCGCTGTAGGTGTAGTTGATCTCGAACTGGCCGTTGGCGTCTTCGTGGTCGATCTGGTAAACCTCGAAATCCACCGCTTGCAGCGCCTCGGTCAGGTGCTCGAGAAACACCCGGGAACGCGACAGGCCCTTGTAGTCGTAGCAGGGCTTGTCGAGGTTGTCGCTGGCGTCGACCGCTTGCAGCTTGCCCTCGGCGTCACGGCGGAACAGGCTGAATTCCGGCTCCAGGCCAGTGTTGAGGGTCCAACCCTTGTCCTGCAGGCGCTGGACCTGTTGTTGCAGGACATAGCGGCTGTCATAGGGATGCGGCTGGCCGTCGACATGCCCGACACAGACCACGCGGCCATACCCCGGCTGCCAGGGCACCGGCGTCAGGGTCGACAGATCGCCACGGGCCATGAAGTCCGGACCGTGGGGCTCCATGCCCATGCCGCAGATGGCGAAACCGGCAAATCCGGCCCCTTCTTCCGCCACCGTCTTGAGTCCGCACACCGGCACCGATTTGGTTTTTGCCGCGCCATGGATATCGACAAATTGCGCAAGCACGTACTTGATCCCGTGCTTGTCGATAAGGCGCTGGGTTTCTGCTGGCAACATGGGGTCTTCACTCCTCGTGAAAAGGCAAAGCGCTAGGGATGGAGTTGACGCTCTCAACCTTCTTTATTCCGCAGAAGAAAGTTAATTTCTCTTCAGGAATGCAAAGCCCTTGCCAAGTCCCGCCATGCCGAAATGCGACATCAGTGACCGCGCATTTGTGCTGTATATATGGGAAAATTGTTTTCCTTGTGGGAATACACCGCAGCGGCGGACCACACAGGTTGCCGCCTTGCACTTTCTCAGTGCGAAACTAATATTATTGAACAGAAACCGTGCAGGTCCCGATGAATATGCCGAACGAGCTCGAACCCCGCCTCAAGCTGGAGCAGTACCTGGGCATGCAGATCAAGCGCCAGCGCCTGGCCCAGGACCTGAAGCTGTCCGATGTGGCGAAGATCGCCGGCATCAGCCAGGGCATGTTGAGCAAGATCGAAAACGCCCAGGTGTCCACCAGCCTCGATACCCTGAGCCGCCTGTGCGACGTGCTCGGGCTGCCGATGTCCAAGCTGTTCAGCCAGTACGACCAGCAAGGTGGCAGTGCCCTGCTGGTCAAGGCCGACCAGGGCATGGAGGTGGTGCGCCGGGGCACGGAGAAAGGCCACACCTACCACCTGCTCAACCATACCCGCGGGCCGAAGAAGAGCTTCGAGGCGTATATGGTCAGCATGGATGACGCCAGCGAGGAGTTTCCGACCTTCTCCCATCCCGGCACCGAGTTCCTGCATCTGCTCGAAGGCGAGTTGATCTACCGCCACGGCAATCAGCTGTACCGCATGGAAGCCGGTGACAGCCTGACCTTCGAAGGCGAAGTGCCCCACGGTCCCGAGCAATTGGTGCAGGTGCCGATCCGCCTGCTGTCGATCATGAACTACGGCAACGGCAACGAATAAACCCGCCCCTCGCGCACGACGGCCAGAAACGCTGTCGTGCCGCCTGATATTTCCCACCAGTTAAAAAACTTTCAGAAACCTCTGGACGTCCCCCGCGCATTTCCCCTATAAAGCCGCTATTGGGAATATTTTATTCCCCATAAGAAAATACGCTTCATCCATGAAGCTGGCTTCACCGTTGTTTTTTATCGCCCTGCGATGAGCTGCCGCCACCCTCCCGAGGACGCGTCATGCAACACGACAAAAACCATTTCATCATCAAGATCAGCTGTCCGGCGGTGTCCGGGATCGTCGCCGCCGTCACCACTTACCTGGCGGACAACGGTTGCTACATCGGGGAGATGGCGCAATTCGACGACGAGTTCAGCGGCAAGTTTTTCATGCGTGCGGTGTTCCGCTTCAACGACGGCCTGCCCGCCGATATCGAGACGCTCAAGGCCGGCTTCGCCGACGTGGCCAAGGCCTTCGACATGGCCTGGGAGCTGCACGATACGCGCCAGCCCATGCGCGTGCTGCTGATGGTGAGCAAGTTCGACCATTGCCTCACCGACCTGCTCTACCGCTACCACAAGGGCGAGATGGACATGACCATCACCGCCATCGTCTCCAATCACCTGGACCTGCGGCCCATGGCCGAGCGCGAAGGCATCCGCTTCATCTACCTGCCGGTGACCCAGGACACCAAGGCCCGCCAGGAAGCCGAGTTGATGACCATCATCGACGACACCCGCACCGACCTGGTGGTCCTGGCGCGCTACATGCAGATCCTCTCAGACGACCTGTGCCGGCAGCTCTCGGGCCGGGCGATCAATATCCACCATTCGTTCCTGCCCGGTTTCAAGGGTGCCAAGCCCTATCACCAGGCTTACCAGCGCGGGGTGAAACTGATTGGCGCCACCGCCCACTACGTCACCAGCGACCTGGACGAAGGTCCGATCATCGAGCAGGAAGTACAACGGGTCGACCACGTGTACCGCCCCGATGACCTGGTGGCGACCGGTCGCGACACCGAAACCGTGGCCCTGTCCAAGGCGGTCAAGTACCACCTGGAGCACCGGGTTTTCCTCAACCAGGACAGAACGGTGATCTTCCGGTGAACACACCCCGACTGATAGATGGCAAGGCCGCTTCGGCGCGGGTCCTGGAACAAGTGCGTCGTGAAGTCGGCGAGCTGCTCGCCCAGGCGGTGCAACCGGCGCTGGCAGTGATCCTGGTGGGCGGCGACCCGGCCAGCCAGGTCTATGTGCGCAACAAGATCCTGCGCGCCGATGAGGTGGGGATTCGCTCCCAGGAGCATCGCCTGCCCGGCGACACCAGCACCGAGCAGTTGCTGAACCTGATCAAGGGCCTCAACGACGATCCCTCGATCAACGGCATCCTCCTGCAACTCCCGCTGCCGGCGCAGATCGACGAACTGCGGGCCCTGGAAGCCATCGACCCGCGCAAGGACGTGGACGGTTTCCACAGTGAAAACGTCGGCGGCCTGAGCCAGGGCCGCGACGTGCTCGCCCCTTGCACTCCCAGCGGCTGCCTGCACCTGCTGGAACAAACCTGCGGCGATCTGCGCGGCAAGCATGCGGTGGTGGTCGGCCGCTCGAATATCGTCGGCAAACCCATGGCGGCTTTGCTGCTCAAGGCCGATTGCTCGGTCACCGTGCTCCACTCCCGTAGCCGTGATGCCCAGGCGCTGTGCCGCCAGGCCGATATCGTGATTGCCGCCGTCGGCCGCGCCGGCCTGATCGACGCCAGCTGGCTGAAACCGGGAGCGGTGGTGATCGATGTGGGGATCAATCGGATTGATACCGGGAATGGCAGCCGCCTGGTCGGCGATGTCGATTTCGCCAACGCCCTGCCCCAGGTCTCGGCGATTACCCCGGTCCCCGGCGGCGTCGGCCCGATGACCATCGCCTTCCTGATGAAAAACACCGTGATCGCCGCCCGCCAGCAACACCAGGCGCAACGCAACCAATCGGAGGCCGTATGCCATTCAATCTATTGAAATACGGACTGAGCGCCGAATACCCGGTGGACGTCGACCTGCCGCCGCCCTGCGAGCTCAAGCCGTCCTATGACGTGGTGATCATCGGCGCCGGCGGCCATGGCCTGGCCACCGCCTACTACCTGTCACGCTACCACGGCATCAACAATATCGCCGTGCTGGAGAAGGCCTACCTGGGCGGCGGCAACACCGCGCGCAATACCGCGGTGATCCGCTCCAACTACCTCACCAGCGAAGGCGTGCGCTTCTATGCCGAGTCGGTGAAGCTGTTCCAGAACCTCTCCAACGAATTCGACTTCAACATCATGTACTCGGAGCGCGGCCAACTGACCCTGGCCCACACCGATGCGACGGTGCGCTCGTTCCGCCAGCGCGCCGAGGTCAACAAGCACTTCGGCGGCCGCACGGAAATGATCGACCGCCAGCAGATTCGCGAGCTGGTGCCCAGCCTCAATCTCGACCCCGGCCATCTGCCGGTGATCGCCGGGCTCTGGCATATCGACGGCGCCACCGCGCGGCATGACTCGGTGGCCTGGGGCTACGCCAAGCAAGCGGCCAAGCGCGGGGTGGAGATTCATCAGCTCACCGAGGTCCAGGACCTGGTGATAGAGAACGGCCGGATCCGCGCGCTGAAAACCAATCGCGGCACCCTGCAGTGTGGCTGCGTGGTCCAGGCCATCGCCGGGCACAGTTCGCTGTTGATGGCCAAGGCCGGGATCCGTTCGCCGATCCAGACCTTTCCCTTGCAGGCCATGGTGACCCAGCCGTTCAAGCCCTTCCTCGATCCGCTGGTGAGCTCCTCGGCGCTGCATTGCTATGTGCAGCAGACCAGTCGCGGCGAAGTGGTGTTCGGGGGGGGCTCGGACCCCTACCCGCTGTTCAACAGCCGTTCGACCCTGGACCTGAAGGAAAGCCTGCTGGCCCATGCCATCGAGATGTTCCCGTTCCTGGCCAACGCCAAGCTGATGCGCCAGTGGGCCGGGATCACCGACATGACCCCGGACTACAGCCCGATCATGGGCCTGTCGCCGGTGGAAAATTACTACCTGGACGCCGGCTGGGGCACCTGGGGCTTCAAGGCCACGCCGATCTGCGGCAAGACCATGGCCGAGCTGGTTGCCAGCGGCGGCCGGGTGCCGGAGCTGATCAAGCCCTTCGGTCTCGAGCGTTTCAGCACCTTCCAGCAAGTCAACGAAATGGGCGCCACGGCGGCCAGCCACTAATGGAGAGCGGACTGTGAAAATCATCAATTGCCCGCTCAACGGGCCGCGCAATATCAGTGAGTTCACCTACGGCGGCGAGTTCAAGCCGATGCCGGACCCGGGCACCTGCAGCGATGCCGAGTGGGCGGACTATGTCTTCAACAGCGAAAACCGCGCCGGGGTGGTCCGCGAGTGGTGGATGCACACGCCTTCCAGCTACTGGTTCCTGGCCGAGCGCCACACCGTCAGCGACGAGATCATCCGCACCTTCGATGCCAGGGAACTGTTCAGTTCACGGCTCGACTTCAATGCCCCTCAGTCCCGGGAGATCGCCGGATGAACAGTTTCAACCGCCTGCCCGCCCCCATGGGTTTGCTGATCGACCGCGACCAGCCGCTGGACTTCAGCTTTGACGGCAAGGCCTACCAGGGTTTCAAGGGCGACAGCATCGCCAGCGCCCTGCTCGCCAATGGCCGTTTCCTGCTCTCGCGCTCCTTCAAGTACCACCGCCCCCGTGGCCCGCTGACCATGGCCGGCCAGGACGCCAACAGCCTGGTGCAGTTGCCTCGCGAGCCGAATGTGCTGGCCGATGCTTATCCACTGGAAGCCGGCCTTGAGGTCCAGGGACAGAATTTCAACGGTTCCCTGGATAACGACCGCGATGCCTACCTCGGCAAGTTCTCCAAATTCATGCCGGTGGGCTTCTATTACCGCTCGTTCTACAAGCCCAAGGGCATGTGGAAAGTCTGGGAGCCGATCATTCGCAAGAAAGCCGGCCTGGGCGTGCTCGACCTGAAGTTCCAGCCCGAGTACTACGACAAGGCCTACCTGTTCACCGACCTGGCGGTGATCGGCGCCGGGCCCGCCGGGTTGCAGGCGGCCTTGACCGCCGCCAACTGCGGGGCCCAGGTGCTGTTGATCGAACAGCAACCGGTGCTCGGCGGCGCCCTCGCTTACGCGCGTTTCGATATCGCCGGCAGCCGTGCCGAGCACCTGCGCCGGGAACTGCTGGAGGCGGTCCTTGGCCACGCCAATATCCGCGTGCTGAGCGATGCCACCTGCAATGCCTGGTTCACCGACAATTACCTGCCGGTGATCCAGGGCAAGCGGATGTACAAGGTCCGCGCCCGCCAGTGCCTGGTGTGCAGCGGCGCGTTCGACCAGCCGGTGATTTTCCGCAACAACGACCTGCCCGGCGTCATGCTGTGCAGCGCCGCGCAACGCCTGATGAAGCTCTACGCGGTCAAGCCGGGCAAACGCGCGGTGGTGTTGACCGGCAACGATGACGGCTACTACACCGCCCTCGACCTGCACGACCAGGGGGTCGAGGTGGCCGCGCTGGTAGACCTGCGCAATAGCGCCGACCCGGCCCTGTCCCGCGCCCTGGAGCAACGCAAGATCCCCCACCTGACCGGTAGCACGGTCTATGAAGCCCTGCACGAAAAGGGCATGCGCCACGTCAACGGTGTGGAGGTGCGCACCATCAGCGGCCAGGGCCAGGTCAGCGACAGCGGCCTGCGCCTGGACTGCGACCTGCTGTGCATGTCCGCCGGCTATATGCCTGTTTACCAGCTGCTTTGCCAGGCCGGCGGCAAGCTGGCCTACGACGACCAGAAGGCCGAATTCAACCTCAGCGGCCTGCCGGCCAACCTCGCTGTCGCCGGTTCCGCCAATGGCCGTCATGGCCTGGACAACGTTCTCGCCGACGGTGCCAATGCAGGGCTCGACGCGGCCAGGGCCCTGGGGCTGAGCGTCGGCGCCGAGCGGGCGAACTACGCCCGGGAAAACCCGGTGAATTTCGACTGGCCGATTTTCCCGCACCCCAAGGGCAAGGACTTCGTCGACTTCGACGAGGACCTGCAGGTGCGCGATATCATCAACGCGACCAAAATCGGCTACCGCGACGTGCAACTGGTCAAACGTTATTCGACCGTGGGCATGGGACCGTCCCAGGGCCGCCATTCGGCCTTGCCCACCGCACGCCTGGTCGCGGCCTCGACCCAGCGCAATATCAGCGAAACCGGCGTCACCACGGCCCGACCGCCGTTTGTCGCGGAAAAGCTGGCCCACGTCGCCGGCCGCGCCTTCGATCCTTACCGGCAGACCCCGATGCACCGCCGTCACCTGGAGGCCGGTGCGAAAATGATGCCGGCCGGCATCTGGCAACGCCCGGCGTTCTACGGCAAGGCCGAAGACCGCGAGCGCTGCATGCAGGAAGAAGCCCGCCACGTACGCAGCAAGGTCGGCCTGATCGACGTCTCGACCCTTGGCGGCCTCGATATCCGTGGACCGGATGCGGCCGAGTTGCTGAACCGGATGTACACCTTCGCCTTTCTCAAGCAACCGGTGGGCCGCTCGCGTTATGCGCTGATGACCAACGAACAGGGCGCGGTAATCGACGACGGCGTCTGCGCGCGTTTCGCCGAGGAGCATTTCTACGTCACCGCCACCACCAGCGGCGTCGACCGAATCTACCAGCAGATGCTCAAGTGGAATGCCCAGTGGCGCCTGGACGTGGACATCGCCAACGTCACCGCCGCCCTTTGCGCGGTCAACGTCGCCGGACCCGATTCGCGCAAGGTCCTGGAACAGCTCTGCCCGGACCTCGACCTGAGCGCCGACGGTTTCCCGTACCTGGCGGTGCGCCAGGGCACGGTCGCGGGGATCAAGGCACGGTTGCTGCGGGTCGGTTTCGTCGGCGAGCTGGGCTATGAAATCCACGTGCCGGCCCGCCATGGCCTGGCGCTCTGGGATGCCCTGGTCAGTGCCGGCCAGGCCCACGACATCCGGCCCTTCGGCGTCGAGACCCAGCGTCTGCTGCGCCTGGAAAAAGGCCACGTGATCATCAGCCAGGACACCGACGGCATGACCCATCCGGCGGAGATCGACATGGGCTGGGCGGTCAGTCGCAGCAAACCGTTCTTCGTCGGTCGGCGCTCGCTGGACATCCTCGAAGCCCAGCCGCTCAAGCGCAAACTGGTGGGTTTCACCCTGCCCAAGGGCAGCCCGCAACCGCTGGAGGGCCATCTGGTGCTCGACGGTGCGGACATCAGCGGCAACGTCACCTCCTGCGAGTATTCCGCAAGCCTTGGCCGAATCATCGGCCTGGCCTATGCCGGGGCCCGCCAGAGCGAGCCGGGGCAACAGATTCCGATCCGCGTCGAAGGCGCGATCGTGGTCATGGCCACCGTGGTGAAACTACCTTTCTTCGATCCCGAAAACCTGCGTCAGGGGCTTTGACTCATGTCCATTTTCGCCACGCATGACCCCATCGTGACTGCCTTGCCAAGCCACACCCTGAGCGACTTGACCGACCTGCCGCGGGTCGGCTTTCGCGGCCGCGACAGCGCCCAGGCGCTAAAGGCCAGCGGTTTCAGCCTGCCGGATCGACCCAACCGTAGCGTCACCCAGGAAGATGGCAGCCAGGTCATCAGCCTGTCGGCCAGCGAGTACCTGCTGCTGGGCAGTCCCCGGGACCATGGCTTGCGAATCGCCGATGAAGAAGCCCGCTGGGAACTCGACCATCAGGCCAACTACTTGCTACCACGCCAGGACAGCCATGCCTGGCTGCAACTGAGTGGCGAACGGGTGCCCGAGGTGATGGCAAAGATCTGCGGGGTCGACCTGCGTCCGCAGGCCTTCGGGCCGGGGTCGGTGGCGCAGACCTCGGCGGCGCGGATCAACGTCATCGTGATCAATCCCCAGGTAGCCGAGGTCGCGACCTTGCATATCCTCTTCGACCGGGCATCACTCAGCTATTTTCGCGGGGCGTTGCTCGATGCCCTGGCGGAATTCGGGGTGCAGGGCTAGCAACAGCCTTCGGCAGAAGGCTGGCGTGAACGGCGGGTGACGCGTTTGACAGCCGGTGGTGGGTACGAACCTAGTTCATGCCACCGGCAAAAGCCCTGCGCCCGGCCTTCATCTCGGTGCGCAATTCGCCGATGAAATTGGCAATCGAACGGATGCTGGTGAAGCCGCTGGTGGATACGCCATTGAGCTGCAGATCCACGCGACCCGAAATCGGATCGAAGATCTTGATCATCAAGGCACCGCTGGCATTCACCGTGCAGGTGCAGGACAGCGGAAGAAAGCCGGATTCAATGATCTGGCAGAGCTCTGCTTCTGGAATCATGCTGTTCATCCTTGATGATCAGTCCGGGTAGTGCTTGACGGGACCAGCATAGACCGTTTTTTTCAAACGCAAGACTCTGCGCGAGCAGATCGCTCAAGGGACTGTGATGCCTGTCACAGACAGGCACCCATCCTGCCGCGCCATCCGACGAATTGCACTCCCCCGCGACACATGGCCGATATGGCCTCGCGGCAGCACCTCTCAGCGCTGCTGCGAGGCAAAGCGGCCCTTCCCTGCCTGCTTCGCTTCGTACATTCGACTGTCCGCCTCACGCAACAGCTGTGTCGCGGATCTCGGATCATCGCGCCGGTACACCGCAATCCCGATACTCACCCCCACCTGCACGGTGGCCGCCCCGATCAGCACCGGCTCATTGATCAGTTGGATCAGTTTTTGCGCCAAATGCTCCGTGTCCTGGGTGCCGCCGAACTGGCCCTCCACCACGGCGGTAAATTCATCGCCCGCCAGCCGGAACACCGCATCCGTCTCCCGCAGGCAGGTCTTCAGCTTCTCGGCCACGATCTGCAGCAACAGGTCGCCGATTTCATGGCCAAAGGTATCGTTCACCGCCTTGAAACCATCCAGGTCAAGAAACAGCACCCCCAGGGGAACGCCGGTCCGGCGTGCCCTGGCCATTGCGTTGGGCAGGTATTCGAGCAAGGAGCGGCGGTTTGGCAATCCGGTCAGGGTATCGGTCAACGCCTCTTTCTCACGGCGCTCGGCCATGGCCTTGCGTTCGGTAATGTCGTGCAGGAAAACACTGAAAAACCGGTGCCCATCGATTGCGACCGGACTGATCCGCACCTCGACGGGAAAGACCGTGCCGTCACGCCGCAACGCCGATATCTCCAGGCGTTGGCGCAGCGCTTCATCATCACCGGTAGCCAGATACTGCCGCCACGCCGTCAGACGAGCCTCGCGCATGGCCGTGGGGATGACCAGTTTTTCCAGTGACTGGCCCAGCGCTTCATCACGGGACCAGCCGAAGGTCGTCTCGGCCATGCGGTTCCAGGCCCTTATGGCGCCGGCCTCATCGATACTCACGTAGGCATCGCTGGCGTGCTCCAGCACCGCCGACAGCTCCGCCTCACGCTGCCTGAGCTCGCGATCGGCCTGCAGCCGTTGCAGCATCGTATGGGAGAGCATTTCATTGGCCCGCTGCAACTCCGCGGTACGTTCCTCGACACGCTGCTCCAGCCCGTGCCGCAGCGCCTGCAGGGACGCCTCGGTTTCCTTGCGGCGCTGGATGTTCTGGACCGTTGCGATGTAGTACTCCAGGTCACCGTCCACCGACAGCAGCTTGGCCACATGCAGGTCGACCCAGACCGAGGAGCCGTCCTTGTGCCGGTACCTTTTCTCAAGCTGATAACGATCGATTTCGCCACGGTTCAACTGGCGCAACAGATTCAAGTCACTGTCCAGGTCGTCGGGGTGAGTGATGTCCTGGAAGCTCAGGGTCATGAGTTCGTCCGCGTCGTAACCGACGATGGAACAGAACGCACTGTTGAGGCTGAGGAAGCTCCCGTTGCCCGCGACCGCCGCAATGCCCGTGGGCGCCAGGGCAAAGGCGGTTTTCAGGCGCGCTTCACTGGCCGCAAAGGCCGCCGCGGAGTGGGTGATATGGGAACGGGACAGCAACGCCGCCTCGCGCATCTGGAATTCCCGGCTGACCAGCCCGGCAAAGTCCTCCAGGATCTGCTGCGCCTCATCGGTGAAAACCCGGGCCTTGATATCTATCGCGCAGAGCGTACCCAGCGCATAGCCCTCGATGGAGCGGATCGGCGCGCCCGCATAGAAACGAATATGTGGAGCGCTGGTGACCAGCGGATTGGATGAAAACCGCGGATCATTCAGCGCATCCTGGACCACCATCGTATGCTCTTGCTCGATGGCAATGGTGCAGAAGGAAATATCCCTGGGTGTCTGCCGGATGTCCAACCCGACCCTGGACTTGAACCACTGGCGGTCGCTGTCGATCAGCGAAATCAGCGCAATGGGCATCCCGAGCGTGGCGGACAGCAACCGGGTCAGGCGATCAAAAACCGGCTCTGCCTCGGTGTCGAGCACCTCCAGAGCGCGCAACAGCTTTAAACGTCCAGCTTCGGTATGGGGCAAAATAGACGACCTCTCTCAGCTGACCCACCTGCGTTCTCCCTTCCATGTCGAGAATAGTGCAGCGATTCGCTCTGGGCGTGTGTTGGAGCCGCAGGCCACGGTCAGCACGGCTTGATGCTCACAGCATATGCCATTCTGGGTGGGCTTCAAGAAGGGGATGGTATTAGACTGGGCCGGGCGATGAGTGCGGGGCGCTTGTCAAATGATCAAAGGATGAGCGCAGTGAGCCGTACCAGACATATCAGCCTGATGGCGGACTACAACCAGTGGATGAACGCCAAGGTCTATGCGTCGGCCAAGACTTTGCCCGAAGAAGAGCTGGGCGCCGACAGGAAAGCCTTTTTCGGCTCGATTCTCGGGACGTTGAACCATCTGGCGGCCGGGGACAGGGTCTGGCTACAGCGATTCGCCCGGCACCCGGCGCAATACCTGGCCCTGGAGCCGATTCGACAACTGCCCACGCCCGAGCGCCTCGACCAGTTGCTGTTTCCCGGTTTCCAGGAGCTTGCGGTGCATCGGGCATGGCTTGATCAAATCATTGTCGAGTGGTCGGGCTCGGTGACAGAGTCGGACCTGGAGCATCCGCTCCACTACAAAAGCATGAAAGGCGTACCGGCTGACAAGAACTTCTATGGCCTGGTCATGCATTTTTTCAACCACCAGACCCATCACCGTGGGCAAGTGACCACCTTGCTGTCGCAGGCAGGTGTCGATGTCGGGAGTACGGATCTGGTGGGGCTTGTTCCGGACGAATTCCCCACATAATTGACGCCCGCTACCGTCCTGCCTTCCACGAAGGCGACGGGGCGTCCGACTCAGCGGTTCTTCGGCACCCTGCTAGGGCAAAGTGTCGCGCTTGGCGAAGATGCTTGCCATTTGCGCCGCGTTCTCGGTTCCCCAGGTACACAGCGGGACGATCGCATCAGCCAGACTGCGACCGAGCGGGGTCAGTGAGTAGTCCACGCGCGGCGGCACCTCCTTGTAGTCGGTCCTCGTTATGACCCGATCGGCTTCCAGATCCTTCAATTGCTGGATCAGCACCTTGTCGCTGACGCCTTGGGTCAAGCGCTTGAGCTCGCCGTAGCGCTTCGGGCCGCCGCGCAGGAAAAACAGGACCAGCGGTTTCCACTTGCCCGAGATGATACGCAGCGTGGCATTGAGCCCACAGCCGGTGTCGCAGATTTCAGAGGGTGTCGTCATTTTTTTTGGTACTTACCTAAAAGTGCATACTTGTCCTTAGGTTATCAGAACTGCATCCTTGGCCTCAAGCAAGCGGTTCCCTGCTTGCATACACAATGCTTAGGAAGGATGCACGTCATGACCAGACTGAATGGAAAGACCGCGGTAATCACCGGCGGCGCTACCGGCATCGGCCTCGCCGCTGCAAAGCGCTTCATCGAGGAAGGAGCCTTCGTCTTCATCTTCGGCCGCCGGCAGGAAGCGCTCGACGCCGCCGTGGCTGAGCTCGGGCCCAATGCCCGGGCGGTGAAGGGCTCGGTCTCGGATGAGGCTGACCTCGACCGACTCTACGCCGCGGTGAAGGCCGAGCGCGGAACCCTCGACATCGTCTTCGCCAATGCCGGGGCGGGAGGCCAGCTTCGGCTCGGCGAGATCACCGCCAAGCACATTGACGAAACCTTCGACACCAATGTGAAGGGTACGATCTTCACGGTCCAGAAGGCGCTGCCACTGATGGGCCAGGGCGGCTCGATCATCCTGACCGGATCGAGCGCCGGCACCACGGGCGCTCCGGCAATGAGCGCCTACAGCGCGAGCAAGGCGGCAGTGCGCAACCTCGCGCGGTCCTGGGCGGAGGATCTGAAGGGCACCGGTATCCGGGTAAACGTGCTGTCGCCCGGGGCGACTGCGACCGATCTCGCGAAGGAAGCGTTGGGCGAGGAAGGTATGAAGGTTTTCGCCTCGATGACGCCGCTTCTGCGCATGGCCGATCCAGCAGAGATCGGAGCGGCGGCCGCCTTTCTCGCCTCGTCGGACAGCAGCTTCATGACCGCCAGCGAGGTCGCCGTCGACGGCGGCCTGGCCCAACTCTGACGCGCCAGGCCCGGCACGTCATTCGACTATTCGAAGCGCCGTCGGGCGTGGTAAATCCAAGGAGAATATATGAGTTATGCAATTATCGGCTTCGGCAATATCGGCCAGGCCCTGGCCAAGGCGTTTGCCCGCAGCGGCATCGAAGTATCCGTTGCAAGCACCCGCGACCCGAAAAGCTTTGCATCCGCCGCGGCCGCGATCGAACCGCAGATCATTCCCAAAACACTGGCGGAAGCGCTCAAGGCGGACATCGTCTTTTTGGCCGTCCGTTTTGAGTCGCATCCGGATGTCGCGAAGGCGCTGCCCAATTGGAAGGGCAAGACCATCATCGATGTGACCAATGCCTACGGCGTGTCCCCCGAGGAACTGGGAGGCCAACCTTCTTCCAGGGTCGTCGCGCAGGCCTTCACGGGTGCAGGACTGGTCAGGTACTCCCGGGGAAGATACATCCCCCATTGCGGACCAGCGCCTTCACCTCTTCGCCCACCTCCCGTGGGCTTTGGCTCAACCGAGCAATGAACGCCTTGCGGTGCCGCACATACGACTTCGAATCGTGTTTCGCGCTCCAAAGGACGATGTTAAGCACGATGGGGATGAGGTCCAGGCCCTTCTCGGTCAGCGTGTAGAAGTCCTTGCGCCCGTCGTCGGGGCTGGGCGCCCTCGAGAGAATGCCTTGCTCCTCAAGAAAGGCGAGGCGGGAAGCCAGGACATTGGTCGCAATTCCCTCTTCCGATTTCCGGAACTCGCCATATGTCTTCTTGCCCACAAAAACGATGTCGCGAATGATCAAGAGCGACCATCGGTCGCCGAAAATCTCCACACCGTAGTTCACTGCGCAATGGGACCGAATGTCTTCTTTACAGGTCGTTTTCATGTCCGGATCTTACATTGCTTGCATGAGGCAAGTAAATTCCGGCATATCACTTGCTTTTTATAAGTCATGTGAGCAGCATGATTTGTACTTCGAGCGCAGGCGCCGGGTCGCGCCGACGGCAGCCGTATCAGCCCGTCTTTCAACACGATGCCCTTGAGCACCGCCGACCCATTCGGGGAACATCGTCAGGTCGCCTACACCGGGGCCGACGGTATCTGCGCGAGGATTGTAAGCACAGGCCAGGCACTTGATATCGATGTTTTTCCGCACACTGAAATGATTGTGATCCACGCCGGCAACGTCCTGCTGCAATCCCGAGGCCAGACGCTGAAACTGCGCGTCGGCGTCTGGGACTCGACACCGTACGAACGCCAGGGTCGAGCGCACAAACTCAATGAACTGGTGCACCTGATTGAAGGCAGTGTGACCTTGCAGGGCCCCGAAGGTACGAGCCTGACGGTCAACACCGGTGACACGGTGTTCGTACCGCAAGGTACGCCGTGTGCGTGGAAAAGCACTCGCTACGTGCGCAAGTTCTATGCGGTGAAATAGACCCGGGGCGCAATGTACCCTGTCCGAAGTCCGGGCCTCGGACATGCGAATACCGTATACATGAAAAAAATGGCAGAACGCTATAAAGGTTCTGCTGTCTGGATAAGCGAGTTCAACACCAATTTTATTTCAGAAGCCGGATCCTTATGTCCTTGCAGTATCAAACCTTCCGACAGAGCGGTGAAGGTCCGGGCAAGAGCGGCATGGTCAAGAGGAGGTTTCTTGCCGGCATGGTTGAATATAATGGTAATCAGCTTGCCCAGCGCCTCACTGTTTTCCTGATGCAAATCGTAGTAATGCTTCGAGAACGCCTCATCGCGCAAGGCGATCAGTTGCAGTTCGGCATCAAGAATCGCACAATTGGTATTATTCTTAAGCGTGTCAATATACGCATTCAATCCATGGGCCAGTTCTTCCGATGAATAGCCGGCAGCCAGGGTAGCACTCAACCGATCGATTTCAACTCGCTTGAACCGCTGAGTCAATTGCAGAAGCAAATCCGATTTGCTTGCAAAGTTTGAAAAAAAGGCCCCTTTGGAAAAACCGGCCTCCTCGGAAATAGCGTTGACGCTGGCGGCGTGAAAGCCCTTGCTGATCATAAGATCAGTGGCCGTGTCGAACAACTTGTCTCTGGTTACTTGCTGACTTTCCTCTCGCCCCATTCTCTTTTTCATCACGCCTTCGGCTCCTTTGGCCAAATAAAAAAACACCTATTTGTAACTAAATGTAAAGATCGCCGTTTACCGCAAAAAACAATGTCAACTATCATATATTACACCCACCCTTTCAATCGTTTTAAATTTAATTTTCAAGGTGGCCCATCTACACACCATGTATCGGGGCAACGAAAAGAGACCGCAAGATGGCCTGTACCCGCGAGTTTTCGCCGCTATCGCAAACATTGGCGACTCATGAAAACGCCTCGACTCCGATAGCTTCAAGATGCCTTGGTATCCACCTGACACGCTCTCCCTGTCCGATCGAGTCGGTGAGGCTGCCTTGTGACTTTCCTGTACAGAACCCCGTGGAGAAATATTTGCGGGACGCCCTCAAGCCCCTCGATCCGGGCGAATAGCCGTGACCGGCGGAGCGCTTGAGCCCTGGATTGCCGTGTTTCACATCAGATTCAGGTGTCGACCTTGCGGAGCCAAGCAAATACCGCTTGATCTTCAGATACCGTATGGTTTTTAATTGCGCCGTTGACGCCCCCAGCACCCGATCGGAGCATCGAGTCCGGTGGCATCAATCTCAATACAGCAGCAGATGACCCTACAGGAGCTGGATTTTAATGGAATATGCCTTTGTCACAGGTGCTACTGGCCTGCTCGGAAATAATCTGGTTCATGCGCTTTTAAAACGAAATATCAAGGTAAAAGCGCTGGTCCGTTCCGTAGAAAAAGCCAAGAAACAATTCGGCAATCTGCCTGTCGAGTTTGTCCAAGGCGACATGCTCAATGTCGACGCCTTCAGCCATGCCCTGCGAGGCTGCGACGCCTTGTTTCATACGGCTGCCTATTTCCGCGACAGTTACAAAGGCGGAAAGCACTGGCAAAAACTGCATGACACCAATGTGACCGGAACCGAGCGCTTATTGCAGGCCGCTTATGCCGCCGGCATTCGTCGTGCCGTTCATACCTCCTCCATTGCCGTGCTGAAGGGCAATCGAGATCAAGTGATCGATGAAACCATGTCTCGCAGTGAACAGGAGGCTGACGACTACTACCTGAGTAAAATACTGTCCGAGCAAAAAGTTCAAGCATTCCTGTCACAACACCCGGACATGTTTGTCGCCATGGTATTACCCGGCTGGATGTTTGGTCCCGGCGATATAGGCCCCACCTCATCAGGACAGTTCCTGCTCGACTTTGTTGGACAGAAATTGCCGGGGGTGCTCCCTGGAAGCTTTTCCGTTGTCGACGCCAGGGATGTGGCGGAACATCAACTCGCAGCCCTCACACATGGCCGATCCGGAGAGCGCTATCTGGCAGCCGGCAATCATATGGACATGAACAGTATTTTCCAGGTGCTGTCCCGTGTCAGCGGCGTAAAAGCGCCGGAGCGCAAAGTTCCATTGTTCATGCTGCGCTTTATTGCCTTGATGTATGAAGGCTATTATCGGATTACAAAAAAACCGGTACTCATCAGCACCTCCACGGTCAAACTCATGGAGCAAGAGCAAGGGCGGACCCATTTCAGCCATCAGAAAAGCTCAGAGGAACTGGCGTGCAAGTTCCGCCCCGTCGCTGAAACACTGTTCGATACCCTGGACTGGTATCGTAAAAATAACTACATAGATGCCTGACTGAAACAGTTCATCTGTCACCTGCCTCTGCAGTGCTTTTTGTCTAGTTAAAAATTCAAGGATTGAGAGAGGTTGGTCAATGAAAAATCTTTTATGCAAAGAAGGTTTTCTGCATCGCTTCGTCGGTTTTTCAGAGTCTTTTCCCGACCAGATTGCCATCCGTCATCTGGACGCGGAAGAAGATACCGTCACTTACCGTGGCTTGCGAATCAAGGCTGAAGAGTGCAAGGGTGCCCTCAAGGCCCTGGATGTATTGCCGGGCGATAAAGTAGCGCTGGTTCTACCCAATGGCGTGGAATTCATCGCTTATTATCTGGCGATCATCGGCAGCGGGGCAATTCCGGTCATCCTCAACTACAAACTGACGTCATTCGAAATGACCAGCGTCATCAGCAGCGCCAGGCCGACGCTGGTCGTCACCACCGAAACCCTGTTCGAGCAACATCGCGAGCTATTCCAGCCAGCCTACGGCGTTCGTCACTCCTTGGTGTTGAACGCCGGGAGGGAGCCGTCATCGCCCTTGCCCGACAACGCAACGGCCGACTCTCGACTGCCTCGACACGGCGAGCCCTTGTTACTGCCCGAGGGCAATCCGATAGTCTCGGTACAGTTCACTTACCGGGGTATCGGTAGGCCTCTGGCCGTTTCTCACCGCTACCTTGACCTGACGCAATCGAGCGATGGGCTGCATGAGCAGTTTCATCCTCAAGGCATCGGCTCGGTTCATCTGGTGACGCTGCCGCTGTATGCCATCTTCGGACTGTCCGTGATGATGGTTTTTCCATTAAGCGTGGGCGCCACCCTGCTCATGACCAACACCCTGCTCAACAGGGATCTGGCAGAAGTCCTGTCTGAGCATAAGGTCAGCTTTGCCTGCCTGGTGCCCGACGTCATTCGCTACTTCAATACGCGACTGGCCAAACGCAAAGGCGCGCTTTTGCCAATGCACCCTCAACTGATGATTTATTCGGGTGGCAGCCATCTGCCGGCAGACGAAGCCGAGAAACTGGGCAGGCTGCTGGGATGCAATCCGGTACTACAAGGCTATGGATTGACCGAGAGCATGCCGGTGATTGTCCAAAGCTCGATTGGCAAGGTCCACCGCGGCGCCATGGGACAACCGATCAGCGGTGTGGAACTGCGGGTCGTCGATGCCCAGGGCCGGGATGTCGTACCCGGACGTATTGGCGAACTGCTGATACGCGGCTCGATGGTGATCGACGGCTATAACGACGCAGAGGAGGCCAATGCCCGGTTCTTCCGTGAGGGCTGGTTACACACGGGGGATCTGGTCTGGCGGGACGACGATGGACATGTGTTCTTCTATTGCCAACGCCTGCGAATCTCGAAGATCAAAGCGCAAATGGTCGACCTGACGGAAATCGAGTCCGTCGCCCTGAAGCACCCCGGCGTGGTCCGCGCGAAGGCCTTCATCGTCCCTGACAATAAAGAGGTCAACGTATTGCACCTGTGCGTTGAAGGGCACGGCGACCTGACCCAGAACACTGTCTCCACCCTGCTCGCGCGCGACCTCTCGGGCTTCAAGCTGCCCAGAACCATCGAGATTATCTCTCTCAAGGAAGAGACCCATGCAAGCTGATAGCACACAACCGGTACTGGCCGTTTTCGACTTTGACGGCACATTGACCGACAGGCATACCTTCTGGCGCTACATGCGTTTTATCGTTGGAACCCGATCGTTCTGGCTCCGGATCATTCCCCTGCTGCCCAAAATGCTCAGTGTGATCCTGGGAATCACACCGCTGATGCAAGCCCGACTGGCGTTCATTGCCTGTTACCTGGGCGGCTTGTCAGTCGAGCAAGAGCGCGAGCATGCCAAGTATTTCATTACCGAACAGCTACCGCTCTGGCTCAGGCCCGAGGCCCTGCGCCGATTGCAATGGCATCAATCCATGGGGCATGTCACGGCGCTGGTCAGCAATTCGCCGGAGAACTATCTGATTCCCTGGGGCCAGGCGGCGGGTTTCGATTATGTGTGCGGTACCCGCCTGGCGACTGCAAAGAACAAGCTGACCGGTGGGATATCCGGCACCAACTGTGTTGAGAGAGAAAAAGTCACACGGCTGAAAGGCTGTTTGAGCAACCTTGATGACTTTTACATTTATGCCTACGGAGACTCATCAGGTGACGATGCCCTGCTCGGCATTGCCAACTCTCCCTTCTATAGAAACTGGTACTGACAGATGAACACGCTGAGCACTTTGGCCCCCAAGCACTCCAGGCAACCCGATAACACCCCTACCGCCATGATCGTAGGCGCAGGCCCTATCGGTCTGTCCCTGGCTATCATGCTGAAAAAATGGGGTGTCTCTTTTCGCATTATTGAAAAGAATGCCGGCCCTTCGACCGCAACCAAGGCAATGGCCATTCATTCCAGAACCCTGGAAATCTTTCGGGACCTGGGTGTTGCCGATCAAGTCATCGGTGACGGGTTCACGATCAACCAGTTTTCGGTGCAATCGAACAGCAAACGGGTGCTGAACTACAACTTCTCCTACCTGGATGCGACCTATCCCCTGCTCCTCAGCCTGCCACAACCGCAGACAGAGAAGATCCTGCTTGAACGACTGAACGCGTTGGGGGTAGAGGTCGAGTGGAATACCGAACTGGTCGATATAGAAAACCAGCCAGGATCCGTGCGGATGACACTTCATCATGCACAGGGCAGCGATGAAGCCTTTACCTGTCGCTGGGTGGTCGCGTGCGACGGTGCCCGCAGCAACATCAGAAAACGCCTTGACATGACCTTCGAAGGATCGTCCTACGATCGATTCTTCATGCTCGCCGATGCCGATATCGAGTGGTCTGGAAGCAAGGACGAAGGCGCTTTTTTCCTCGGCGCACAGGACGGTTATGTGGCGGTCGCGCCGATCAGCGCACCATCGCGTTATCGACTGTTCATCGAGATGCCCTACAACCTGCCGCCAGAAGGTGAGCGCCCCTCCCTGAGCCTGGAGAGCTTCCAGCGGTTGTGCGAAGGACGCGGGCAAAAAATGACGCTGTCCAATATTTCATCGACCACCATCGCCTCTTTTCAACACCGCCGCGTGCAGTCGCTGCAGCAAGGCTCAGTGTTCCTGGTGGGCGACTCGGCGCATATCGGCAGCCCGATCGGTGGGCAATGGATGAACCTGGGGGTTTCCGAGGCCTATAACCTGGCGTGGAAGATGGCCTATGTCGATCAGGGCCTGGCGGATCCGACATTGCTGGAGAGCTACAACGAAGAGCGCTACCCGGTAGCCCTGGAAGTCGAGAACACGGCACACCGACTGACCGGACTGATTACCGTCAAGCATCGCGCCCTGGTTTGGCTGCGCGACAATGTCCTGCCACTGCTGAGCAACCGGCGCAAGGTTCAGCGCAAGCTGCCCTCGATGATTTCCGGTCATCAGTACCACTATGGCAAAAGTGATTACATTCAAGAAGCGCTGACGAAAAAGCAGCGCAAGAACTGGGACAAAAAAGGGAAAAAACCCGAATTCCAGACATCCGTGCCTCGTGCAGGTCAACTGGCTCCCGATGTTGAGTTATGGCAACTGCAAGGCCGGTCGCCAAAACACTTGATCGACTTGTTCCACGGGACCTTCACGCTGTTGATTTTCAGCGCGGCCGATCAGTTTTCTCCCCTGTTACCGGGCTATTACTCGCTGGCCGAATCGGTGGAAAAAGACTACCCGGGCATCAAGGCTTATTGCGTTATCGATGCCCTCAATAGCGCTGAGCTGCCTGCCTGGCACTCGACGTTGCTGGACCCCGATTGGCGGCTGCACAAGCGTTACCATGCCAAGGCGGGCACGTTGATGCTGATCCGTCCTGATGGCTACATCGCTTTCCAGGGGGTCGATGCAATAACGCTCTTCACGTATCTGAGCGCAAGATCCGGCCTGCTCAAGGGCGCAAAAAAAACAACATCGTCCATGATCGACGCAGTGGAACTCCAACTTTAAGTCTCTCTATGACTACTGTCAGTTTGGTTAATTGATTCACACCAGGCCCAGCCTTGGGTCATGTTTTTTGATTTCTTGCTTATAGAAATATATACCGACTTTGGTTAGGAGAACCTCATGCGCTTGCAACTCAACGATGTTGTGCAGGAATTTATCGTGTCCAATGGAAAAATAGCACACAGCTATTTCTCGCTCTCAGAAAAAATCATTGATTCACTGTGTGAGTCGAACATAGCAAAAGAATCAATATTGATGCGTGTGCTGGAGCAGGCCGAATCCGTCACCGCACATTACTTCAATGCTCATCAACAAGTTCTCGAGGGCGTTTATGCCCATGGGCTTGAAGCCCCTGTCAATAGAAGCCTTCCGGTGCTGGAACCCCTACAGTCGAACTCGGCCATACTGGCCTCGGCCCCCATTGCCGAACATCCCCCGACACTCAGCTACGGGCAATGGTTGCGCGCCGAAATAAGCTCGGTCACTGGTTTCAACAAGGAACACATCGACTTCGATCAGAGTTTCGAAAGCCTGGGCATCGATTCTCTCGGGCTGGTCGATATTTTCGAGTCCCTGGCCCAGCACTTCCCTGAAAAGAAAGACCTCACCTCATTCCTGTTTGATGCCCCGACCCCAACCGCCCTGTTGGCCCGGCTTGAAGCCAATCCGCAGTCCCCTGCCGTGGATGTCGAAGCCTGGGTATTTGAACAACTGGCTCATATCACCGGTTTTGCGGTTGACCAGATCGACCGGAAACAGAGCTATGAAAGCCTGGGCCTGGACTCCCTGGTGCAGTTGGACTTCCTGGAGTCGATCGTCGCCTTGTGGCCGTCACTCAAGGCCAACAGTACCGAGTTGGCCAACGCCAAGTTTCCACAGGACACAATCGCCCTGATACAAGCCGCCCTCGCCAGCCCCGAGTCGACCTCGGCAATACCTTGTGAAGTGCAATCACCTGCCACAACGGACGCTCAAGGGCAGATGAGCCATCTGCTTATCGACGCCCTGTCCCCCCTGATCCCGAACACGCCAGAGTCGATCGACATCGAGGCCCCCTTTACACAGTTGGGACTCAACGGTTTTGCCCGGGAAGCACTCTGCCAATCAATGGCGCAACAGTGCTCTGCCAGCGAGTTTGCCGGTGAAGCGCTGATGTCGCGTCGTACGCCGCAGGAAGCCTTGTCGCTTCTGGCAAGACTGAGCTGAAGCACTGAGCCGCTGGAAAAAAGGCATGGAGTCCGGGTGATCGAGCAGATCAGCCCGCATTTGGGTAATCAGGAGATAGGGTATGAGTGGCGCGGTAACAACAGGGGGCGACTTTTGCTTCAGCGCAATGGCGGGCGAGTTTCCAGGGGCGCCGTCAACGGATGCCCTTTGGCACTTGCTCTCTGAAGGGCGGATAGCACCTATCGATTCGATGCCGGCACGCTGGGAGCTGAAGAAAGCGTCAATCTATTCAGACAAGCCCGGAGAAAAGGATCGCACCTATCTGGATAGTGCTTTTTGCCTGACCGATGACGTATCAATCCCCTCTCGTCATGAGGGACGTCAGGTCGCCATCGGCAAGAAAGTCCTCCAGACGCTCCTCACTCAGCTTGCCGGACAAGGCTCCATGCTGATCAAGGAGCGCACAGCCTTGGTGGTCGCGACGTCCTGGAGTGATGAGAGTTACTTCGTCACGGGCATGTCCGGAAAAGCCGATACACCAAGGAGTTCTTCGTCCCGGGGCTATACGCCGGGTGAACAAGTGGCTGAACTGGCGGCGACTTTTGCCTTGGGCGGCCCGGCGCTATCGGTCGATACCGCCTGCAGTTCGTTCCCCTATGCAATCGATATGGCTCAAGCCCTGATCAACAGTGGACAGGCGGATAACGCGATTGTCATGGCATTGAACACCGTGCTGCCACCGGCGCTGTTCCTGGGGTTCTCGCAGTTGACCGCCTTTTCCTCCCGGGCCCGGATGCAGGCGTTCGGCCAGGACGCTGACGGCATTGTGCCAGGCGAATGTGCGGTCGCCTTTCTGGTCGAGCCCGTAGCGCAGGCCCTGATTGCACAGCGCCGCCCCCTGGGCGTCTTGCGGGCATTGGGGCTTTCCGCCGACGGCGCCGAAGGCTCAGTGTTTGCGCCGGGCAAACAGGCCCAGTACACGGCTTACCAACGGGCCTATAACGGTCTTGATCCCCGCGACGTGGACTACATCGAGACCCATGGCACCGGCACACCCTTGGGTGACGCGACAGAGTTGGACTCATTGAACCGCTTCTTCGCCCCCCATCGCACAGGCGGCAAGAAAATAACCATCGGTTCGATCAAGTCCGTCATTGGTCATCCGTTGGCCGCCGCCGGAGGCGCTTCGCTCGCCAAGGCCCTGATGATATTGCGCCATAAAGGTATTCCACCTCAGCCCAACTACCGACCCAGCGCAAAAGTCGGCGAAACCTGCCTGCAGTTGGCCAGCGGGCAGGTACAGCCCCTTGCTGATCGTCAGTCGGCGCTCCGGATAGGCATCTCCAGCTTTGGTTTTGGCGGCGCCAATGCGCATCTGGTGGTGGATGAATATATTCCTGACAACCGCCCTAGCGCTCCCCAGGTCGCCTCCGGCGTGCTGATGCTGGACCTGGCGATTGTCGAGGCTGAAGCGGCGATCGGCAATCACGGCTCATTGCAGTCATTCAAGCAACAGCTCGATCGGCCAGCAGCCCCCTCAGTCATTTTCCCTTATGGGCGCTTCGTTGATTACATCACGACGCCAGCCCAGCCTTTACTGGGAAAATTCCTGGCGCAGGATCGCATCATCGATATCGACGGTTTCGGCATGGGCCCCAAACCACTGGCCCATGTCGATCCGTTCAAGCTGTTGATCACCGATCGCGTCAACCATTTGCTGCGACGCCTGCCGGGTGTGGCCGGCTCCCCCGGCACGGCGATGGTCATGTGCTGCAACATGGGTGGCGAACGCTTCAGTAACGCGTACAGCAGCGCCCACAACTTCTACTCCCGGGCTCAAGGCAAGCCACCGGGCGTGGAGGTAACAGACGTGGCAACCATGCTGCCGAATATGTTGTCCGGCTACCCGGCGCAGATTTTCGACTTCAAGGGTTTCCATCAGACACTGGTTGGCACCCCGGGCCTGTTCTGGCAAACCCTGCTGGCATCGCAGCAATGGTTCAAGGAAGGCATCAACACCCTCTTGCTCGGTGCAGGGCGCTTTATCAGTGGTGAAATCGAGGTCGAACGCGCCCGACACTCAGCGACCCTGCAAGGTGAAGGATTGGGGCTGCTTGCCCTGCGTCCTTATCGACCAGGCTCCAGCGACAAACCTTTGCTGGTGATTCGCGCCGCGGTCCTGGCCCATGCCGCGAAGTCGCTGGAAGAAGCTTGCCAACGGCTGGGTAAGGAACGCAGTCAATACCAGAACATTGAAGTCTGCGAGCTGCAGCCTGATGCGACTCACGCCGGCGGATCACTGCAGGAGATGACCGGTTTCCTGGCTGAAGCCAGTGGCATTGAAACCCTGTTGGCAGTGATGTTGAGTGCATCGTCTCACACGGTGATCGAGGTGCGCGAAGCCGGCAAGGCCGTGATGTGGCTATTTACGGAAAAGCTTCGGGAGTGGAGCCCGGCGGCCGAACCCAGCCCGGCCATCAAGTATCCCTTCACGTTGCGCTTTGCTCACTCGGCCGCCCACGAACTGCAGCAGGTCATCCCACCTGCCCGCCCTGTCAACCTTGCCCGCGAACGGCAACACGATGGCGTCGATGTGCTGCAACTCAGTGACATGCTGACCAGCACCCTGCTCTCCGGGTTGCGTGTCAGGGTTCGTGCCATGGAGGGCCTGTTCGCCTTGCACCGTGGTGCTGAAGCCCAGCGCCCGACGCACTGGCAACGCGCCCCGGAAAATATCGTGATCGCCAACGTCCGGCGCAGCCCGCAGTCACTGCACGCCCAGCTCGTGGTGAACGAAGCACACCCTTATTTCTTCGATCACCCTCTTGATCACATCCCCGGCATTTTATTGCTTGAGGGTGTGTTGCAACTGATTGAACTGACCATGCCCCCACTGGGTGGGCGAGTCGCCTATGTCAAAACCCTGAATATCAAGTTCCAGCAGTACGTACAAAAAGAGGGTGTGATCGATCTGCATCTGGAACAAGGCAAAGACCCCCACGTATTCAATGCGAAGGTCATGCAAGCCGGAAAACTGATGTGCACCTGCGTACTCGGGATGGCCTACAGCTCGGCGTTCGAGACAGCGCCCGCCGGCGAGTTCACGGCCACCCGCTGCCGCGACAAGGCCTTGCTGCACAAGGCCAGGGAAGAAAACGTCATCGTCAGTGACATCAGCGGCATCGCCCAGGGCTTGAGCGTGGACACGCTCAAGCTGGCGGACGAGCACTTCTTCCAGGAGGGCGACCCCGAGCACTATTCGATGGTGTATTTCCTCGAAGTTGCCCGCCAGTGCTACATGCAGATTGCCCACAGCTATCTGCGGATTCCACTCAACACCCCGATGAACCTGCTGGCCTTGAGTTTCACCCTGGATCGGCCAATCCCCAGGAACAGTCCGTTGTCCTTGGCCCCACAAGCCGGCTTTGACGCGCAGGACCAGCCATTCAAGACCAACCGCGTCTATATCGACCTGTTCAACCGCGGCGAAAAAATCGGCCAAGCCAGTATTACCGCTCAAGTGTTGAGTCGATCAGCGCCCGCTGCCTGAGGCATTGAATTGATCTCAATCTCCACCCCCGACAACCAAGGTGTCGCCGTGAACGATGTGAATGTGCAAGTCCGAGTCAAATCGTCGCCCTCGGAAATATGGAAGATCTGGAGCAATTTTCCAGAAGCCCCGTTATGGGATACCGACGTCAGCCATTGTGAGCTCAATGGTCCGTTCCAACCTGGAACGCGAGGCAAATGCATCCTCAAAAATGGCCTGACCATGCCGCTGAAACTGGAAGCGGTGAAGAAGCATGAAAGCTATCGGAACACGGCAAGGCTGCTTTGGATCGACCTTGAGTTCGATCACCGGATGCACAGGCTTTCCCCGGATGAAACCCAGGTCGTCCATAGCGCGAAGATCTCCGGACGCCTGAGTTTTCTATACCGCGGGCTGCTACGCAAGCTGCTGACCGCGGCCATGACCAGCGCACTGGACAACCTGTGCAGGTTGGCTGAACAACGAGCGAAAGCCAGCAGTCCCCCTGGGCTCGAAAAATCTGGAACGCATTTGCACCCTGTATGAAATATCCCGGGAGAGAGCGTGTTGAACGCTTGCTCCCCAACACGCTGCGCTTACTAATCGATAACGGCACACTTCGGACCGAGCATGAACCTACTAAAAAACACTCAGTATCTTGTGATGGGCGTCATTGGCATGGGCTTTATCGCCCCAGCGTCCAGTTCCGCCGACACGCTCGGCCCCTACATCAGTGCCATGGGCGGCTTGAACTGGGTGGCTCCACAGAACCTTAGCCAGAACCACCTCGACTTTGTCGAGATGGAGTTCAACCAACCGTTACACTCCGGCTACGCCACCGGACTGGCACTGGGCTGGCGATTTCCCGTCGGGCTCCGGCCTGAAGTGGAACTCAGCTACCGCAAAAACACCCTGACCCAGTTCAATCACCGGGTCTACGAAGGCGGCGGGAGCATCAACGGCAAAGGCGAAGAGGAAGCCACCAGCCTGATGGCCAACCTCTGGTATGACGTCTTGAACCTGCCGGCCCCCTTCAGCCGGTTCACCCCCTATATTGGCGGCGGCCTGGGCTACACCACCCTTTCGGTCAGTGGCCTGGAAGCCGGTGGCGTCCAGTTCGGCAACACTCATCGCGACACCGTATCGGCCTATCAACTCGGCGCCGGGGTAGGTTACGAGCTCACCGATCAATGGTCCATGTCCCTGGACTATCGATACCTCAAGACTCGTGATGCGCACTTCGGTGACATTCAAGGCCTGCCCCAAGGCGATGTGCACACTGACTACAGCGCCCAGTCACTGATGCTTGGCCTGCATTACTGGTTCTAAGCGATGGTTGGACTGCGGCCCGTGCCTCGGCAAACTAGATAGTCTTCTTAACCTCCTGCCTGAGGATCCACCCCCGAGTCCCCTGCCGAGAACGCCGAAACCCAAGCGCCACTGGACTCCGCCCTGGACGACCTGATCGGTTATGCCATGCGTCGGGCGCAGTTGAAGCTGTTCCAGAACCTGATCGAGCGACTCTCGGCCCACGATTTGCGGCCGGCGCAGTTCTCGGCCCTGGCGATCATCGACCAGACGCCCGGGCTGATGCAGGCCGACCTGGCCAAGGCACTGGCCATCGAACCACCCCAGGTGGTGCCGCTGCTGAACAAACTGGAAAGCCGGGCGCTGGCGGTGCGGGTGCGCTGCAAGCCGGACAAGCGCTCCTACGGGATTTTTCTCAGCAAGACCGGGGAGACCCTGCTCAAGGAGCTGAAACAGATCGCCACCGAGAGCGATCTGGATTCCACCTCCGCCCTCGACAGTCAGGAGCGCGAAGAACTGCTCAGGCTGCTGAAGAAGGTCTATCAGGCATAAACACCGGCGCCGCGGCTGGCGCCGGGACTGGGCCGGCTCCAGTCGCGCCGGAGATACACAACCACTAGCTTACGCCTGGGCATCCATCTCCGCCCAAACCGCCTCAGCCAGATGAAAGGTGGCGTTGGCCGCGGGAATGCCGCAATAGATCGCGCTCTGCATCAACACCTCCTTGATCTCGTCGCGGCTCACGCCGTTGTTTTTCGCGGCACGCAAGTGCAGGCGCAGCTCCCCTTCGCGGTTCATGCCGATCAGCATGGCGATGGTGATCAGGCTGCGGGTGTGCCGTGGCAACCCGGGGCGGGTCCAGATATCGCCCCAGGCATGTCGGGTAATCATCTCCTGGAACTCGCCATTGAACGGCGTCAGATGTTCCAGACTACGATCCACATGGGCATCGCCGAGCACTTCGCGGCGCACTTTCATGCCGGCTTCATAACGTTGCTGTTCGTCCATTGCAGGATCCTTTTCTAAGGTTTGAAAGCGTGATGTTCGGCCAGCGCGCGTTGGACCCAGCGCTGTGATTGCCCCAGGTAATGAGCCGGGTCCAGCAGGCGGTCCAGCGCCTCGGCGGACAGTTGCGCGGTCACTTGCGGTTCGGCGCCGAGCACCTGGCGCAAGTGCTCGCCCTGCTCCACCGCACGGCGGCAGCATTGTTCGATCAGATGATGCGCCGCATCGCGGCCGATACGCTGGGACAAGGCAATGCTCACGGCTTCCGCCAGCACCAGCCCTTTGGTCAATTCCAGATTCTGCAGCATGCGCCCGGCGTCGACTTCCAACCCTGGCACCACCTGCAAGGCCTGTTGCAGCGAGCCGGACATTAGGCAACAGAGCTCCGGCAGGGTTTCCCATTCGGCATGCCACAGGCCGAGGCTGCGCTCATGTTCCTGCGGCATTGCGCTGAACATCGTCGCCACCAGCCCGGGGGCCCGGGTCGCCGCACCGATCATGACTGCCGCTGCGACCGGATTGCGCTTGTGCGGCATGGTCGAGGAGCCGCCCTTGCCCGGCGCGGCCAGCTCGAACACCTCACCCGCCTCAGTCTGCATCAGCAAACTGAGATCGCGTCCGACTTTGCCCAGGCTGCCGGCGATCAGCCCCAGCAGGCTGGCGAATTCCACCAGGCGATCACGCTGGGTATGCCAAGGCTGGTCAGGCAGGTGCAGACTCAACTCATCGGCCAGGGCTTCGGCCACCGTAAAAGCCTGGTCGCCCAAGGCCGCCAGGCTGCCGGAAGCCCCACCGAACTGCAGGCACAGCAAGCGCGGTTTGACTTCAGCGAGACGCTGGCGATGGCGAGTGATAGCGCCCAGCCAACCGGCGATCTTCATGCCCAGGGTCACGGGTGTCGCCTGTTGCAGCCAGGTACGCCCGGCCAGCGGGGTGTTCGCGTGGCGCGCGGCCTGCTCGGCGAGCGCATCGGCCAAACGCCCCAGATCACCTTCCAACAGCGCGATGGCTGAACGCAGTTGCAGCACCAGGCCACTGTCCATCACATCCTGACTGGTGGCCCCCATATGCACGTAGCGCTCAGCGGTCGGGTTGGCCACGGCAATCTTCCTGCCCAACGCCTTGACCAGCGGAATCGCCGAATTGCCGGCATTACCGATGGCCACGGCCAACGCGTCGACATCGAACAGCTGCGCGCTACAGGCCGCTTCGATATCACCAACGACCTCCTGGGGTATCAACCCGGTGCTGGCTTGCGCGCGCGCCAGGGCGGCTTCGAAATCGAGCATGCCTTGCAACCGGCCTTGATCGGAAAAAATCGCCCGCATCGCCGGCTGGGTGAAATAGGCATCGAAAAGTTGATTCGTCGGTCTGTTCAAACCACAGCTCCAGGATTCATGAAAAACAATAAGGCGCTCTCAGGTCGCGTCTGCATGGCTGACCAGCCCCTTGATCACCACCGCGAGGGTCGCCAAGGCCGCCGGCACTACCAGCGCGGTCAGCACCTGTTCGAAGTTCCAACCCAGGCCCAATAACGTCGCCCCGGCCCAGGCCCCGAGGATCGCACCAAAACGACCGATACCGAGCATCCACGACACGCCGGTGGCGCGACCCTGGGTGGGGTAAAAACGCGCGGCCAGCGATGGCATCGCCGATTGCGCGCCGTTGATGCACATGCCGGCCAACAGCACCAAGGCGGCCAATACACTGACATGGCCCAGGCTCTGCCCCACCAGCCAGGCGAAGACGCCGGCCAACAAGTAAGCAATGCCAATGACCTTGTGCGGGTTGAATTTATCCATCGCCCAGCCCACACCCACCGCACTGAGCACACCGCCGAATTGGAACAGCGCGCCGATAAAGGCCGACTGCTCCATGCTCGCGCCGCTGTCACGCATCAGGGTCGGCAACCAACTGGTCAACAGGTAGACGATCACCAAACCCATGAAATAGGTCAGCCACAGCAGCAAGGTACCGGCGCTATAAGCCCCGGAGAAAATCACCTTCAGCACGTTGCGGCTCTGCACCACCGTCTGTTCCGGCACGCTGAAGCCGGTGGCCGCCGCGACCTCCAGCGGCGCAATCGGTGCCAGCACCTGACGAATCCGCTCCACGCCACGATTGCGCACCACCAGGAAGCGTGCCGACTCCGGCAACCGGAACAACAGCACCACGGCCAGCACCAGGGGCAGGATCCCGCCGAGCATCAGCAGGCTGTGCCAACCCAGCAGCGGAATCAGCTTCGCCGAGACGAACCCACCACAGGCCATGCCCAGATTGAAACCGCAGAACATGCTGGTCACCAGCAACGACTTGAGCCGCTCGGGGGTGTATTCGGAGAGCAGCGTGGTGGCATTGGGCATTGCCGCCCCCAGGCCCAGGCCGGTCAACAGACGCAGGGCCAGGAGTTGGTCGATATTGCTGCTGTAGGCCGACAGTAGACTGAACACGCCAAACAGAAACACCGCCACCACCAGCACCCCCTTGCGCCCGAAACGGTCGGCCAGGGGGCCGGAACCCAGGGCACCGAAGACCATGCCGATCAGCGCGGCACTCATCACCGGCCCCAGGCTGGCGCGATCGATGCCCCAGTCCTGGCTCAAGGCCGGGGCGATAAAGCCCATGGCCGCGGTGTCCAGGCCGTCGAGAAAGACGATCAGGAAACACAGGAGCACCACCCGCCATTGATAGCTGGACAGTGGCTTGGTGTTGATCAACAACTGAACATCAAGCGTGCCCGCCACAGGCACAGGGGCTAATAACGACATACAGACATTTCCTTCTTCTTATTATTATCGGGTCGCTTGTATCGGCAAGCGCCCTGCAACTGCACGCAAGCCACAACCTTAGAAGTCGAAGAACACCGTTTCCGCCTCGCCTTGGACATGAATGTCGAAACGATAGGCCAGCTTGCCGTCGACCGTGCAACGCCTGGCAATCAGGGTTTCACGGCGTTGCGGCTGTTCGATCAGATTCAATACCGGATCAAGCGCATTGGCCTGGGCCTCGTCGTCGAAGTACAGGCGGGTCTGCAAGTGGATATTGATGCCCCGGGCAAACAGCGAAACGTTGATATGGGCCGCCATGGGTACCCCCGCGGCGTTGTTCAACGTGCCGGGCTTGATGGTGTTCAGCGTCCACTCGCCGACATCCGTGGTCGCGGTGCGGCCAAAGCTGTTGAAGGGCTTTTCCAGGTTGTAATCGCTGTCATAGACGCCTTTGTGGTTGGCCTGCCAGAACTCCAGGAACGAATCGCGAATCAGATGGCCATTGCCGTCGTAGACGTGCCCCATCAGCAGAATATGCTCGCCCGGCGCACCGGGTTTGGCCATCTCGTTCCAGATTTCCTGCTCGCGGGGCGGGTTGCCGGCAGCCTCCAGCGCCAGGCCGATATGCACATAAGGCCCGGCGGTTTGCGAAGGGGTTTCAGGCAGAAGTTGAACGGGCATGTGCGTGCCTCCTCAGCGGTTTTCGAAGTGGGTCTTGCGCTGGCCGCGCAGAACGATATCAAAGCGATAAGCCAGGCAATCCATGGGATTGGCCAGGCTCATATCGAGCCTGGCGATCAGGCTCTGCACCGCTTCCGGATTGGCGATCGACTTGACGATCGGGCACATGGGGATAAGCGGATCGCCTTCGAAATACAGCTGGGTGATCAAGCGCGTGGCAATCGACGGGCCGCTGATGGAGAAGTGGATATGCGCCGGACGCCAGTCGTTGGGACCGTTGCGCCACGGGTAGGGACCGGGTTTGACCGTGCGGAAACTGTAATGACCGTCACGGTCGGTCAGGGCCCGGCCAACGCCACCGAAATTCGGGTCGATGGGCGCCAGGTAGCTGTCTTTCTTGTGTCGGTAGCGACCACCGGCATTGGCTTGCCACATCTCCACCAGGGTATGCGGGACCGGCTTGCCGTACTGGTCACAGACGCGACCGGCGACGATGATGCGCTCGCCGATGGGCAGGCCGCCCTGGTTGAAGTTCAACAGCAGATCATTATCGTGCACGCCCATCTTCAAATGGGAGAAATCCGGGCCGCTGGTTTCCGACAGGGACTGGGGAATGCTCACCAGGGCCTGGCGCGGGGAACGCAGGATCGAGGTCTTGTAGTCAGGCGTCAGGGCTTTGGGGTGCCAATTGCGGTCACGAATGACGAAGCGGCTGTTGTCCGCATCAGACATGTCGGGCTCCTTATTGTTAGAGGTAAGAGCTGCTTGGATAGCAGTCTGTCCCTCAGTCTCCTTTGATAGTGCCCCCGCCAAAACTGAAAAAACCAACTTCATCCATATCCAAATGGTTATGGATAATGATCCTCGCGATATTCCAGCCCTACTTCGCGCAACACCTCCACACGCCGCCTTCGAGATCTGGCATCCGCTAACGCTGGATGCGGAATTGTTTCGGTGACTGCCCCGTGCCGCGCTTGAAAAAGCGCGAGAAGTAGGCCGGTTCGGAAAAGCCCAGGCTGTCCGACACCTGGTTGATGGTCATGGCGGTGTAGACCAGATCGCGCTTGGCTTCCAGCAGCAGCCGCTGGTTGATCATCTGCAATGCCGATTGCCCGCAGAGGCGTCGGCACAAGGCATTGAGGTGAGCCGTGCTGATCCCCAGCGTCGTCGCATAGTGCTCGATGGGTAGATGCTCGCGAAAGCGCAGTTCCAGTGTCCGGGTGAACATCTGCAAATGCTCTCGGCCCCGTTCAAGCGGCAAGGCGTCCGGCGGCGTGCGCTCCAGACTGCGGCGACTGAGCCAGATGGACAGTACCGTGATCAACGATTGCAGCATGGGATCACGGCCGGGCTGGTGTTCACCGTATTCCCGGGTGATGGCTGAAAACAGCGTGTCCAGATACGAATGCGCGGCGCCGATCGGGTAACAGGCCGCCGTGGTCAATACCGGACTGTTGAGCGAAGCGCCGAGCTGTTCGGCCAGGGGCTGTGCCAGGCTGAGTACGTGGCCTTGGATATCCTCGGAGAACTTGAAGGTGTGCACACACAGCGCCGGCACGACTTGCAGCGCAGCGGAATCGATGTGGTGGATCTCGTCTTCGACCTTCAGTGTCGCCTGCCCTGCCTGCACGTAGAGCAGCTGCACCAGGTCGCTGTGCCGGTGGGGTTTGATTTCCCAGCCATGCAGTTTGCTGCGCTCGGGGATCGACTCGCAATGGATCAAGTCAGGGGTCGGCCAGGCGCCGGTCTCGCCGTAGAGCTTGAACACCGGAACAGGCACAGCGGATGATTTCGACATCTACCTCCCCTCCACAACGACCCACGAAAAGTCCATGGAATGCATCGGATATTGCCTTCATATCCGCACTTTAGCCACTAAAAATACAGGAGACAAAAACAACAGTGCCCGACAAGGCCCAACGCCTTCAGCGGTACCAGACAGGACTACCCTCCATGAAAACCCAAGTCGCTATCATCGGCTGCGGCCCCTCCGGCCTTTTGCTCGGTCAACTGCTGCATCGTGCCGGCATCGACAACGTCATCGTCGAACGCAAGAATCCCGAATACATCCTCTCGCGAATTCGCGCCGGCGTGCTGGAACAAGGCATGGTCGATCTGTTGCGCGAAGCTGGTGTCAGCGCGCGCATGGATGCCGAAGGCCTGGTGCATGACGGCTTCGAACTGGCCTTCGACGGACGCTGTGAACGCATCGACCTCAAGGCACTGACCGAGGGCAGAACGGTCATGGTCTACGGTCAGACCGAAGTCACCCGTGACTTGATGGACGCACGTGCCGCCGTGGGCGCAACGACTCTTTACGAGGCCGAGAATGTGCAGCCCCACGGCATGCAGAGCGACAATCCTTACGTGACCTTCGAACATCACGGCGAGACCGTGCGCCTGGACTGCGATTACATTGCCGGCTGCGACGGCTTTCACGGTGTATCCCGACAATCGATACCGGCAGAGACGCTGAAGATTTTTGAACGGGTCTACCCCTTTGGCTGGTTGGGAATCCTGGCCGACACCCCGCCGGTCAGCCATGAACTGATCTACTCCAACCATGAGCGAGGCTTCGCCTTGTGCAGCATGCGCTCGCCGACGCGCACCCGTTATTACGTGCAAGTGGGCGCCGAGGAAAAGGTCGAGGACTGGTCGGACGAACGTTTCTGGGAAGAGCTCAAGCGCCGTTTGCCAAGCGCTATCGCCGAGCAATTGGTCACGGGCCCCTCGATTGAAAAGAGCATCGCGCCGTTGCGCAGCTTTGTCGTCGAGCCCATGCAATATGGTCGACTGTTCCTGCTCGGCGATGCGGCCCATATCGTTCCGCCCACCGGCGCCAAAGGCTTGAACCTGGCGGCGAGCGATGTCAGCACGCTGTACCGGATCCTGCTCAAGGTTTATCGCGAGGGTCGCACCGACTTGCTGGAGAAATACTCGCAAATCTGCCTGCGTCGGGTCTGGAAAGCCGAACGCTTCTCCTGGTGGATGACCTCGATCCTCCACCGTTTTCCTGATACCGATACCTTCAGCCAGCGTATCCAGAAGAGCGAACTCGATTACTTCACCGGCTCGGCCGCCGGACGCAAGACGATTGCGGAAAACTATGTCGGGCTGCCGTATGAAGCCATCGAATAACTGAATTGCCCCCCACTCTTTGCGCATCATTCGACGGAACGAAAAAAACCAGCGCTCTACACTCTCGCCTTTCAGCGGCTCGGTTCACCATCATCCTGGCCCATCAGGATTTCCTCGACGCGGCAGGCCGCGAATGACTCAAGCGAAGACCCAACACCATGAGACAAAGACTTTGCCCATGACATTGCCGAGGAGGCTCTAGCGCTGTAAGCGTGTCCGCTTTTGGCCGTTTTCTGCCTGATGCAGATGGGCTGCTCTCGGCCGGAAGCACGGAAGATGACTAAACGCGTGAACCGGCTATCGACCCAGCACGCAATGATGGCAATATGACTCTTCTTAGGAAAAGTAGCATTCGGCGCGAGGCGAAGCCGGATGTCATGCGCACAGGGATAAGGAACATGGCTTCGATTCAGGTGGATGGTGAGGACAAGACCGCAAAGATCAGCGACTGGTCGATTCGCTGGAGCCACAAGTACGAAGCCCTGGAACTGACGTGTCACTTCCCCTCCAAGAAAAAATACACCCGCCCGCTCAGTAACTGCCAGGTCTCGCCCACCCGCGAGTTGACCAATGTATTGCTGCACAAGTCCGGCAGCAAGATCGTCACGCCTATTGCCAAAGCTATGATTTACGGCGAGCGATATGCCGTCGTGCACTACCCGGACGCCGAAAAGCCCTATATCTACAAGATGGACGGTATCGGTTTTACCGCCCCGACATCAATGAAGGAAACGCCGGTCTTCCGCTATTTCACTACCGTGGCGAATGCCCGAAAGGATCACGCTGAGTCGAAGACCAATCGTGAAATTGCCGATAATGTAGTGCGCCAGCTCGGAAAACTGCCCGCCATCGCTGGCACTGCCTTGCAAGCCTATTGTACGGGGCGCAACGGCACGCTGGCGCCGGGTCAGGGGCTCATCTATCCGTTCGGGCTTAACGAGAGTCAGCTTCAGGCGGTCGAGCGGGCGTTCAGCGCGCAAATCAGTGTGATCGAAGGTCCACCAGGGACCGGCAAGACCCAAACGATCCTCAACATCCTCGCCAATATTCTGTTACGTGGGCAGACGGTAGCGGTGCTATCCAACAACAATGCTGCCGTGGAAAACGTCTACGAAAAGCTGGAGAAATACGGCCTGGGCCACTTGGTCGCCAGGCTTGGCAACCATGACAAACGTGAGGCCTTCTTCGCCGACCTGCCTGCGTGGCCATCAAGCGCGCCCGAGTCGGCACCGTCCCTAGATGAGATCCAGGCCTTGCTGACCCGCTTGAAGCAGCACCTGCAAGACCACAACAGGGCGGCACAACTGCAAATCGAGCTGGACGAGCTGGTCATCGAGCGGCGCTACCTGCAGCAGTGGCAGGCAGAAAGCGATGTGCACGCCACAAGCTCGCTCGACAAGTACGGCCTGACACCGCGCAAGACTGCGGACCTCATGGCCTATCTGGCGTACCTCGGCGAGCAGCGCATTCATCTCAAAGACCGCATCGAGCTTCTGTTCAAATTCAGAATCTTTCGCACCAAGCCATTCGCCGAGAGAGAGGCGCGCATGGCCGTTTTCCATGCACTGCAGATGCATTACTACGACAAGTCGCTACGGGACAAGGAAGCGGAGCTGCAGGCGTGCCGTGAATCGTTGGCACGCGCGAATTTCACGGCCCTGCTGAAAGAACTGACAACAGCATCGATGCACCATCTGAAGCAACATCTGCAACTTCAGGTACCACCGTCGGACAGCTTTGATGTCAAAACTTACTGCCGGCATTTCGATGCCTTCGTGCAGCGCTTCCCTATCCTGGGCAGCGGCACGCACTCCATCGTCAATTCGATCGCGCAAGGAGCGGTCCTCGACTACGTGATCATCGATGAAGCCTCTTTGCAGGACATCGTGCCGGGCATCCTGCCACTGGGCTGCGCAAAGAACCTGATCGTCGTTGGAGACAACCGCCAGTTGCCGCATATCCCTGTGGCACTGGGGCTTCAAGCGCCCGCCGAGGTCTACGATTGCGAGCACTACAGCCTGCTGGATTCGTGTATTGCCGTGTTCCAGGACGCGCTGCCCAGAACCCTGCTGAAAGAACATTATCGCTGCCACCCCAGGATCATCCAGTTCTGCAACCAGCAGTTCTACGACAACGCACTGGTGCCGATGACCGAGGACAAGGGCGAAGCCCCTCTGCGCCTGGTGGTGACAGCCAAGGGCAACCACGCCAGGAAGAACACCAACCTTCGGGAATTGGACTCCCTGCTGAAGGTGCTTGAGGACGAGGGGCAGCCTGTCGGAATGGACGGCGAAGGCCGCGGTTACATCGCCCCGTTCCGGGCGCAAGTCAACCTTTCCGACATGCACTTGCCGACGGATTTCATCAAGGACACCGTGCACAAGTTTCAGGGGCGCGAATGCGACGAGATCGTCTTCTCCACCGTGCTGGACAAGAAGCGCTACAACCAGGAGCGGCAACGCCTGGATTTCGTCGATGATCCACGCATGATCAACGTGGCAGTTTCGCGGGCCAAACATCGCTTCACCCTGGTGACCGGCGACGAAGTGTTCGATAACAACGGCCACATCGCCGCGCTGATCCGCTACATCAGCTATTACGCGCAGGACGAGCAGATCGTACGCGCGCCGGTGGTGTCGGCATTCGACTTGCTGTACCGCGAGTACGACCAGTCTCTGGCACGCTTGGACGCCCGCCTGCGGCCCGAGGACTCACGCTACAAGTCCGAGCAGATCGTGGCACAGTTGCTGCGCGAAGCGCTGTCAGCCCCGGCGTGCCAGGCATTGAAGTACCACACACAGATCCAGCTGGATAAGCTTGCATCGCCGGGTAGCCTCGACTGGACGGAGCCCCAGCGGGCGTTCATGAGGCGCGCCAGTTGCGATTTCGTGATCTATTTCAAAGTGGGCAAGAAACCTATAGGGGTGATCGAGGTTGATGGCGGGTACCACGACCGACCCGTGCAGGCAGCTCGGGACGCCATGAAAAATGAGATTTTGGCTAGAAGTGGCATTCCTATTCTGCGGCTGCGGACAGTTGAGAGTGACATTGAGCGCAGAGTTGGCGACTTTATCGGGCAGTGGGCTAGTCCTACGCATGGCGGTATTCGCGATTCCCACATCACGTTGTAAATCAAATCACGCTTGCTACGCGGGAGCTTCTTCACACAGCTCTTCGCCGACGCCCGCACCGCCTCGTCCGTACCATGGATACAACGCCAACACCTCAGCGTAGGCATCTTCGTCCTGTATCAAACTGCGAGGCTCTCCCTGCTGGCGGAGGGCTCCATCTGGTACACGGTCGCCAAACAACATAACGGCTCGGGCCGAATCGGCCTGCCGTGAGACCCAGGACAAACCCTGTATGTCAGGGCATTGGGTATGGATCGCGGCGGCCCACTGACGTGTTGCCGGATACTGGTCCTTCTCGGTATCAATCAGGTGCCGGCGCGGCACGCCCAGTTTACGAAGGGCCACACTGCCTAAATCAGCCAACACCAGATCACGAGTGCTGTGGACTTCAGAATGGACCTGCTCTGTATGCGGCGCGGTCTCGATCATCGATACGCAGCTCGAATTCGTCCGATTCCATGCCGGGCTTGTCCAGCGTTCGGAGCAACAGCAAGCGGTCGTTGATCAGCGCGGTAATGTCGGCACCGTCAGCGACGACACGGAAAGTGGGTTTCATTTTTGCGAACTCCAGAAACAACGAACCCCGCACAAGGCGGGGCTAATAATCCGGCACTACAAGGTTGCACCTTGTCGTTACTCTTTGCTCAGGGAGCTATGTGTCCAGCAAGATCGCCGCGTAATCCATCGCGCCGTGCAGGATGTGAACGACCACGACACGGTTGGCCTCTACTCGATAGAAAATGGCATAGTTTTCATGAACCCGACGCCGGATACCGTAGCGTGGCACCAGCGGGAATGCTTGGTGCATGTCCGCCAGGCTTAGACATTTATCGCGTAGCTCGTTAATGAAGGACAACGCACGTAACGGATTGTCTTGAGCAATGTAATCACCAATGCGCTCGAGATCACCTTCCGCTTCGTCTGTTAGCTGAACGATCATGCAGTCTTATCAGCCATCTCTGCGTATTTTGCAGCCAGTCGGTCGAACACCTCTTCCGCAGGCTTGATGCGACCCGCGTCGATGTCGCCCATACCACGAGCAATGGAAGCGTCCAGCGCGGCCAGGCGGGTTTCCCGATCCTGAACCAGCCGTACACCTTCGCGTAGCACTTCGCTTTTCGAGCCGTAGCGACCAGACTCGATGAGCTGCGTCACATAGTTCTCAAGCGGTTTTCCCAACTCGGCACTAATCATGTTTTATCCTCCAGGTAGCCCCACATCCAGAGTAGCCAATTTAATAACTGTTATCAATCCCACAACTGCACCTGCTCCGCTACCGGATCAGAAGCGTCTGGAAAGGTAATCGTTCGTGCCTGATTCCGCCGTGTGCGAGCGTCTTTCAGGGAGATGTCGGGGTAGATACCCAAGGATATGCGCGGCTGCTGTTCTTGCCACTTGAAGCGGAAGTGCCAGGCCTTCGAGCCATTAGTCGCCACGAACAATGAAAGTCCGGCGCTGTCGCTGAGGCTGTATCCTTTGTCTTCAGGCTTTGCCTGCCTGACGGCGGTGTCTGTGAGCGGCATTTAGTACATCACCCAAAAATCGAACTCAGGATGTACTAAAAAATGTACTAAAAATGTGGGGTTGGGGTGAAGATCCACGAAAGATCTTGAAAACAAAAAACCTGCGCAAGGCAGGTTTTATAAGGGTTTCAGAGATCTCGTCGGATGCCCTGAAAAGCAAAGATGGTGCCGAAGCCGGAATCGAACCTTTCCCTTTGTCACTGAAAATAAAGGAAAAGTTTTAGTCCGAAAATTTTTCTACCTCTAGGTGTATCCTCTTCCTCCGAGCAGCCTCGGGACATGACAAGGTAGGAAAACCTTCAAGCCCTCGGGCTTGCTTTTGACCATCGCAGTTGCTGATCAAAAAAACCGTGAGTGTACTGGGTAGCGGTATCGAGCGGAGCATTTCCACCCGTAAACGACGGCAACTCTCCAGCCCTTCACCAGCCCCCGCCGCGACAATCACTCGTGGTACGAGGGAAGCTCATACTCTTCCATGGTGCCCCAGGATTTCAGCCTGTCACGGACCTCGGCCCCGGTCAAATGCCGGCCCGTGTCCTGGTAGGCCTTCCATGACGCGAGCGCCTCTTGCTTGAAGCTTTCCCGGGCCTCTTCGCGCTCCACAGACTGAGACGTCAAGTCCTCATCGAGATGCTCCGGCAGCTTTGCCGCCTTGGCCTCAATATCGTCTTTCAGACGTTGGACAGCGTCGGGATTGTCGTCGGAGACATAATCGACAGTCGCCAGCAGATCAGCACGAGCTGCCTGCAACCATTCAAGAACGGGCACGACGCTTCCTGTCGATCAACGCTTGCCTCGTCCATGACTTGCTACCACGACCTCTCATATCGAAAATGCATACCCATCACGTAGATAATGCCTGCTCATGAAATGGGAGCTTCGGGGACAATTGGTAGTGCGACTCGCGCATCACTTTGGCCGCTATCCGCGAGAGCTTTGGCCACGAAACCACTTCGTAAGCGTCGACTGATAAAGTCCTGAATATATTCAGCTGCGATTTTCTGCGTCTTCGGGACAGCCATTGCCTGGCGAATTTCTGTGAAATTGTCTGCCAGCACTCTTACTCCTAGAGCAGACTTTGCAAATCGCTCCAATGGCTGTCGAACCCCCGCTGCCGCATCCAACTGCAGCTCAAGAAAGCCGTCAACAGCATTCGCCGAGGTCTCAACTCTAACGAGTTCAGCTTGCTGCAGGGTGCGTGAGAGGTACAGGTCGTACGCGGCTCCACGACCTACTGAAATCCTGTGACCTTGAGCATCCAGATCAGACGCACTTTGGAACGGACTTTCCTTTCGTACGAGGTAGGTGCCATCGATACTCACATAGGGAGTTGAGAAGGCGATCTTCTCCGCACGTACTGGCTCGATAGCCAGAAACGCCAAGTCCCAGAGCCCCTCTCCCAATGCAGTAAACACCTTCCCAGCGGCATCGTAGGGAGTCAGACTAATAACGAGCCCCAACTCCACAGCCAACGCGTTCGCCAGTGCTACTGATACCCCTCCCAAGCTCCCAGTACTTTCATCGCGCTGCGCCAGGACTTGGTTACCCAGATTGATGGCTACCCGAAGCTCGCCAAAGGGGGCCAAATCTTTACACACAGCGTCAATGTCGAACTTCACAGCTGCTCACCTCTTTCAGATTTTGGAGATGCAATGCAATCAATTTCCTGACGACGCCTCACAAATTTTCCAACAGCCAAGACCAACATCGTGCCGACCAATCCAGCTATGTAGTGCGACCACGACGGGAGACTGGGCAGGCTTATGTCATCGACAGCCATGCTTGCGGCGATCCAACCGAGCAATGCCGCTCCAAGCGTGATGACCAACGGAAACCGATCCATAAAGTGAAGCACCAGCTTGCTGCCCCAAATGATGATTGGAATGCTGATGACGATGCCGAAAATCACCAGCTCCAGGCTTCCATTAGAGGCGCCCGCGACCGCAACGACGTTATCCAGGCTCATGACCGCATCAGCGACAATGATCGTTTTGATTGCGCCCCATAGCCGCGGGCTGGCCGTGAGATTGTCATGCGCATCCTCCTTCTCTGGAACAAGCAGCTTGATGCCGATCAAGAGAAGCAGTGCTGCACCGATGATCTTGAGATACGGTAACTCCAACAATTGCAGCGCAAAGAAAATCATCACAATGCGGAGCACTATGGCGCACAGCGCGCCACCTATAATGGCGCGATTACGCTGAGACTCCGGGAGCTTGCGGCACGCCAATGCAATCACAACGGCATTGTCTCCCCCTAGCAAAATGTCGATGGCGATGATTTGCGCTACAGCTAGCCAAAACACCGATGAGTTTAAGAGTTCGATCAAGGTAAGCACTCCCGGCCTCGGCTAATCAACCGGTCAGGTCGTTTTGAAAATCATACAAACCGGGCTGCCGGTTTTAATCACCTGGCCATTCGCGGTAAGGCCACCCGAATGGCGGTCAACGTCAAAAGCGATGATGTTGTCGCTCTCTTCGTTGGCAACAAAAAGACGAGCACCATCGGGGGTCAAATTCATGAAGCGTGGTTTACTCCCTTGTGATGGTATGTGTCCCTTGGCCGAAAACGCGCCACTTTCATCGAGCGCAAAGGTAGCCACGCTGTCGTGACCACGATTCGACACGTACAAATATTTGCCAGAAGGCGCCATGACAATGGCCGCTGCCCGGCTGTTTCCTGTGAAGGTGGCTGGCAATGTGGGCAGAATTTCCTTGGCGATCAACGACCCTTGATCTGCCTCGTAGACGTAACCCGTCACACTGCTATCGAGCTCATTGACGACATAGGCGTACCGGGTATCAGGCGTGAAGACGATATGACGCGGACCTGATCCCTCTCTCGTCTTAACCACGCTGACTTGCGTTGCATCAAGCCTCGCGTTGTTGTTTCGAACGCGATAAACAAAAATCCTATCGAGACCTTTATCGGGCATCACCAGGAAACGACCTGATGGATCAAACGGAATCATGTGGGGGTGAGAACTGCTTTGCTCGACCTTGTGAGGCCCAGCCTCACCCGGAAGCGGCTCGACGTGAGATAAAGCCTCCAAGCTGCCGTCATCCAGAATAGGAAACAAAGCAAAGCTGCCCGTCGCGTAGTTGGCGACTGCCAAAAATTTACTGGTGGGATCAACACTAAGGTGAACAGGATTCTTGCCCTGGGTACCGACGGTATTGAGCTTGGTTAGCTCACCAGACTTTGAATCGATAGAGAAAGCACTGACCTCACTCAGATCACCGTGAACGCAGTAAAGATGAGTCTGGGAATGATCAAATGTTAGAAATGAGGGATTAGCCAAATCATCAAGCGTTTGAACCAGCGTACAGGCTCCGGTCTCTTGGGCATACCGGTAAACAGTGATACCTGCACCGCGTGCGTTACGCTCTTTGGTTGTCCGAGATCCGACATAGGCAAATCGAGGCGTCTGAGCGGCCTTGTTATTAACCATTTTTTCTTCATCACTCGTAGAAGCTGCGCTTGCAGGAATATTGAAGTTTCCTGCCATGATCCCTCCTGCCGCAATAGCGGAGAGTTGAACGAATCGACGGCGAGGCATGAGGTGACCAGGGAAATCGGATGAACTCATGGTGTGACTCTCCTTTGTTTTTATTATTGAATTCAGATGTGCTCATGCCGAGTTTGGCTCGGCACGACACAGGCAAAATCACACCACTTCGGGGATACGTATCCAGCCTTCCATCAGTCGACGAGCACTACGGCTCATGACTGCTTTTTCAACTGTCCATGCACCATTTTCCAAGATGGTTTTTGCACCTACAGCGACGCTACCTGCGGTGTGTCCCATCCGTACCTGCCGGTCTCCGATGTCACCGACAATTTGATTGACCAACGTGCCATCCAGCGCAGCGGCGACCGCCACAGCCACAGCGCCGGTACCTGTAATCGCATGATGAAGCTTGCCCATCGAAAGAATTCGAGCGATCACATCAATGTCACCCGGCTCAACCTGTTTGCCGCCCGCAGCCTGATAGGCCTGAGGCTTGGCTACCATGCAAAGCTTCGGAGTGTGAGGACGTAAACGCGTAGCCTCCTCCGCACTATCAGCCAGCCCCATGACTACCGTGCAATGAGCGCGAATGGTCTCAAGCCGCGTAAGCAATTGCACATCGCCGTTAACTTGGTCTTGGGTTTCGGTGCCCTTCAGACCCACCTTATCTGCCTCGACAAAGATGGTCGGGTTACCAGCATTCAGCAGTGTCACTGGAAGATTGCCGACGCCTGGAATATCCAACTCGTCAATGGCATTTCCGGTCGGCAGAATGCTTCCGTCTGAACCACCGGGGTTCAGAAACTCCAGGACGACTTCGGCTGCTGGAAAAGCGACTCCATCGAGCACGAAGTCACCCTCCTCCTGAACCTCACCATTACGCATTGGAACGTGGGCGATGATCCGCTTCTGAATGTTGGCCTGCCAGATGCGAACAACTGCCGTACCTTCGTGCGGTGCGTCCACCAAGCCTTCAGAGATCGCATAAGGCCCAACCGCTGAGCTCAGATTCCCGCAGTTACCTGACCAGTCGATCACAGGGGTCTCGATCGCCGGCGCCCCGAACAGGTAATCCACGTCGCAGTCATCACGGCTCGACTTTCCGATGATCACGACCTTACTGGTACTGGAAGTGGCGCCTCCCATACCGTCAATCTGCTTGCCGTATACATCGGGACTTCCGATCACACGCAGCAAGATTGCATCGCGCTCTGTACCTGCTGCAGGCAAGTTTTCGTCAAGGAAGAATACGCCCTTGCTGGAACCACCACGCATGTAAACGGCAGGAATACGTCTTTGAGTCATTGGGTTTCTCCTACAACGGATCAGCGTCGCATCAGTTAACAGATGCGTTCTTCATGCTTTCGATAAGAAGCTGTGGCAGCAGGCCACCGCTGCGGAAGTAACGAACATCTTCAAAGGTGTCCAAACGACTCACGACTGTGACGCGCGCCTTCTCACCCGTCTCACGCTCGATGACCAACGTGATTTTTGCGCCTGGCTCGAAGTTATCGGAGATCCCCTCAACGCTAAATGTTTCACGCCCAGTCAGGCCTAGGCTCTGGCGAGAGACGCCTTCCTCGAATTGCAAAGGAAGGATGCCGAGGCCCGCAAGATTGGTGCGATGGATGCGTTCGAAACTTTCAGCCACGACTACACGAACACCTAGAAGACGGGGGCCTTTAGCAGCCCAATCGCGCGAGGAACCGCTTCCGTACTCCTTGCCGGCAACGACAATCAGCGACTGCTTACGCTTCGCATAAATCTCGGCGGCCTGGAAAATCGTGGTGACTTCCTTCTCGGGCAGAAGCAAAGTCCACGGCCCCTCACGACCATCTTCAAGCAATTCGTTTTTCAGACGAGGGCTTGCGAAGGTCGCACGCTGAGCTGCTTCATGGTTGCCGCGACGCGTGCCATAGGAGTTGAACTCTGGCACGGTGATTCCGTGCGATTGCAGGTACTGACCCGCATCGCTTTCAGGAAGAATCGCGCCAGACGGCGAGATGTGGTCGGTGGTGATGTTGTCCGACAGCATGACCAACACACGCATGTTGCTCAAGTCTTTGCGAGTGTCGGTAGCCGTTACCGCATCGCTCCAGTAGGGAGGTTTACGGATGTAGGTGCTGCTCGCTTGCCAGGCATATTGGTCGCTAACGCCCACGCGCAGATCGCTAGCTATCAAGCCCGCTTCACGCGGAACATCCTCGTACGCCTTGTCGAACAAATCGGCTGTCAGGTTATCCGCTTCGATGCGGGTCAGCTCTTCATCGCTCGGCCACAACTCATGCAGATAGACCGGTATCCCTTTGTCATCGAGACCCAAGGCATCTTTTTCTGGGTCAATCAGATATGTGCCGGCAATCGCATAGGCCACGATCAAAGGCGGCGACATGATGAAAACCTCGCGCGCCAGTGGGTGGACTCGGCCTTCAAAGTTACGATTGCCCGACGTCGCAGCCACGGTCTCTAGCTTGCGAGCACGAATTTCGTCCTCGATTTCGGTACTGAGCAGCGGGCCGGACATACCATTACAGGTGGTGCAGCCGTAGCCAACCAGGTTGAAACCTAAAGCGTCCAGATCTTCATTGAGGCCTGACCGTTCAAGATAGTCAGACACCACCCTGGAGCCAGGAGCAAACGAGGTTTTCACCCACGCGGCTCTCTTCAGTCCACGCCTAAGTGCGTTTCGCGCCACCAGGCCCGCAGCGATAACTCCACGGGGGTTGGAAGTATTAGTGCAACTGGTAATGGCCGCGAGAACTACCGAGCCATTGTCCAAGCCGGTAGGAAGATTGGTAGCAGGGGCCTTATGTCCCAACACAATGCGCTGGTGTGGCTGCTTAGGCCCTGCAATTGATCGCGCAACAGAACTGAGATCAAGTGTCACGACACGGTTGTATTCAGCATCGGCAAGACTGTCATGCCAGAGACCTTGTGCGCGTGCGTACGCTTCCGTCAGGCCCGAGATCTGACCACCACGCCCCGTCATTCGGAGATAGTGCAGCGTGCGATCATCAATAGCGAACATCGCCGCTGTCGCACCGAATTCCGGTGCCATGTTCGACAAGGTTCCACGGTCTGCCAGCGACAGCTGTGGCACGCCCGGGCCGAAGAACTCCAGGAAGGAGCCGATAACACCCGTTTTACGAAGCTGCTCAGTCAATGCCAGCGCGATATCGGTAGCGAGATAGCCCTGAGGCAAGGTGCCTTCCAGGCACACCCCAACGATTTCAGGCAAACGCAGCATCAGTGATTTACCCAGCATCGCGGCTTCGGCTTCGATACCTCCGACGCCCCAGCCCAGTACACCGATGGCATTGATCATGGTGGTGTGGCTGTCAGTGCCTACCAGAGTGTCAGGGAATGCCCACAGCTCATCGCAACAACGCTGAGTGCCCACGACAGTAGTCAGACGCTCGAGGTTGATCTGGTGAAGGATGCCTTTACCAGAAGGAATAATCGAAAGATTGCTGAATGCTTTGTTGCACCAGTCCAAAAATTGGAATCGCTCCGCATTACGCTCACGTTCGATCGCTTCGTTGTCAGCAAGAGCGCTTGCGTTACCCCAGCGCTCAACATTGAGTGAGTGATCCACCACCAGATGGGTTGGAGTGACGGGATTGACCAAGCGCGGGTTGCCGCCATTTGCTGCAACGGCGTCTCTTAATCCAGCAAGGTCTACAAGCGCTGGAGTACCGAGCAAATCCTGAAGCACAACCCGAGCCGGGCGAAACGGGATGTCGAACTCTTTTGAACGGGCACAGATCACTTTAAGTGCGGCTTCCGGATCCGACTCACCGCGCAAAACGTTCTCGGCGAGAATTCGCAAGCTGTAAGGCAGCTTAGCGTAATCACCGCCCAGGTCGGTCACGACCCCGCGAACATCACTGACACGATACTCGACGCCGTTGGCGAAAACGGTTCGACCCTTTGACTTAGGCATTGGCTAATCCTCACAGGCAGCACGGGTAACGTTTTTTGTGAGAGCAATATTGCACTTTATCATTATATAGGTCAATGTTGATTCGTCCGACTCATTTCAACCCTGACATCGGACGCCCCCAACCAACGATTTCTACCGTACACAGTCGCTCCCGAGGCGTAGCGCCCAGGTAGGTACGGTAGAAAAAATAAACATAAGAAAATCGAGGTTCATCATGATCAAACTCCCATGCTCCAGCACCGTCCTCATCCTCCTCTCTGTCGAGCCCGCCTCGACCTGAGAACCATGGTTCCAGAACAGCCAAGTGGCTGATGAGAGTGACATACGTCTAAAAAAGGGAATTCGACTGTGCTGACAATCCTTGGCTTTTCAATGGTCATCTGTTTCATGTACCTGATCATGACAAGGCGCCTATCTGCGCTTATTGCATTGATCCTGATACCTATCATTTTCGCGCTGATTGGCGGTCATTACGTGGGCCTCGGCGTCATGATGCTCGATGGTGTCAAAACCCTTGCACCAACGGGAGTGATGCTGACGTTCTCGATTCTCTACTTCGGTATCATGATTGACGCGGGACTCTTCGACGGGCTCGTGCGCTTCATCCTGAAGCTGGTGAAAGGAGATCCGCTAAAGGTTCTGGTAGGGACAGCAGTACTGACGATGCTGGTCTCCCTGGACGGTGATAGTTCAACTACCTACATGATTGCCTGCGCAGCCTTCTTGCCGCTCTATCAGAGGCTGGGAATGAGCGTGCTGGGCATGACATGCCTAGTCAACATCGCCAGCGGCATCATGAATATCTCGCCGTGGGGTGGACCTACGGCCCGCGCAGCTGCAGCGCTGCAGGTCGACGCGATGGAGATATTCCTGCCCATGATTCCCGGAATGCTGATCGGGGCCGGCTGTCTTGTATTTACCGCCGTTATCTTGGGCCGCAAAGAACGTGCACGGCTTGGCATCATCCACCTGGATGACTTTCACATCGGCTCCATGGCGCTGGGTCATGGCTCAGCAGAGGAGTGCGAAGGGAACCGTCGCCCTAAGATGTTTTGGCCGAACCTGATCCTGACTCTGGCTCTGATCGCATGCCTGATAGTAGGTGCAATGCCAATCCAGATACTCTTCATGGTCGGTTTTGCCATTGCCATCATGCTCAACTACCCAAAAATCGAGGAGCAAAAAGCACGCATTGCAGCTCACGCCTCCAACGTACTAGCGGTTACGGCTGTCATTTTCGCCGCAGGCATTTTTACTGGGATACTCTCGGGAACCGGCATGGTGGACTCCATGGCCAAGAGTCTGCTGCATGTCATCCCGCCTAGCTTCGGCCCGTTCCTGGCGGTATTTACAGCCCTTGTTAGCATGCCCTTCACGTTCTTCATGTCCAACGATGCCTTCTACTTCGGGATACTGCCAGTGATTGCGCAGACTGCCGCCCAATACGGCATCACCCCTCTGGAAATCGCTCGCGCATCGGTAGTCGGCCAGCCTGTACACTTGCTCAGCCCGCTGGTTCCCTCTCTCTATCTGCTGGTTGCGCTAGCCGGGGTAGAGCTTGGGGATCACCAACGTTTTGCACTGAAATGGGCCATCCTCGCGAGCTTCGGCCTGCTGGTCGGCGGGCTTCTGTTCGGGGCTTTTCCCTTCTACCAAGTTCGCTAACGTAAACTGTCAACGCAGCACACATCTCGGCAGGGGCAAAAAAATTGTCTCTGCCGTTGAGCTAGCCGACACGCTAAAATGGCAATTCTATGGTCAGCTCTTTCTGGTTCTCGATCCGATGCCTCTAAGCCCTCTGCAAGCACGCATTGCGCGTGACATTGTTTCTCATGTACGTCGTGAACGCTTCGATGTAGGGCATCACCTAGTCGAATCACAACTGGCGGCAACGCTTAATGTTTCACGGACTCCGGTCAAGTTTGCCATGGGGTATTTGGTCGAAAAAGGCATGCTGACATACGACCGGAACCGAGGTTTTTTTCTAGCCTGTTCCAGCGATGACCTGATTGACCTTGCCTCGGAAGTCATGGAAAGCAGCGACGATCCGCTTTACCTGAAATTTGCCGAATTGCGCCTCAGTAAACAGCTTCCCGAGCTGTTTACCGAGATCGAATTTATGCGCCAATTTGACGTCTCCAGAGCCGCCCTGAGGGCGGTTCTTTCACGTATTCAACAGGAGGGATGGGTCGAACAACGTGCGAGCCAGGGATGGCGCCTCCTGCCAATGATCGACTCAGTGGAGGCCTACGAAGAAAGCTATTCGTTCCGCGCCACCATCGAGCCCTCTGGGTTGCTTTCACCTTCGTTCCAGATTGACCGAGCGACACTCAATTCCTGCCGCCGACAGCAAGAATTCATCGCTAACGGCGGCTACCTGACCATGACACCTCAGGAGCTATTCGAGGCAAACTCACAGTTTCACGAGACGTTGGCGGCTTGCTCAGGTAATCGCTTCCTGCAGCAGACCGTTCGCCGCCTCGACCAACTACGGAGGCTTGTGGAGTACCGTCAAGCCGGCGCTCGCGCGCCTCGCAAAGGCCAAGCGGAAGAACATCTTGCGATCCTCGACTGCCTGGAACGAGGAGACCGTTTGGGTGCGGCGGATCAAATGCGCAAGCATTTGGAACAAGCCCGCCGCAACAAAGTAAACCCCACGCTGTTCGAGTAGTCCTCCCCCCCCTCTCTTGACGCCTAGCGCGACCCTATGGGTCGCGTTCGCCTCTCCCTGCCCAATCATTTCCAAGCGACGGCTTCGAGCTAGTCGTCGCCCGAGGCTGATTTTCAAAAATTACAAATTGACTTATATCATCATAAAGTTCATTTTAACCCAAAGCAAAGTGAACCTTGTCCTGCGTGTCTGCCCGACACAACTCCAGTGCCAAAGTCTCGACTGAGCAACCACCACAATCACAATAACGGTGATCACATGTCGTACCGTAGAGGCTGGATAGCCGTCTTCTTGTTTTCGTTAGCCATGATCAATTACATGGATCGCATTGCCTTATCCATTGCGGCTAAGCCTATCGCTGAAGAGTTTCACCTGACGTCCATAGGGATGGGCTACCTGTTTTCATCCTTTATCTGGAGCTATGCGTTGTTCCTGATTCCCGTCGGCCTGCTGATCGACAAATTCGGAGTCAAGCGAGTAGGTGGGATGGGCATTTTCATTTGGTCGTTGGCGACAGCACTCACCGGCGCAGCCTCAAGCTTCGCCAGCCTGCTAACCGCGCGACTGGTAATGGGGGCCGGTGAGTCGGTGAGCAATCCTGTCGGCGCCAAGGTGATTCGTGAGTGGATACCAAGCACTGAACGCGGCACGATCACTGCGATTTTTAATAGTGGGTCGTATGCTGGCCCGGCAATTTGTTCTGTTGTCCTCGCTGCCCTGGTCGCTATGTTTGGATGGCGCATGTCATTCGTCATCGCAGGCTCCATCGGATTTGCGTGGTTGGTGGCCTGGTGCTTTTTTTATGACAAACCTGAAAAAGTGAAATGGCTGTCAAACAACGAACGCGAGCACATCGTGCAAACCCGCACGTCGAGCGGAGGAAAAGACACCTCCACAACGACCTACGGGCTCAAGCGGCTGCTGAAGACCCCCACCATTTGGGGTTTGGCTATCACCCAAGGCTGCAACGTTTACACCCAGTATCTTTTCCTGACCTGGCTGCCAAGCTACCTTCAAGAAGTACGTCACCTGACTATTGCCAAGAGTGGACTCTTCACTGCTATTCCGTATGCAACAGCAGTAATACTTTGTATTGTCATCGGGAAGCTTAGTGATCAGTACCTCAAAAATGGTAGCGGCGCCGCCTCCGGTAAACGCCGGAATGTCATCGCGCTAACAATGCTTATCGCCAGTTGCATCCTACTTATTCCCTTCGCAGACGATATCGCTCTTCTGGCGTTGATCTTCTCCCTTACCCTTGCAGGCATCGCATCTACCACATCGCTGAATTTTTCGTTGCTCAATGACCTGCTTCCCAGCTCTGGAGACGTGGGTAGGGCAATGGCATTTGTGGTAGTCGGCGGGAACATTTTCGGCATGTTGGCCCCCGTGGTAACTGGCTACGTCATCAGTGCGACTGGTAGCTATAACTGGGCGTTTGGTATCGCAGGAGCGCTGTTGGTGATTGGGGCTATCGTCATCATGACCATGACCAGAAAGCCAATGATCTCTCAGCAGCAGTCTGCGGATGGGCTTGTATCCAATATGGTCTGAGCGAGGCTCGTGAGAGCGGAATGTAGAGTCGTAAATCCGGCCCGTCAGGATTTTCCGTCTGATTGCAGCAGGCTGAATGAAGCTCAGGGTGAGGGTTATCCGGACGAGGCTCGGTTCATCGTCCAGTCCCCACTCGAGTCACTATGCAGCTGGGATTTTGACAGCCTCCTGCGGCGTTGCTCATTGTGTCTGGGCGTACCGCTGAGGTTGTCAGCACCATACCCATGTAGCTTGGATCCGGGAAGCTACGATACGCTATTGCGCATTGATCCACTCCCCCAGGTCGCAACGCTTTCAGTAGCGCGACCGCCCTTGGCGTGCGCTAGGTAATCCCTTGGATTGAAATGTGTAACGTGGCTGATATTTTCGACCGGCCGCTCCTACAAAGGGTTTACATTTCCGTGTAGGGGCGAACAGTCCGGTGCTCTGGTTATCCGCGAAAAGAACGCCGCAAAATGAATCAAGCCATAGGATGAAACTCGATCGCCAACCAGATGGCATCCGAGTCAGACCAGTAGCGGTGCCACGGAAAGGTCGGTTTCCCATCGGCCTGCACATGGGTAAACGGATCATGGGTATAACCCGGCGCCATGCTGATCTGTTCGTAAAGGGTTGAGTCATCACGCTCCAGGAATTTTTGGATGCGCCCTGTCCCGTGAATCTGAGTGTGAATTTCAAGGAACGGATGCTCGTTGTGCAGGTAGCAGTCGGTATTCGCTGATGCCCACCACAAGTTGAGGCGAATGCCGTACTCACGCAGGTCAGTCACCTCCTTGCGCTGATTAGCAAAGGCAAACGGATCAAGCATGACATTGCCGATTTCGTCATACCGGGAAATGTACAGTGGCGTGGTGCGCGGAAACTTGGCAAAACGATTGCCGAACCAGTCCCACTTACCCAACACCAAGCCCCCGAGATTGACCTCACTGCGAACCCTGAAGATCGCGACGCGGCTCGCCTCGATAATCACGGCATTGAACAACCAGGTGGATTTCCAGCCTGGTACCACGCTGGGAATCGGCCCACCAATGTGCATGGGCGCGTGGTCCAGATTCACGACAACCCCGCCAGACACGACAAAGTCCTTCACATTCTCGACGAGGTAGCATTCCACGAACTCGTCGGAAAACTGCAGTTCACGTTTTTGGTTACTCGCTGACATGGCCCTCTCCTGCCTGGGAATTTTCTGACTCGACGAGTCATGCCGCCACGAAAGGCGGCACAACTCAATGAGCCGTTATCAGAAACCGCGCTTTTCGACGTAGTCGTCACGCAGGTCGCCCAGGTAAGCCGGCACGGTGATGTCCCACCAACCGGTCGGGTGCATGTTGCTCCATGGACGCTCAAGGGAGGTGATTGCCTCAATGACGTATGGACGGCCCGATGCCAGCGCACGCTCCACCGCCGCGCAGATCTGCAGTGGGTCGGTCACGCGTTCCGATGCAGCGCCCAGCGACTTGGCGAAGTCGGCAATGTGAGCTTCCCACGAGGCACCGTCCGGGGTGCGGAAATCGGTAATCATTTCCCGGTCTTCGCCGAACATGTTCAACTGCAGGTTGCGAATGGCCGCCCAACCGCCGTTGTTCATGATCAGGAAAATGGCCGGCACGCCCATCATCACCGCAGTGGCAAGTTCCTGGCCTGTCTGCAAAAAAGCACCGTCGCCGCAGATAGCCACCACTGGCTGACTCGGAGCACCCATCTTGGCGCCAATGGCCGCCGGCACCGCGAATCCGATTCCCGAGAAGCCGCCTGGGGTAATGTGCTGCTTGGGTCCGTACACCGGGAATTCGTTGAATACCTGGTTCTGCGGGTTGCTCGAGTCAGTGACCACGATGGTGTTGCGTGGCAGTACCTTGCGCGCTTCGAACAGCACCTGAGACACAGTCATCGGTGATTCATTGCAGGTACGCAACGGATGGAGGTGCTCTTCCCACTTGGCTTTGAGGGTTTGCAGCCGCTGGAACATCTGCGACTGGGAATAGTCGCGAGCAGGGGAATGCGCACGCAACTGCGCCAGTAGCGCGGCCAGGATCGGCCCCGCGTCGCCGACGATGCCCACTTCGGCCGGGTAGTTTTTGCCGATTTCAAAGCCGTCGATGTCGATCTGAATCAGCTTGGTTTTCGGGATATCGAAGGTCACGCCCGGACGGTAGGACGAGGTGATGCGGTCGCTGAAGCGGCAACCGATTGCGAGGATTACATCTGCTTCCCGGGTCATGGCGTTGCCTGGGATCGAGCCCAGGTCACCGCATGGCCAGGCATACAGAGGGTGGTCTTCGGGAATCGAGCCTTTGCCCATGAAGGAGGTCGTGACGGCCGCACCCACATGCTCGGCGATCGCGACGAGTTCGGCACTGGCATTGGCAGCGATCACGCCGCCACCAGCCATAATTACCGGACGCTCGGCCGACAACAACAGCTCGACGGCGCGGGCGATGTCGGCCGGGTCACCATGCAGGCGGCCATGGGACCGGTGGGTCTGCGGGGCAGGCAATGCCACCTCTGCGTACTCGGCTTGTAGGTCTTGCGGCAGATTGATCAGCGCCGGGCCACGACGACCTTCAAGCATCACATTGAAGGCCTGGGTCATAACACTTGGCAGTTGCTCGACATGGCTCGGTTGCCACCAACGCTTCACCACAGGCTCGGCCATGCGCGGAAAATTGTCGCCGTGGGGGCGGTCCAGCTCCTGCAGCACGCCCTTGCCCATCATGTAGGTGTGTACGCCACCACTGATCACTAGTTGCGGAATCGAGTCGGCGAATGCGGTAGCGATGCCGGTCAGGGTGTTCGTGGCGCCAGGGCCGATGGAAGCACAGACTGCGGCGATCTGCCCGCTGGCCCGATAGAAGCCGTCGGCCATGTGCGAAGCGCCTTGCTCATGCATCGCGGGGACGAGGGTGATCTCGTCCTTGCGATCGACGAATGCATCGAGCAATGCGGTGTTGCCGTGGCCCGGAATACCGAAGACATAAGGCACTTTTTCGCGGATCAGGTACTCGACCACGATCTGCCCGCCCGTCATTTTTTTTGTATCAGCCATGTCCTGCTCCGTTTGTTCTGTAATGGGAAGGTGTGTATTGCCACGCAGATCGTGGCCTTCAAGTTCGAGACAGCCCTGTCGAGTCAACCAATGTCGTCCGTGTCACCGTGTTGGCTCTTTTCACCGCGGCAATACCGAAGTCTTGCTCCAGAATATGGTCTGCCGCGCGCAGTGCCTGCGCAGCAATCGTGAGGGCCGGGTTCACGGCAGCCGAGGACGGCATGAATGAGGCGTCGATCACGAAAAGGTTGCAATGGTCGTGGCTGCGGCAGAACGTATCCAATGCGCTGGTGCGCGGATCGGTGCCGAACTTTACGGTGCCGCACTGGTGCGAAGTGGAATGCTTGAGCAGCGGCTTGGTCAGCACGATCGGATAACCGCAGGCACGCAGTAGTGCCGCGAGCTTTTTGACTAACACCCGATGCGGCGCCAGGTTGTTACGACGGATCGCCAACTGAATTTTGCCGTCCTTGAGCACCACTCGGCTCTGTGGGTCGGGTAAGTCTTCAGAAAAGGCAATCCAGTCGATGCTGTGACGAGCCATGCTCGAGCCCACCGCCTTGGGCAGGAACGGCACGTTGGCAGACAGCATTCCGCCTTGAAGCTTGCCGAGCATTTGCGCATGCCCCAGTGGAAATGGGTAATCCGACGCACCGAAGTAGAACTCGTTCATCGCCAGGGTTTTCTGAAAGGTGGTGGTGTTTTTGCCCATGGAAAGCCCCATCAACGCCGTCTGGTTATGGGCCATGTAATTGCGCCCTACCACGTCGGAACTGTTGGCCACCCCGTTCGGTGCCGCATCGCAGGCCGAACGCAACAACAACGCCGCACTATTGACTGCCCCACAGGCAACAACGATCAGTTTCGCGGTGAGGATTTCGGTCTTACCGGCACTCTCCACCTCCACCCCGCTGACCGTTTTGCCGTCAACCGAGAGGATCAAGCGTTTGACCAGAGTCTGGGTGCGCAATGTGACGCACCCGGTGGCCAAAGCAGGCTTCACTAGTGCGGTTTCGGCCTCCATCTTCGCGCTGACCTTGCACGGGAAACCATCGCAGGTTTTGCAGAGGATGCAGCGGCCCTTGCTGGAGTAATTGACGGCCAGAGGCAAAGCAGAAGTGCGCGCGCCCAGTCGGCTCATCATCGTCCCCATCTGCGCAACGATCGGCTCGCTGGCCACTCTCGGGAATGGATACGCATTGCTGCGCCAAGGGGCCGAGGGGTCATCGGTGTCGTCGCCGTGCACCTCAAAGATCGCTTCGGCTTCGGCGTAATAGGGCTCAAGTTGCGCATAGGAAATCGGCCAGGCTGGAGAAACCCCGGCTTCGTGGTGCAATTCCTCGAAATCACGTTCACGGAGGCGGATCATCGAAGCGCCGTAGAACTTGGTACAGCCGCCCACGTTGTAGTAGATGCTGGGGCGAAACGCTGTGCCGTTCGCATCCAGCCAAGAGTCATGTGCGGTGTATTTTTTGTCGAAGAACACTGAAGCGACGCTCCAGTTCTGGTCTTCCTGAGGCACCCAGTCACCGCGCTCGAGCATGAGCACGTTCACGCCGCTCTCAGCGAGACGACGGGCCGTGGCCCCACCGCCTACTCCGCTGCCGATGACAATGACTTCGGGTAATTGCTTCATCTACGCATTCGCCTCTTTATCGCCTTAAACCAGGCTGGGGTCTTAAGTGCAACGTGTGGGCACCCGACGCAGCCGCCGGGTGCCATTAAAGTATTTGCCTTTGGCCGCTTTCACTCAATTTCGCAATCCAGACAAAGCCGACGCACACTGACGCACTGCATGACATTAAGGGCGCAGGCGCACCGATCAGACTTGCGGGAAAGGCACCCAGCCACGCCTGCGATTGGACTCCACACACGCCTGCGACAACGCCACACCCCGTGCGCCCTCCTGAATATCGGGAATCGGCACAACGGTTGCGCTGCGCCAGGCAGACCCTGCCTCCAGCGCCTGGGCGAAATCGGCGTAAAGCACCGCCAGCGCTTCCAGATAGCCCTCCGAGTTGCCGGCGGGCAGGCTGGTGAACGCCAGCGTCTGGGCACAATTGTCGGACTGCCCACGCCGATAGATCCGCTCCGCTTCGCCTGTGGGCGTGAAGCGCAGGGTCTCGGGCGCCTCCTGGCACCATTCGATCGAGGCTTTGCTGCCGATAACCTTGAATCGCAGGCCATTTCGGTGGCCGGGCGCCGCCAGGCTTGCCCACAACAAACCATCCACGCCGCCTTCGAACTCCAGTTGCACCACGTTGGTATCGTCCATTGCCCAACCCGGTACGGTACTGGTCAGCTTGGCGTTAACCCCGGTGCAACGTCGCCCCGAAAGGAACTCAAGCATGTTGAAGGCATGGGTACCCACATCGCCCAGCGCAGCAGTAGGGCCCGCCTTGGCCGGCTCGCCGCGCCAGGCCAGGCTTTTGCCGAGGTGCTCGACACCTGGCGCTAGCCACTCCAGCAGATACTCGACATACAGGAAGCGGATCTCGCCCAGCTCCCCGCCCTGGATACGGCTGCGCGCGTCCCGAACCATGGGATAACCCAGGTAGGTGTAGGTCATGGCCAGGAAGGTATCGCGCTGCCGGGCGATCCTCAGCAGTTCAAGCGCCTCGTCCAGGCTGTTGACCAGGGGTTTGTCACAGATGACCGGTATGCCCGCCTCAAGGAACAGGCGGCACGGCTCAAAGTGCAAAAAGTTGGGCGTGACAATGACCACCGCTTCAATGGGGTCAGGACGCGCTTTCTCGCCGAGCGCCATGAGTTCAAACGTCGAGTAGATCCGGGTAGCATCCACACCCAGCGCCTCGCCCGCTTCACGCCCTGTGGCCGGATCAGAAGAGAATGCGCCGGCGACGATTTCGAAACGATCGCACAGGCGCATGGCCGCTCGGTGGTAACTGGCGAAAAAAGCGCCTTTGCCACCACCGACCATGCCGACCTTGAGTTTTCTTTTTGCAGGAATATCGCCCGTCAAAATTGCCATGTTGAAACACCTCGTGAGAAAGGCCGATATCGGCCCTTGATTGTTATTGCAGGGCCGCCTTACTGCTCACGTCTCACCTGCCCAGACGGAATCAAAGAACGCCCGACACTTTTTCAGGTTCTGCAGCGGGTCCGCGTGCCATACCTCTTCACTAAACACTTCGACATCAAAGAACCCGCGGTATCCGCTTTGATGCAGCTTGGTCAATATGGACTTGAGCGGTAGCACACCCTCCCCCGGCAACAGGCGATCATCGTGGTAGCGCGTTGGCTCTCGCCAGTCCGAAAAATGCACCAAGGCGATTCGTGAAGCCGTTTCTTCGATACGCCTGTCCAGTTCCGGCTCATGGCACAGATGCCAGACATCGAACAGAATGCCGACCGAAGTGCTGTCGACAGCCGTCACGATCCTCTCTGCATCGACCAGTGTGTTGAGATAATCCAGATAGGGTTCATGCACGGGCTCCAGCGCCAGGGTCACACCCCGTTGCCGCGCTTCTTCGCCCAGGCGTACCAGCACGTCGATGGTTGCCTCGTCCTGCTGCTCGCGGGTACGACCTTCGTGATTGCCCGGAACCACGCCCATCACGCCCACGCCAAGAGTCGCGCAATCATCCAGCGCGCCACGCAACAGGTCGAAAACCTGTCGGTTCTGCTGCGTCCCCGCCGTCAGCATGCACGGCAGGCCGACCATGCTCACCGCCGCAAGCGGTGTATCCCTCAGCACCTTTGCGCCCTGGACTGCCCCACAGGCCTTTATCTTGTCCCACCACAGGCTGATCCCGTTCATGCCGGCTTCGGAACAGACTCGAACGTCCTCCTCGAAGGACAAGTAACGGGTAGTGATCCCGCAAACGGAAAGTGCTCGTGCAGGCGAACCCTTCACCGCCTTGATGATATGAGGCATGTGCTTGTCGACCCTGTTGTGCTGTTATTTCGCAGGTATCGACCACCCTGCACGCTTCGCCAGGCCAGCATTTTTTTCGGGCCTCCTTCAAACTTGCAGTCGCCCGCGACACCCAAAAGAGCCACTGCCCTGAGCAGGGACAGTGGCTCGGTTGCAAGCCTGCGATTACTTCATCGTGGGCATCGAAAACTCGGCACCTTCGCGAATATTGGCCGAAGGCCAGCGCTGAGTGATGGTCTTGCGGCGGGTGTAAAAGCGCACGCCATCGGGGCCATAGGCATGCAAGTCGCCAAACAGCGAGCGCTTCCAGCCACCGAAGCTGTGAGAAGCCACCGGCACGGGCAATGGCACGTTGATCCCGACCATTCCCACCTGGATATGATCACTGAAATATCGCGCAGCCTCGCCATCACGGGTGTAGATGCAAGTACCGTTGCCGTATTCGTGGTCATTGATCAACTTCATGGCTTCGCCCATGGTGGCAACACGAATGACTTGCAGCACCGGGCCAAAGATTTCGGCTTGATAACTCTCCATCTCGGGAGTGACCCTGTCGATCAACGTGGCCCCCACGAAGAAGCCGTTCTCATAGCCCGCAACCCTGGCATCACGGCCGTCCACGACCAAGCGCGCGCCCTGGCGTTCGGCGCTGGTGATGTAACCGACGACCTTGTCCTTGTGCTGGCGAGTGATCAAGGGGCCGAAATCATTGCTACGCTCGCTGTGCACGCCGAACGTGAGACCGCTGATCGCCACCTGCAATTTTTCGACCAGCGCGTCGGCCACCGCATCACCCACTGCAACTGCGACGGACAATGCCATGCAGCGTTCGCCGGAGGAGCCGAATGCTGCTCCCAACAGCGAATTCACCGCGTTGTCCAGATCGGCATCGGGCAACACGATCGCGTGGTTCTTGGCACCACCCAACGCCTGACAGCGCTTGCCGTTGGCTGTGGCGGTGCGGTAGATGTACTCGGCAATCGGTGTCGAGCCGACAAAACTGACTGCCTGAATCCGTGGGTCATGCAGCAGTGTATCGACTGCTTCCTTGTCGCCATTGACCACGTTCAGGACGCCGGCTGGCAACCCCGCCTCGTACAGCAGCTCGGCGATGAACAGAGTCGCGCTTGGATCACGCTCGGAAGGTTTGAGGACGAAGCAGTTCCCGCAGACCAGCGCCATGGGGATCATCCACATCGGCACCATCACAGGGAAGTTGAACGGCGTGATACCGGCCACCACACCAAGTGGCTGAAATTCGCTCCACGAATCGATATTGGGGCCCACGTTACGGCTGTGCTCGCCCTTGAGCAATTCAGGGGCACCACAGGCGTACTCGACGTTTTCAATGCCGCGTTGCAGTTCACCCGCCGCGTCATGACAGATCTTGCCGTGCTCTTCACCGATGAGTTGGCAGATGCGCTCGGCGTTTTGCTCCAGCAGTTCCTTGAAGCGGAACATGATGCGGGCACGTTTGGCCGGCGGGGTATCGCGCCAGTCCGGGAACGCGTCCTGTGCAGCGGTGATGGCGGCCTCGACCGTGGCCTTGTCGGCCAAGCTAACGCGCTTTTCAGCCTGGCCGGTCGCCGGGTTGAACACCTCCTGGGAACGGCCCGGAAGGTTCACGTACTCACCGTTGATCAAGTGTCCGATGGTGGTGCTCATATCTACTCTCCAAAAATCGTGGGGCCCTGCTGTAGGGCTGAAATACCGGTAAGGGGCGGGTGAACGACAGGGGTTATTGCCAGAGCGAGGTGTACAGTTCGATCACTTCATCTGCGCTCGGCACGCGCGGGTTGTTACCCGGCGAGCCCGAAGCCAGTGCCTGTTGCGCCATGACCGCCATGGATTGCTCGAAGCGTTCACGGTCAACGCCGAACTGACGCAACGTGGGTACGGCCAGCTCGTCATTCACGGTCTCAAGAAAAGCGATCAGCTTTTCATTGGCCAGCGCATCGCTGTCCGCTGCATTGGCAGAACCGATAGCACGAGCACAGTCGGCGTAACGCTCGACGGCGGCCGGAATCGACCAGGCCGTCACGGCTGGCAGCAGCATGGCGTTGGACAAACCATGGGGAACATGGAAGAACGCACCGATGGGCCGGCTCATGCCATGCACCAGCGCCACCGATGCATTGGAAAAGGCGATACCCGCCAGCGTGGCGCCGATCATCATGGCTTCGCGAGCAACCTGGTCCTGACCATCACGGTAGACACGGCGCAGGTTCGGCCCAATCAGTTTCATGGCCGCCAACGCCTGAGTGTCGCTGTATGGGTTGGCCTTGCGGCTGACATAGGCTTCGATGGCATGAGTGAGCGCATCGATGCCGGTATCCGCAGTCGTGCGCGCAGGCAGGCTGAGGGTCAGCTTGAAGTCGATCAGTGCCGCCACCGGCATAAAGCCAATCCCGGCGCACAGGAGTTTTTCATCGTTGGTTTCATCGGTAATGATCGTGAAACGCGTCACCTCCGAACCGGTACCGGCCGTGGTGGGTATGGCAATGATCGGAAGTCCGGCTTCATTGACCTGGCGCGGAAAGCGGTAATCACGAATGTTCCCACCGTGCTTGCCGAGGATGGCAATGGCCTTGGCGCTATCGATGGGGCTGCCGCCGCCCAGGGCGACTATCGAATCGAAGCTGCCGTCGCGCACACGCGCCACCCCGGCCTGAATCGACTGAGCCGTCGGCTCCGGCACGGTGTCGTCGAACACTTCACAGACAATATTGCGCTCGGCCAGCACCGCGACCAGTCGCTCAGCCTGCCCCAATTTGACCATGACCTTATCCGTGACGATCAACGGGCGGCTGCATCCCAGCGTCGCCAGTACGTCGGGCAGTTTTCGGCTGGCGTCGGCGCCGATTTCCATGATGCGGGGAAGAATGGCTTGTACAGACATCAGAGCACCTCAAGAGCGTTAAGGCTGATTATTTTTATATAACGAGACAAAATGTATCGTTATATAAAAATAAAGTCGACTGAAAGCACAAAAAAAAGCCACCGGCTGTCGACCGATGGCTTGGAGTGAGGCGTGACGCGGGGTTATGTCTCTAACGGAGGCTCCTCTACCAGCTCACCTAACCTGGACGCCGCGCGTCTGAGCTGCGGCTCGAGAGCCAGTAGTTCTTCAAGACTTTTGCGTATGGTCGGGGCATGGGTGTACAGACAGGCGAAGAGTCGTCCGCTGCGGTCCTTGATCGGCACGGAACAGGCCACCATACCGTCGACGAACTCTTCATTGTCGACCGCCAGTTCGCTCTTGCGGATGACCTTGAGCGCGGCCTCCAAATCTTCGGGCTGGGTGATGGTGTTGCGGGCCATGCGCTTGAGCGACAGGCTTTCGATGATCTGCTTTCGGCGGCTCTCGGAGAAGGTGCTCAAGTAAAGCTTGCCACTCGCGGTGCACCACATCGGTACATGGGCGCCCACCGGCAAGTGCAGTTGCAGGGGCCAACTGCTCTGGACCCGATCGTGGTAGACCATGTCGATACCGTCGGGCATGGCGATGCCGCAGGTCTCATCCAGCTCCTCGGCCAACTGCCTGAGAATGGCCTGGCGCTGGGCCTTGTAGCGGCTGGCATAGATCACGCCCATGGCGATGTGATGCAAGCGCTCGCTCGGCACAATTGCCCCGCGCAGATTGGTTTGCAGGAAACCTTCGGCCTGGATCTGTTGAAGCAGCCGATGGAGGCTGGGCTTGGGAATATCCAGCATGAACGCCAGATCCGCTGGCGAAGGGGCACTGCTGGCCTGAGCGACCGCTTCGATGATTTCCATCACGCGCGTGATGGAGGAGCCTTTGTTCCGCGAACCGGCACTGTCTTTCATGGGGATGCCTGAATACTGAAGTCGCGCTGATTCTTGCGCAGTGGCGCCAGGATGTCTAACCCGAAGGGTGTTACGGCAACCACCCGGCCCTCACCCACCTGGGTGCGCCGGTAACGGATGCCCGTTGATACGCCTGCTTTTTCTATTCCGTTGCCTGCAAAGAGGGCTATGGTGCGTCATGTCGCGTCACTACTGGGCATCGCCACAACGCCCCTTAGGGTTTTCACCGGCCTTGCGGGCAGCACTGATGGCATGGCATGTGCTGTGAAATCGAATACCGTGTGCCTCACCCGCTGCAAAGGCGCTCACCGGCCATCATCGGTGGCCGCTTGATCGTCGCCTTGATCCTGCCCACGGGGTTCGTATTACTTTGTTGAGGAGGCAAAATGTCTGTTGCTAGCAACCTGTCACACGGCGAGCGTCATCAAGCTCGTAGCGACCAACAGGGCAACGTGCAAAAAAACTTGGCCACACTGGTAGAGTCCTGCCGCTCGGTGGCTGATCTGTGCCGTAAGGTCGACGTCAACCGCCAGCAGTTCAACAAGTACCTGGCCGGCCAGCACTTGCCGTCGCAGAAGATCCTGCAGAAGATCGCACGCTATTTCATGATGGAGAGCGAGGATCTGTTTCGGCCACCTGTCGACTTCAAGAAATTCTACGAGGGTTTCGAGAACGAACTGCCGATCGGTCTGCGAGCCTCGGCGCAATTCACACACTTCCTGCCACTGGCAAAAAACTCCGCCGATCTGCTCGAAGACTACCTGGGGGTGTACTACCGCTACCACAATTCGTCTATCTACAAAGGACGAATCCTGCGTTCTATCACCTGCCTGTACCGCGCCGACTCCATGGTTCAGTACGTCACCGTAGAACGTTTTCCGCTGCTCGATGGCAGTGGCAAGATCGGTTACTCCTTCACCTATCACGGTTTTTGCCTGCTGCTGGGTGATCGTCTCTTCATGGTCGACTTCGAAGGCAAGCAACGCAACGAAATCACTTTTTCGATTCTCACCCCGCAACACCGTCGCCCTATCCGCTTTCTCTACGGCCTGATCACCGGAGTAGCTTCTTCGTCCTTTCGCCAGCCGTTTTCGACGCGAATGGCCCTGGGCTATGCCGGTAAGGGCATGATCCGTAAAGAGCACTTGCGTAACGGCACCGTGCTGCTGCCCAGCGACCTGTCGTTACCCCTTGAAGTGCGCGAGTACATGACCGGCGACAACTCATCGATCATCTGGGGCGGTCAGGACTGACCCATCCCTGTGCACATAAAAAAACGCCATCGATCATGACCTGATCAATGGCGTTTTTTGTGAGCCTGCCGACTTACTCGACCGCAGTACCAAACGGCACTTCGCGGTGCCCGTAACGGCGCACACGGATGTTGGCTTGCTCGGCGTGACCGGTGAACTTCTCAAGTACGCACAGGCGTGAGCAGTACTCACCGATCATCGCCGAAGCTTCATCGGTGAGGATGCGCTGATAGGTGCAAGTCTTGAGGAACTTGCCCACCCACAGGCCACCGGTATAACGCGCAGCCCCGGAGGTCGGCAAGGTGTGGTTGGTGCCGATCACCTTGTCACCGTAGGCGACATTGGTTCGCGCGCCGAGAAACAACGCGCCGTAGTTCTGTAGGTGCTTGAGGAAGTAATCCGGATCACGGGTCATGACCTGAACGTGCTCGGAAGCCACCTTATCCGCTTCGATGACCATTTCCTCATCGCTTTCGCAAATGATGATCTCGCCATGGTTGTCCCAGGCCTTGCGGGCGATCTCAGCCGTATCGAGCAACCCCAGCAGGCGCTCGATTTCAGACAGGGTGTCCTCGCCCAACTGACGAGACGTGGTGATCAGCACCGCTGGCGAAGTGGGCCCATGCTCGGCTTGACCCAACAGATCGGTGGCCACCAGTTCGCCGTCGACACTGTCGTCGGCAATCACCATGGTTTCGGTGGGGCCAGCAATCAAATCGATACCAATCTTGCCGAACAGTTGGCGCTTGGCTTCCGCCACATAGGCGTTGCCAGGCCCGACGATCATGTCCACGGCGGGGAACTCGCCGATGCCCAGAGCCATTGAAGCCACCGCCTGTACACCGCCAAGACAATAGATTTCATCGGCGCCAGCCAGGTAGATGGCGGCAATCACCGGTGCGCTTGGGCGCCCCTCGAAAGGTGGCGAAGTGGCAATGACTTTTTTCACGCCGGCCACCTTGGCCGTGATGATGCCCATGTGCGCCGACGCCAGCAGCGGGTATTTGCCGCTAGGAATGTAGCAGCCGACGGTTTCCACCGGGACGTGTTTATGGCCCAGGATAATACCGGGCAAGGTTTCCACTTCGACATCGCACATCGAGTTGCGCTGATGCTGGGCGAAGTTGCGCACTTGTTGCTGAGCGAACTTGATGTCGTTGATCTGCCGCGGCGTCAGTTCGGCCAGGCAGGCATCGATCTGTTCCTGACTCAGGCGAAAACTGGCGGGGCTCCACTTGTCGAACTTGTCCGAATACTCGTGTACCGCAGCGTCGCCACGAGTGCTGATGTCGGAAATCATTTGCTCGACAATACGACGCACCTGGTGGGTATCGGCTTCGCCGGATGGTTGCGTGGTGGAAGATTTCAGGTAGTACGCCATGGGGGTTCCTTCGTTCTCGGAAAATGACTTCGCTTCAGGCGATCACATGGGCCAACCGGCCCACCATATTCACAGCGTCACTGCGCAAGAACTGGGCGAAGCGTCTGATGTAGCGAGTATCGGTATGGGGTCTTCAGTACTCAATTTCGCAAGCCGGGCCTATGTGACGCACTTCGACGCAGGTTCGGCGCCAAGACCACGCAGCTGTTGCGATGGGAGTCGCGGTGCCAGCGCCGCAACGCCGAGAATGATGTCTGCCGCCCGCTCACCGATCATGGTGCAGGCCGCGTTGGTGTTGCCTGACACGATGTTGGGCATGATTGAGGCATCCGCCACCCGCAGGTTTTCGATCCCCACGACACGCAGCTGCGGGTCTACCACGCTCATCGCGTCGGTGCCCATCTTGCAGGTGCCCACCGGGTGCAATGCAGCGCGTGCATTGCGACGCAAGTAGGCGGCCAGCGCAGCCCGGTCGCTGAAGGTCACGCCGGGGTAGTGCTGGCGAGCCACGTACTGGCTGAAGGCAGGCTGGGACATGATGTCCTGCCCAATCAGGTAGCCCTCGGACAACCGGTCGACGTCGTACTGTTCGGCCATGTAGTTGGGCATGATTCGCGGGAACTCGCCGGGGTCTGCACTGCGCAGCGAAACGTGCCCCCGAGAGCGAGGCCGTACATGTTCGAAATTGAGGGTGCAGCCGGTCCCGCCCGGGACACTGTCAGTGCCCTCCTCGATGCCGGCACCGACAATAAAAAAGTACTGCAAGTCTGCTGGCCGATTCGTGTTCGAACCTCGTGCAAACAGACCGCCTTCGATGAGGTTCGACGCAATCGGCCCACTGCGCGCGACCAGGTATTGCAGCGCTGCCCAGGCTTTCCATTGGGGTTTCTTGAACTTGTCGTAGCTGTCGACGCCCTTCAACTGGTAAACCAGCGACATCTCCAGGTGGTCCTGCAGATTGCGCCCTACCCCAGGCAGGTCGGCGTGTACCGGCAAACCCAGCGAGGTCAGTTCATCCGCCGCACCGACACCCGACAACATCAACAGTTTCGGCGAGTTGATCGTACCCGCAGACACAATGACCTCACTGTCTGCCGCGACCGTGAAGCCCACGCCACCCTGCAGGTACTCCACGCCCGTCGCACGGCCATGCTCAATGAGAATGCGAGTGGCCCTGGCGCCGGTAATGACTTTTAGATTCTTGCGCTGCATAACCGGGTGCAGGTAGGCACTGGCAGAGCTTGAGCGTCGGCCATTGCTACTTGCAATCTGATAGTACCCGCAACCGTCCGGCGTACCCGAGTTGAAGTCAGGGTTGAAGGGAAAACCAGCCTGCTGACATGCCTGCAGCCATTTGCGTGTCAGGGGGTGGACGTTACCGTTGAACGACACACCGAGGGGCCCGCCGACACCGTGGGCCTCATTGCAGAAATCGGAGTTGTCTTCGGAGCGGACGTAATAGGGCAACACATCGTCGTATGCCCAGCCCGTCGCGCCCGACTGCGCCCATTCGTCATAGTCCTTGGGGTTGCCACGGGCGTAGACCATGCCGTTGACGGAGCTTCCTCCCCCCAGCACACAGGCCTGAATCATCGTATCCCCAGGGGCACGGCCGAACTCGGCTGGCGAATCCCATGGGTAACGCTTGAGTAGCGGCCCCTGGCATGTCTTGTAGTAGGTGCCGGGAAAACGAATGTAGGGGTTGGAATCGCGTGGCCCTTCTTCGAGCAGCACCACCGAGACCTCTGGGTTTTTCGACAGCTTTGCAGCCAGGATACAGCCGGTGGTTCCCCCACCGACAATGACGCAGGTTGCGCTAAACATCGTGCCATTCCCTTCGTGATGCCGCCACGCGCCAGCGTGGTGCCTGATGGATGCCGTCGGGGCAGACCGCTGGCTGGACGACTCAAGTCCGCCCAGCCAGCAGTTACCTAGATGTTTTTCAGATCGGCGACGAGGCGGTCAGCCGCCTGCCGCGAGGTCATGGCAGGGGTATTGGCAAAGTGCGTGATCACGTCCAGGAACACTCCGCGCACATCGCGGTCCTGGCCAATGTTCTCGACAAACGAGGGCAACATCCCGCCATCGGTCTGATTGGCCTTGCGGTCGGCCAGGTTGATCTGGGCACAGCTGTCGAACTTGTCGGCCGGCACATCGACGACGGTTGGAATGGAGCCCTTGCGGGCGTTGAACTCGACCTGCACTGTAGGATCGAGTACCAGGCTGGCAAAGGTTTTCTGGATCTGCTGGTGCTCGGCACTGCTTTGCTTGAAGAAAGCCAACTGGTCGGTAATAAATACAAACGCACGGCCATTGCCTGGAGACGCGGCACACAAGAAGTCTTCACCCGGCTTCATGTTGGCCCGCAAAAACTCGCCTTTAGCAAAGTCACCGATAAACTGAAAACCGGCCTTTCCGTCAATGACCATTTGCGTGGCGGCATTCCAGTCGCGGCCGATACGGTTCTTGTCCGTGAAGTTGATGACCTTGCGGAACTGATCGAAGACCTTGATCATCGTGTCGCTCTTGATGGCCACCGGATCGTGCTCAAGAATCGCCTTGGTGTAAAAGTCCTTGCCAGCGATGCCAAGGATCACCGAGCTGAACATCTGGCCTTCCTGCCAGTCTTCCCCGCCCAACGCCACCGGGATGACCCCGTCCTTTTGCATCCGTTCGGCGATGGCATTGAACTGGTCCCAGTTCTCGGGCAACTTGCCGCCGTACTTGGCCAGCAACGCCTTGTTGGCCCACATCATGTTTTCACGATGCTCATCCAACGGGATGGCGTAGTAGGACCCCTTATACATTGCCCATTTGCGCATTTCCGGCGAGAGCTTGGCATCCCAGTTCTGCTCCTTGGCGTACTCATCGAGGTTGGTCAGTACGCCTTGGTCGACATAGGCATGCATCAGGTTCGGCACCGTTTGCGTCACGTCTGGGGCCGTCCCTGCGGACAGGCGTGCTTGCAGGGCCTGCTGCTGATTATTGCCATCGTTGCCGGCGATGGCCGAGTCCTTCCAGCTAATGCCGGCCTTTTTCACAGCATCCTTGAGGGCATCCAGGGCGTACGCCTCCCCCGCAGAGGACCAGGGGTGAACCACCTCGACTTCCTTCTGCTCTGCCGATGCCATGCCTGAACCCAACAGCACAGCCAATGCGACGGCACTGAGCGCGCCACATTTGAAACCCAATTGCCCTGTGCTCCGAACGTTTTTATTGCTTTTCATAACGTTTCTCTTCTATTGCGGGGTGGGAGATACCGCCTTTTCGAGGCAGTTTTTGCAAAGGTGCTGTCGCGCCCGTCTTGCAAACAGCGGGTACAGGCTCTCGCAACCGGTCCAGGTAGAACGGCGTGAGGGGTGTTCTTCAGTCAGTTATGGTGTTCAACGCTACCGGGCGATGCGCTGCTCGGTAGCGGCGTCGAACAGCAGCGCCTTGCTCAAATCGACCGCCAGGCCAACCCGCTGGCCGGTCTCTCCGACCCCCGGGGCGAACCGTGCCATCAGGGTTTCACCGCAGGCCAGCAGAATCACGAAGTTGTCGGAGCCGGTGGGCTCTACTACATCGACAACGGCCTGAATCAACTCAGGCGAGGTGATGTCTGCTGAGTGAGCCAGCCATTCAGGCCTCACGCCCAGCACGACGTTCTTCCCTACATACGGCCGGTAACCTGCGCTGATCTCACCCAGGTTGACACGCATGCCAGCGGAGGCTTGGGCACCGCCCACGAACACCGCATCAGCGCCTTCGAGCTTGAGCGTGCCGCTGATGCAGTTCATCGCCGGGGAGCCGATGAAGCGCGCCACAAAGAGGTTCTCCGGGTGCTCGTAAATGGTCTGCGGCGAACCGATCTGTTGAACTTCACCGCCCTGCATCACCACAATTTTGGTCGCCAGGGTCATGGCTTCGATCTGGTCATGGGTGACGTAGACCGTGGTGGTCTTTTCCCGTTGGTGAAGTTTCTTGATCTCGGCGCGCATGTCGGTGCGCAGCTTGGCATCCAGGTTCGACAAGGGTTCGTCGAACAGGAAAATCTTCGGCTGACGGACCATGGCCCGGCCCATCGCCACCCGCTGGCGCTGACCGCCGGAGAGTTGCGACGGTTTGCGGTCGAGCAACTGATCGAGTTGCAGAATACCGGCGACCCGCTTGACCGCCTCGTCCTGCTGCTGGCGCGAGGCACCCCGTACACGCATGCCAAAGGTGAGATTGCGGCGCACTGTCATCGTCGGATACAGAGCATAGGACTGGAACACCATGGCGATGTCACGCTCAGCCGATTCGATGTCATTGACCACCACGCCATCGATCACGATCTGCCCACTGCTCACCGGCGCAAGCCCGGCGATCGCACTGAGCAAGGTTGATTTGCCGCAGCCAGAAGGCCCGAGCAACACCAGGAACTCGCCATCGTCCACGTCGATGTTGACGCCCTTGAGCGTCCTCAACTCACCGTAGTGTTTTTCTACATTGCGAATGTTCAAAGATGCCATTTGTGCTTACCCCTTGACCGCGCCGGCCATCAGACCGCGCACGAAATATTTGCCCGCCAGGACGTATACGACCAAGGTCGGCAGCGCCGACAGCAGCGCACCCGCCATATGGATGTTGTAGGGCCGCTCGCCGGCACTGGTGCTGACCAAATTGTTGAGCGCGACCATGATCGGCGTGCTGGAGCCACTGGTGAAGGAGACGCCGAACAGAAAGTCGTTCCAGATCCCGGTGAACTGCCAGATCACCGTGACCACGATCATCGGCGTGGACATGGGTAGGATGATCAGCAGGAACGTCGTCCAGAATCCCGCGCCATCGACCTGCGCGGCCTTGATCAAATCCTGCGGAACCGTCATGAAATAGTTGCGGAAGAACATCGTGGTCATCGGCAAGCCATAGAGGGTGTGCAGCAGAATCAGACCGCCGATACCATTGGACAGACCGAACAATGCGAGCATCTTGGCGATCGGGATCAGCATCACCTGATAAGGGGCGAAGGTGCCGAACAGAATCAGTCCATACACCAGATTGGCTCCGCGAAAATGGAATTTCGACAAGGCATAGCCATTTACCGCGCCAATCAGAGAGGAGATCACCACGGCCGGAACAACCATCAGAATGGTGTTCCAGTAAAACCCGCGCAAACCGACGCAACTGGTGCCCACACAGGCTCTGGACCAGGCATCGACCCAAGGTTGGACCGTGGGATGAGTGGGGAACGACAGGATCGAGGTGTGTGCAATCGCGCTCATGTCCTTGAACGAGGCAAACACCATGACCACCAACGGCATTAGGAAGAACGCCGCGAAGCCAATGAGCGCGACATACAAGGCCAGGCGCCGTACCAGGGCAATCATGTTGCGACGCAAGGCTCGAGTATCAATGCCAGTGGCGCGTTCAGTGATGGTTGTCATTGTGTTCACGTTTGAACTCCCCATACAGGTAAGGCACGACGATAGCGACAACAACCAGCAGGATCATTACGGCGCTCGCCGAGCCCTGTGCCATCTGCCCGCGCAGAAAGGTGGAGTTGTACATGAAGGTGGTCGGCAGATCGCTGGAGTAGCCAGGCCCGCCATTGGTCAAGGCCACAACCAGGTCGAACGAGCGCACGGCCTGATAGACCAGGATCACGATCGCGGAAAACATCGAATTGCGCAGCATCGGAATAATGATCTGGGTGTAGATCCGGAAGGCCCCCGCTCCTTCCAACTGCGCCGCCTTGACGATCTCCGCATCCACCCCTCGCAACCCGGCCAGGAAGATCGCCATGACGAAGCCCGCCGTTTGCCACACCGCCGCAATGACCAGTGTATAAACCGCCATGTTCGGATCGACCAGCCAGTTAAAACTGGCATTCTCGAAGCCCCAGCCCTTGAGCAGATGCTCGATGCCGGTGCCAGGGTTGAGAATCCATTTCCAGGCGATACCGGTCACGATCAGAGAGATGGCCATGGGGTAGAGATAGATCATTCGCAACGCGCCTTCGGCACGTACTTTCTGGTCCAGGAAGATCGCGATGATCAAGCCCAGCAACAGCGAAATCACTGAAAACCCCACGGAGAACAGCACCAGATTGATCACTGCGGTGTTCCAGCGGTCAGACTCCCACAGCCGGTAATACTGGGTCAGCCCCACAAAGTCATACTTGGGGAAGAACTTGGAATCGGTGAACGAAATCACCGTCGACCAACCGATGAAGCCGTAGACGCTGATCGCGACCAGGATGAAGGTAGGGGTGATTGTCAGCGCTGCTGGACTCAAGCGAAAACGCTTCGGTTTGGGTGGAGAAGCTGCCGGGTCAGGCGGTGTTATTGTTTTTGTGCTCACGATGATTATCCTCATACAAAACCAGTCAGTTTTATCGACTCGCGGTGCTACCGGCACCGGCCGACTCACCGTCATACACAGGCGCAGGAAAATGCAGGCCGCCCTGATGGACCGCCCCTGCGCTGCCTCTTGTTGTCATGATTTCTACTAGTGCCGGGCCCTTGCTATTCACAGCTTTTTGTAAGGCCGGTTGCAACTGGGAGGCATGCTCGACTCGCCAAGCCTCAAGACCAAAATGCTTGGCCACTTCGGCGAAATCCGGAGAATAGGGTTTACCATCCGGCAGGTTGAACTCACTGCCCAGGTGACGGCCGAAGACCTCGGCCTGACCGTCTCTAAGTGATACGTAGCCACTATTGTTGAACACCACAAACACCACAGGAATGGTGTGCATCACACACACTGCCATCTCCTGCATGGACTGCAAGAAGTCACCGTCCCCCACTACGCAAACCACCTGACGTGCCGGCATGGCCAGCTTCGCACCGATGGCCGCGGGCACAGCCCAGCCCAAGGAGCCGAAGCTGCCGGAGCACAGGTGGCTACGCGGCATATACACCGCAAACATTTGCCTCACGGCGATCTGGACACTGCCGGCACCGACCACCACGATTGCGTCGCGCTCAAGCACTCGGCGCAACTCGGCCAGCGGGCGCTGCACAATAAAAGGTGACGCATCGTTGTTGCGGTCCAGCCCCAAGCGGGCTTCCCAGACCTCACGTAGGGCGCCTAATTCCTCCAAGTACGTTGTACGGGCCTGGGAGAAACCTTGGCACTGCTGCGGGGAAAGCTCTGCCAACAGGTCCGCCAGCACATTGCACGCATCGGCAGTGATACCCACTTCCACCCGATGGTTGCGACCGATTTCATGAGCATCCACGTCAACCTGAATCAACTGAACATGGGCCAATGCCGACACCACCCCGCCCTCCCAACCTTCTTGCAGGGTATTGGCCAATCGACTGCCCACCGCCAATACCACATCTGCCGTAGCCAGCAACTGATTGGCACATGGGCTGCCCGATTGGCCGATCGGGCCGGCGCTGAGTTGGTGATCCTCAGCAATGGCGCCCTTGCCGTTGGTGGTGGTGACCACTGGCGCAAAGAGGCGCTCGGCCAGTGCCGTCAGTTCCTGAGAGGCCTCGGCCGCGATCACCCCACCGCCAGCAAGAATCACCGGGCGCCGGGCCTTGACCAACAATTGCAAGGCGCGCTTGATCTGGCCTTTTTGCGCGGCGATTCGACCGGTAGGCATGCGGGTGTTTGGGGGATCGAAACAGACCTGTGCACTCGCCACCTGAATCGCGATCGGCACCTCGACACTCACCGGGCCAGGACGCCCACTGAGCATGGTATTGAACGCTTGATACATGAGCGCCGGCAGGTTTCCGATGGTCGATGCTTGTAGCTGAGCCTTGATTACACCAAGCGAATGGCCGCTATGGGGGCTCCGAACGGAAGTATCTGCCGAGAGAGACTGTGGCAGATGAGATAGCTGCCCACCACTTATGACCAGTACGGCCGTCGAATCTGCAAAGGCCGTGGCTATGCTGCCGAGCGCCTTGGAGACACCGATCGCCGTTGGCAACAATGCTGCCATTGGCCGGCCGCAGGCTCGAAAGTAACCATCGGCCATATGGACCGCGCTTTGCTCCTGCATCACCTGAATAAACGGAATTTCCGTCCCCGGTGCTAGTAATGCATCGACCATCGCCCACGAACCGTATCCTGGGATGCCCGCGACGTAGTGCACGCCATGTGCCTTGAGGGCTTTCGCTACGATTTGGCCGCCGGTGAGCTTCACAGTGAACTCCAATCAGACGAAGGCTGCAGCCGATGATGAAAGGCTCATGGTCGACTGGCTTGCCGTTGGGCTTGAGTATTCGCTTCAGGTACCTGGCACTCAATTTCGCAGGGTCGCGAAAAGCGACGCACTTTGACGCATATCTGGCGCATCACTGACTGAGGCCCCCGACAAACATCCAGTTGTATTGTTGGGGCCAACTGTTCCCGGACACGACATTAAGTATTTTCTCGGAACTCACCGATGCCAGCTTGTCGCCTCTCACAGGGGGGGCTATCTCATCTATGAATGGATGAAATCATTGACCAAGCCGCCAAGAAAAAACCTACGAAACAACCAGACACATACATGGATTGCATAGGTCAGGTCTGACTACTAGATTTGCAACCCTACCGCTAGCCTAGTCGCGCCACAGTCAATCCTGTGGTCGGGTGTCGCAACCTGATGTGTGTCTGAGGCGCGGTTTCGCGCCATAGTTCTCTAGCTGGCGCTTTTAGCGTTCGGCTAGCGTATTTCTATGGCGGACCGTGCGGGGCAGGCTTCGGTCTGGCCGGTTTCCTCAGACGCCGGTTTGCGACCCTCGTACGGTCTGCCACCCTTTGTCCGTGTCGCAACGGTGGATGGCAGTTCCTTAACCCGTCTGACCAGACTTTCACCCTGCTCAAGCTAGCCCCGGCACTGATCTGGGAGTCGGATCAACGGCCAGCTACTTTTTCGGGCACAATCCAAGTCGAACCTTGGCAACAGGAAGGCCATGAAGCTGATGCCATAGAAACACAACCCGAGACCGTGCCCTCCAACGAAGGTGCGGCACAAACCACAGACCACCAGGCAGCATTCAAGTCATCCGCGGGTATGCAGTTTGTGGGCTGGATACGGGAGGGACTGAAAAGCGAACGGCTGCGGCTCAACGAAGCCAAGGCTCTGCTGCATACGGTCGATGGCACGGTATTTCTGGTAAGTCCTGGTTTGTTTCAGCGCTATGCCCAGGAACACCCAGCCATTGCCCGCGAAGCGAAACGTGAAGGCACCACGGATTGGCAGTGGATACAGAAACGCTTTGAGCAGCTGAATCTACACCGCAAACAACCCAGTGATCTGAACATCTGGACCTGTGAAGTACTGGGTCCAAACAAGGGGCGTCGACTACATGGTTATCTGATGATTGATCCGCGAAACTTGGTCGTAGAGGTGACTTTCAACAATCCGTATCTGAAGCTTTTACAGTATTCAGAAAGAGAAAAAATCATTTAGCGTCCCTAATCTGTACAGCACGCGGAGCGCCATAAATGTGAGTCCCGATGAGTACCAAGGTTCGCTCACAGCTCAACGGCACCTGCAAAGAAACAAAATGCGACAAATAGGCAGCAGCCTACCAGCAGGACACCCCCATCAAATTATCGGATACTTCGCACGCTTTCTTGGTCTATGACTGACTGAGCAACCCTCCCCCTTCGTAATAGGCTTGTCGAGTCACAAGTATACCTGTGACCGGGTGTCGCAACCTGTACTCACACGAAGGCGCGGTAGCTCCGTAACGATGTAGTCAACGCTTCTGGCGTATGGCTGCTGCGTTCTATGGTGGACCGCGCGAGGCAGGTTTCGGCCTGGCCGGTGTTCCTTCGTGTACCGGTTTGCGACCCTCGCGTGGTCTGCCACCCTCATCGTGTCGCAACGGCGGATGGCAGTTCCTTAACCTCACGAAGGAGATAAGGAGAATGGTCTATCCCCCTTTCATGCCCGGGCACCGCCTGTCACGTCGGGTGTTACTACGATCTGGCCATGGAGCCCCAGTCCATGATTGATCGCTCATTGCTCTCTCGCTTGCCCACACCCACCCTGATCAAACTTGCCTCGCTGACACCCAGCGAAGCGGTCGATCATTTACGCCATGCCGCCCGGCTTTGTCTGGACGGTGCCCGAACCCTGGCCTTTCAGGATGACCAACAGCAGGAACTGGCCGATAAACTGATCAAGGACGCCATTGCCCTCTATGACATGGCCCTACTGCGACAACGCCATCTTCCCGCGCCGACGACCAGCGACACCCTCAGCCTCAACGCTTGCGACAACGCTCTATCAGAAAGCCCCACACCTTGGGATGAGCGATTCGCTCAGGAAATCGCCAGCGGCACGCGTTGCGCCGGACTCTGGCTGGACCGGCGAGCCACACAACCCTTGTGGTGGCAGTTGACCCAGGCCCGTCGCGGCTACCCAGAAGGCGAGCGTCGTGACGCCTTCGAAGCCGGCTTTCTACGGCATCTGCAGCAGCGGCTGATCGCCATGCAATACCGAACCTCACGCAGCCCGTCCCCTCGCTGACAACAGCCCCGCACAAGGCGGCAGCGTTCACGCTGTCACTTTGTGCGAACCAAAAAAGGTATTTAACGCCAGACTCAATCCTCTCTCGGCCAGCACCGTACGCCTACTTTATTGCACCACGTTTTACTTTTAACCGAGTGACATTCTCGCCGACCTGATTTGCAAATTCGTGGGGGGTGATATGCTCCTGACGATTGGCCTCAAGGTACCGGCTCCACCAGTTCATGATCAGCCTGCGCTCTTCAATAAACTCTGCCTTATGGATGTAGGCCGCGCGAACACTGTTCCGCTCTCGATGGCTCATCTGCCTTTCAATAGCGGTCTCGGACCATAGCCCTGACTCGACCAATGCGCTGCAGGCCATTGCACGGAACCCATGACCACAGACGTCCCTCTTGGTGTCGAACCCCATTACTCGCAACGCTTTGTTCACGGTATTTTCTGACATCGGCTTCCAAGGATTGGCATCGCCTGCGAATACTAGGTCAAACGTGCCGGTAAGAGCGTGAATCTGTTCGAGCAGCGCCACGGCTTGCGGCGATAAGGGTACAAGATGGATATCCCCGGCCATTTTCGTCCCCCTTGTGGAGTAGCGGACGCCTTTCAGGGCTGGCCGAGTATCGGGAATCGCCCATACACCGCGCTTGAGGTCGAACTCACCCCAACGGGCAAAACGAAGCTCACTGGAACGTACAAATACATGTAACGACAGTAATAACGTGAGCCGAGTCAATGGTCGTCCCGGATAGGTATCGACGAGCGCAAGTAATTCCGGCAGGCGCGATAAAGATAGGGCTGGCCGGTGAAGCACCCGTGGGGTCTGGATAGAGCCCTCAAGATCGTAAGCAGGATTCACAGTGATCAATCGACGACGCTTTGCTTCGCGCATGATGCCTTGTATATAATTTTGTACCCTCAAGGCGAGGTCGATCGTGCCACGAGCCTTGATCGCTTCCAGTGGCTGGAGAAGATCGAAGGTATCCAGCTCTGCAATTTGCCGCGACCCGATCAGCGGAAATACATGGGTCTTGAGGCGATTCATTACAGTCTTGGAGTGGTCGGATGACCACTTGGCTGACATGTTCTTGTGCCAAGCTCGGGCAGCGCTTTCGAAGGTTCGGCCTTTTGTGGCCGCTTCAATCTTGGCCTTCTGTTTGTGCTCGACCGGATCAACTCCTTCAACCAGGAGTCTTCTAGCTTCCAAACGCTTTTGGCGGGCATCGGCCAGACTGACAATCGGATAGCTGCCAAACGAGGTCAGCCCTTCCCGTCCATCAGGTTTTACATACCTGAGGCGCCAGCCTTTGCGGCCATTGGGTTGGACTAGAAGGTAGAGGCCGTCGCCATCGAAAAGTTTGTAGGCACGATCTCTGGACTTGGCTAGGCGGCAAGCCGAGTCGGAGAGCGGAGCAGTGGTGCGCGACATAAGGGTACTCCCCCTTTATCGAACTGACTGTTGTACCCCTAATTTTACCCTTAAAACGACTGGATTCCAGCAGAACTGACCAGAACCAGACGGAACGCCAAAACGAAAAAACCCGCCAAAAGACAGGTTTTTCAGGGGTTCCAGAGAATTCGTAAGCGCTCTATGGAATGCAAGATGGTGCCCGAAGCCGGAATCGAACCGGCACGCCCTTACGAGCGGGGGATTTTAAGTCCCATGCGTCTACCAGTTTCGCCATTCGGGCGGTAGCGCGGTGAAGCGGTCTACGCAGCGGCTCATTACGAGTCAGAGGGCTCCAAAACCTGCAAACCAACCTGGCGCCTGCGCGACAAGGGGACGAATATATACATCCCCACCCGGCGAAGCAAGTTTGCTGACGTCAATTCCCCACGCCACACACATTTCGCAACCATCTGATTTTCAACGAATTGCCCGGCACCTGGCATGCCTCGAACCAGGACGCCCCCTCAAGGCCCCTCCCACCTGGCCAAGTCATTGGATTTCCAAAGGTTATGCATCAAATTGATATCAGGCTGTAATTATTTCATCACAAACGGCCGCCATAATCGGGCACTGCCAAAGGATCTGGCCCCATCCCAAGAAGCCCGCACATGCGGGCTTTTTGCTGTCTGGCCGACAGCGCTGGGCCTCCAAGCCCACAAACAAGGCTAAAGCACCCGCCCATCCCAACCAACCGTCACGTTACCCGGCAATTCTTGACGATGCTGCAGCAACCAGGCATCCAACGTATGCCCGACATGGGTCAACACGCCCTGCCCTGGCTTTAATTCTTCGATGCACTGCAATGCCAGCGTCAAATCATTGTGATTACGCGGTGCCTGGGGCTGCGGCGGCATCGAACAATCAAGCACCAACACGTCGAGGGCTTCGCGTTGCAGCCAGGCCGTCGTCGCCGGCGGCAAGCCGACAGTGTCGGTGAGGTGACGCAACAAGGTCGACTTGCCGGAGCCGGAAGCGCCAATCAGCGCGACCATTTCACCGACCGCGATGGTGAGGTCGAGATCGACCAAGGCGCTCTTTCGCGCAAAGGTCTTGTTCAGATGTTCGACACGGATCGCTGGATGCATGGGCCGCTCTGTCTGGTTGAGCAGCCATCCCTGGCCACGTTTGAGTTCAAACGACTCTAGGCAGGCGGGGTGTCAGGTAGATGACCTGAACAAAACGTGGGAATAAACGTTTGATGAAGGTTTGATGAAAGGTTGAGCGGGGACGCCCGAAGGGCACACGCCAGCTTTAGACGAACGGCCAAGCCGAATGCCCGCAGCTCCTTGCACTTGGGCAAACGCGATCTATTGTCTCCCAATATCACTCAAGAAAACCTGAGCCCCCTATTCTGGTCGGCAGTACCGTCCAGTGACAACGACACCTCGGAGTCCGAGTCGATGGAAGAAACCCTCATTCTGGTGGATGAGGATGATTGCGAAACCGGCAGCGCGCACAAACTGTTCATCCATCAACAGGGCCTGCGCCATCGGGCTTTCTCGATCTTCATTTTCGACGAGCAAGGCCGCTTGCTGCTGCAGCAGCGCGCCCTCGGCAAATACCATTCGCAAGGCCTATGGACGAATAGTTGCTGCGGCCATCCACGCCTGGGTGAACAGACCCTCGCCGCCGCGCAACGGCGTTTACTCGAAGAAATGGGCTTGACCTGCCCCCTGAAGAACGTTGCCTCCCTGCTCTATCGGGAGCAGGTTTCGAACGACCTGATCGAGCATGAATTCGATCACCTGTTCGTCGGTACCAGCGACACCCCACCCGTCGCCAATCCCGATGAAGCCCTGGCCTGGGCCTGGTTGCCGCTGTCCGACATTCCGCGGCGCATTGCCGCCGAGCCGGAAAAGTACACGGTCTGGTTTCAAAAGATCTTCGACACCTACACCCTCGCGGGTCTGCGCACCTGGCAAAAAATCGCTCTCGCGGCATCCTCGACCGGCCACGCCAGGGCCACGCAGTTGTCAGGCCTGCCACCAACGCGGCAATAGCTGCCGGACCTTGGCTTCGGCAAAACGATCGTCGATCAGCATCACCACGCCGCTATCCTGCTCGCTGCGAATCACCCGGCCCGCCGCCTGCACGACTTTCTGCACGCCCGGGTACAGGTAGGTGTAGTCGTACCCCGCGCCGAACAGCACGGCCATACGCTGCTTGATCTGTTCATTGACCGGGTTCAATTGCGGCAACCCAAGGGTCGCGATAAACGCGCCGATCAGTCGCTGGCCTGGCAAGTCGATGCCCTCGCCAAAGGCCCCGCCGAGGACCGCGAAGCCAATGCCCTGGCTGTGCTCGGTGAACTGCCCGAGAAAGGCCTGGCGCTGGCTTTCCTCCATGCGTCGCGATTGCAGCCATAGCGGGATCTGTGGATGAGTCTCGGCCAACAGCCGCGCCACCTGCTGCAGATAGTCGAAGCTGCTGAAGAACGCCAGGTAGTTGCCGGGACGCCCGGTGAACTGTTCGGCCAGCAACTCGACAATAGGCGCCAACGAGGCCTGGCGATGGACGTAGCGGGTGGAAATCTGGCTGATGATCCGCAGGTCCAGCTGCTCGCGCTTGAAGGGCGACTCGACATCGATCCACGCGGTGTCCGCCGGCAGGCCCAGCAGGTCGGTGTAGTAGCGCCGGGGACTCAGGGTCGCGGAAAACAGCACGCTGCTGCGGGACGCCGTCAGTCGTGGACGGAGGAAGCCGGCCGGCACCACATTGCGCAGGCACAATTGCGAACTGCGGCGCTGGCCGTTCTCGCGCAGGCTGATGTCGAACAGGTAATGCTCGTCGAACAGCTCCCCTACCCGTGAGAACTGCAGCAGCTCGAAATAGAAGCCCTGGAGTTCGCCATCGACACCTTGCGGGTGTTCATTGAGGTAGTCGCCGATGGCCGACACGCACAAGCCAATGGCGTTCAGCAACTTGGCGGGCGCCTGCCCATAGGCCTGATAAGGGCCGGCCTGCTCCTTGTGCAGGGCGTTCCACTCACGGTTCAAACGCTGGAACGACTTTTTCAAAGCCTCGGGGATGTTGCGTCGGACGCTGCTCAGCACCTGCTGGTCGAGGCTGGCGCTGTACATCTGCCGTCCGCGCTCCACCAGGTTATGGGCTTCGTCCACCAGCGTCGCCACCCGCCACTGGTTGGCCTGGGCCAGGCCGAACAGCAGCGCGCTGAAGTCGAAGTAGTAGTTGTAGTCGGCGACCACCCAATCGCTCCAGCGGGCCATTTCCTGGCTCAGGTAATAGGGGCAGATATCATGGGCCAGGGCGACGCTTCGCAGCGCCTGCTGGTTGAGCAAGGGCACGCCGACCGCGGCCTGTCTCGCTGCGGGCAGCCGGTCGTAAAAGCCTCGGGCCAAGGGGCAGGACTCGCCGTGACAGGCCTTGTCCAGGTGTTCGCAGGCCTTGTCCCGGGCCACCAGCTCCAGCACCCGCAGCGGCAACTCGGGTGAGCGTCCATAGAGGACCTGCGCCGCATCCAGGGCCAACTGACGACCCGGGGTCTTGGCCGTCAGGAAAAACACCTTGTCCAGTTGCTGCGGCGCCAGGGCCTTGAGCATCGGGAACAGCGTGCCGAGGGTCTTGCCGATCCCGGTCGGCGCCTGGGCCATCAGGCAGCGACCGGTGCTGACGGCCTTGTACACCGTCTCGGCCAGGGTTCGTTGGCCGGGGCGAAAAGCGTCGTGGGGAAAGGCCAGGTCCCGGGCTGCCTGGTCGCGGGCCTGGCGATGGCCGGCCTCCTGCTCGGCCCAATGCAGGAAACGTTCGCACTGCTGCACGAAGAACGCCTCAAGCTGCGCGGCGCTCCAGGTTTCCCGCAGCACGGTTTCCTTTTCGCTGACGATATCGAAGTAGACCAATGCCAGGTTCATTTCCGGCAGTTGCAACTGCCGGCAGAGCAGCCAGGCGTAGATCCGAGCCTGGGCCCAGTGCAGTTGGCGATGATTGGCCGGCTGGGCGGCAAGGTCGCCGCGATAGGTCTTGATTTCCTCCAGCAGGTTTTGCCCTGGGTCATAGCCATCCGCCCGGCCCTGGACCTTGAGGTGACGGTAATGCCCTTCCACCGCCAGTTCCGCCTGGTAACCCTCGGCGCGCCGCGAAGCCACGGTGCGATGGCCGAGCATGCCCTCCTGGGCCGTCGGCGACGGCGTGAAGCGCAGGTCCAGGTCGCCGACCTTGGCGGTGAACTCGCACAAGGCGCGCACGGCAACGCGGTAGGTCAAGGTTCCTCCACTGTCCATTGCACATAGCAGACGGCAATCGGCATCTGGTGCTGGCGGCAGAACTCCAGCCAACGCAGCTGGTTGTCCTGCAAGCGGTCACCCGGGCCTTTGACTTCGATCATCCGGTAGCGCTTATCCGCCGGCCAGAACTGGATCAGGTCGGGCATGCCGGCGCGGTTGGCGCGGATATCCAGCAGCAGGCGCTCGAACCAGTGTTGCAGATGTTCGGCGGGCAGGCAGTCGAGGGCCTGCTCCAACAACTCCGGGGTGAGGATATTCCAGAACACAAAGGGTGATTGCAGGCCCCATTTGGCGTTGAAGGTAGCGCGGATGCTGTCCCGGTAGCGACCGTCCTCCAGTTGTCCCAGGCACTCGGCGAACAGCTCGGCACGACGGGCGTGGAAGTCTTCGTCATGGAGGTCCGCCGGACCGCTCTGGAACGGGTGGAAAAAAGCCCCCGGCAGCGGCGCGAAGATCGCCGGCCAGCACAACAGGCCGAACAGCGAATTGACCAGGGTGTTTTCCACATAGTGCACCGGGGCCTGCGGTTCGTGCAGGTGCCGGGCGACGCCTTCCTCGACGGACAGGGCCGGGTCATTGACCAGTACCAGGTCCAGCCGGGTAATCGCCACCGGCGCTATCGGGGCAATCGCCGGCAGGCCGAGCTTGCGCCGCAGCCGTGGCAGGATACGCAGCAGATGCTGTTGCTCTTCGGCGCTGCGGGGCGCGTCCTGTGCCTGCGACGCCAGGTCCATGGCCGACTGGAACTCGCCCAGGCGTTCGAGCACGCGGATCCGCCGCAAACGTGCCGGCGGGTGGCTGCAGCCGCTATAGATCGCCAGTGCGCCGGGCCAGTCCTGCAAGCGCTCGCTCTGCTGCCCGAGCTGGAACAGCAGTTTGCCCCGACGCCGTTCCAGCCAGGGGTTGTCGGTGTCCAACCGGTTGACGTGCTGGTGTATCAGGCCTGGCTCCTCGCCGGCCTCCAGGGCCTCGCGGGCTGCATGCAGATGCAGGTAGCCATCGAGGTCGGCGCGGCTGCGCAGGCCGCGGGACGACGCTTGGAGTTCGACCTTTTCATAGGTAAAGATGCCCAGGTCCGCCAATACGAATTCGGACCAGTCCTGGTACAGGTTGCCAAAAAACATCAGCCGCAGGCGGTCGCACAGGGGCATCACCTGCAGGCTGTAAAGCGGTTCGGGAATGCTCGGGCACCATCGGGCAAACGACCGGTTCTCGTCGAAGCGCAGGGCCAGTTGCCCATAAAGCTCCGGTTTGTTGGCCCTGGGCTGGGTGATATCGGCCTTGAAACTGCTCAGCACCTCGGCCTTTTGCAGGACCGCGAACAACTGCGCCAGGCTCAGCGGCGCGTCATCACGTACCCAGCCCAGGACCAGCAACGGCCGCGCCGCCTGCTCGGGGTCGCCGATTTCGGCATAGTTCAGCTTGCCGGCGCGAAAGTGCTCGCCCTTGCGCATCACCATTCTTACCAGCAAGGCCCGGGAGGCCTTGGGCAAGCCGGCAAAATCGCGGATAAAGGCCTGCTCCCGAGCATCCAACAGGTCGGCATAACGCGCGGCCAGCCAGTCGAGCACTTGCTGGAAGTTGTTCAGGTAGTAGAACGGATCGTCGAGGGGCTGGGTTGTCACAGGCGGGAAGGACCACGGTTATCGAATGCTGGTTATGCATACAGATAACAGGCCCTCCCGCCCCTGGCAAATACAAACGGACAAAGGGCGCCTCAGTCGAGCTGTTCCAGGCGCAAGGCATCGGCCAGCACGCCCAGGGCCTGGTCCAGATGACGGTGGGCATTGGCGGTGCTGCACAGACGCAGGTGCTGCTGATGCAAGCCATGCAGGCTGAAGAGTTCGCCGGGGGCGATGACGATCTTCTGCTCCAGCAGTCGCTCGAACACCTTGCGCATGTCCACTGGCCGGGTCGCCTGCGCCCATACCGTCGCGCCCCCCTCTGGCGGCACGAACGCCAGGCTGTCGGCCAGACGTTCGCGTAGCAGACCGCCCATATGCGCCATGCGCTCCTGCAACAAACGGCGCAAGGTCGCCAGGTGCTGATCAATCCGACCGCTGCTGTAGAGCCGGGCAATCGCCTTCTGCCGGGTCGGCGACATGCGGAACGAACGCAACAGGAAATGCCGCTGCAACTCCGCCCCCAGGTGCCGGGACAGCAGGTAGCCGAAAGGCGCCTCGGCACCCATGATCCGCTCGAAGCTGGCGAACACCAGCAGGCGATCCGGGTCCACCAGGTCGCGCATCCGCGGTCCGCCAGGCTCGAAGGCGAACTCGCCATGGCTGTCGTTTTCCAGTAACCAGACGCCGAAATGCTCCAGCAACCGTGCCAGGTGCTCGCGCTGTACCAGGGGCATCAGGCTGCCACGGGGCACACTGAGCCCGGAAGACATCAGCAACAGCTTGACCGGCTGGGTCTGCAGCAAATGCTCCAGGGCCATCAGGTCAAAGCCACCGTCGTCCAGTAGCGGCAACTCGACGATATTGACTCCGCCGGCCTGCAACAGCCGTAGAATCACCCAATCGCAGGGCGACTCCACCAGCACCGTGGCCTGTTTCAGGCTCATAGCGGCCATCAGGGTTTCCAGCACGCTGCGCAGGTCCGCGCCGATATAGACATCGTCGGCATGCCAGTAACGCTGGGCCGAGGTGGTGTAGCGCACGGCCAGGGCGGTGCGCAGCTCCAACTCGCCAAACGGCTGGAACTGTGGCGCCTGTTGGCGCGGGTACTGGCGCACCAGCTCGCGTTCGAGCAACAACAACGGATTGTCCAGCGACAACAGCAGCGCCGGCTCATCGCTGCTCAGCACCAGGGTACCGGGCCGCCGCGAATGCACATACAGGCGCTCCAGCACATCGGCGCTGCCACTGACAAACGACGCCCCGGAGACCGGTAGCGCGTAGTAACCCGACTTGGCGAGCGAGTACACCCGCCCCTCCTTTTCCAGCAGGGAATAGGCGTACTGGATGGTCGAAATCGAAACATTCAGGCGCTCGGCCAACTGACGCAGGGACGGCAACTTGACCCGGGCATCGGTCTCGACTTCGCTGATCAGGCTGACCAGATAACGGTAGACCGCCTGGTAGGCGAAGTCCGAGTGTTTACGCCCCTTGTCAGGTAAGGGTTGAGTCATGTCCTGGGGTACGGACGAATCCGCACCCGGCTTGGGAGTGTCTGAAACTATCAATACCAATCCTTTTTAACGTCCCGACAAGACTTCTTTGAATACTTCACCGTTGTCGGGATTGACGATGTCGATGCGGTACTTGTCCGGGTCGCTGGCGCGAACCCGGGCAATCAGCGAACTGACGCCGGAAAAGTCCACCTGGGCCTTGGTGTAGAGATCACCAAGCAAAGTCGGGGTCAGGCCGCTGACTTCGCTCAGCCATTGCCAGATCTGCTCGGGCACCCCCTGCCCCGACAGCGCCTTGTGCAAGTCCGGCAGCGCCACCAGCATGCCGGGGTGGCAACTGCGCAGGAACAGCTCGAGCCCATGGCCACGGTTGACGAAGGGCGCGAACAACAAACAGGTCAGTTGCACTTCGCTCAGGCCAAAGGCCTCTTGCGCGTAGGCACTGGCCAGCGCCCGTCGATCGAGGATCTTCTCGTCGCTGTCATAGGCCCCCATGGCCTGCTCCACCAACCGCGCCGGCATGCGCTTGCGGCGCATCATGGCGGCGGCCAGTTGCAGGTACTCGCCGATGCCACCCTCGTAGCTCAAACCCCGCACGTACTGCGCCTGCAGACCACGCATATGGGCCATCAGCAAGGGATTGGCGCAATCGGATTCGCTGAAGTGGAACGCCAGGTCATCGAACTGGAAACCGAGAAACTCGGTCAGCAACGGCCAGCGCTCCTCAAGGTCGCGACCGACCAGGTCATAGACGCTGACCAGCATCGGCGCCGAGGCCCGACTGGAACGACTGATGGCCGGGCCTTCGGGCTCCACCAGGGCCTCGCCATACAGCTCGCGGTAATAATCCAGGCCGAGGTCGTGACAGGTTTTGACCGCCTCGTCGAACTCCAGCGCCCGCCCTCCGGCCCAGGTTCGCTCCGGCGTCTCGGTCGCCCGCAGCAACCAGGTCATGTACTGCTTCTGCTCCCGGGGCGACTCGCCGCTGACCAGGGCATCGACGCCTTTGTCCCAAGCACTGGAGCGCTCGTAGAAATCGGCCATGGACAGATAACAGCCATTGCAGAAGGTCGCGCGCCCGTCACCCGCGGTCAGGTGGCCGCTCATCAGCAGATTGCGACGGTTGATATCGCGATTGAGTTCCGACATCGGCAGGCGATGATTGAACGGCCGGACATGTTTGTTATCCACCATCAACAACTCGACCCGGGGGTCGTCATAGACAAACAAGGCACTGTAACTGCGGTGGATATTGTGCATGACCGTAGCCGTCACACCGGCATGGCGCAACGTGGCGACCCGCAGGTTGAAGGTGGCCGGCGAACGTCCGGCAATACTCAACTGCGCCGCCCGCAAGAACGCCAGCGTATAACTGCTGTCCTTGCCGCCGCCGTGGGCCACCATGACCTTGAATTCGCCAATACGCTCAATACCGCCCGCCGCTACGATCAGACGTTGAATCAACAACTGCAGTGCAATACGTTCAGCGCGCGTAAAGTAACTCATCAGACGCTGCAACACCTGCTGATAAACATAATTCATTGCCTGCTCATGAATGGAGCTCATAGCCTTTATACACCTGGTTTGAGTTCAGTGTCGGGCAAACAGCGCTCGCATTACCGGCAGCGGCCGGATCAGACGGAAGATTGCCTGCCCCATATAATCCTGAATGCGGACAAGCAACACCCGAAGTATTGCACAGGCCTGAAACACCCACGGCAAGAGCTTTCGAGCATGACCGACGTCACGGATTGCCAGTTAGCGCTGGGAGTCTGCGTGCCAATAAAAATATCTTAGGAATATTCTTACAATGACCTACAACTATTAACTACCCGCAAGAATTTAACGACATAAGGAAACCATCTTCGCCCGAGACCCTGAAGACGAGACATCCCACACGTTGCATTCAAAAGAGTTCGACCTGAAACTTCGAAAAACAACGAGACTCCGATACGGCGGCTGGTAGTGAACCATAACTCATTCCTTGAGCTGTAAGTGACGCTTCAATTATCAGCACTTAACCGGCGATTAACAGATACAGAATCCGGCAAAAAACCGGTTCAGTTGATGGTATTTTTCGGCGCGAGTAAACGCCTGGAAAGTTGTTAGTAAATATTTCAAGGCATTAATAAAAAACCCCGTATCGCAGAACGATACGGGGTTATGTCAAACCGCTTCAGTCAGCTCAACTGGGCTCAACTTGCAGCGCGACCCGACCGCGGCACGGGCAACCATCCATGAAACGGTGCGCCTCGACAAACTCGTCGAACGGGAAAGTCCGGATTTCCAGCGGCGGCAACACCCGGTCGGCCGTCAACTGGTTGATATCGCGCAAGGCCCTTTGCAGCGCCGCCTGATCCTGGACGATGCCCAGTTCCGGCTTGCCGGTGAAGTTGCCGATGCAGTGGACGAAGAACTGGATGTTCTTCTGGAACGCCGCACACGCCGGGAACGGGGTCTGGTTGCCGCCCTGCAGGCCGTAGAGCACCAGGCTGCCACGGGGCGCCAGGACATCGCCGAGCATCGACATCTGTGGGCCACCAAGGCCGTCGAAGACCATGTCGACGCCACGGCCATCGGTGTATTTGTTGACCTGCATCAGCAGGTCCTGCTCTTCGGTGACAATCACCTTGTCGGCCCCCAGGGACAACAGGTACTCGCGCTCTTCCGGGATCTTGGTCGCGGCAATCACCTTGGCGCCCAGGGCCTTGCCCAGTTGCACGAAGGACGGCCCGGCACAGTGGCTGGCATCGGTGACCAGGGCGAACTGCCCCGGCTTGACCCGCGCCAGGTCCACATAAGCGAAATAGGCGATCAATAGCGGCGTGTAATGCACGCTGGCCTGGACCGGGGTCAACACATCCGGGTAACGGGTCAGGGCCGAGCGTGGCAGGACGATCTGCTCGCCATAGACCGGGTAATCGTTGGGGCTCTGGGCCGGGAAGCTGGCGACCTTGTCGCCGACGGCCAGGTCATCGACGCCATCGCCGATGGCGGTGACCACACCGGCCATCTCATGACCGATACCGGCCGGCAGGCGGGCCTGGGACGACGCCAGGTTCTGCCGCCAGAGAACGTCATACCAACTGATGCCAATGGCCTCGACACGCACCTGCACTTCGCCCGGCGCAGGCAGAGTGGCCGTATGCTCTTCGCATTTGAGCACCTCGGCCGGGCCAAACTTGTGAAAACGGATCGTGCGGGACATCGCAAACCTCGTCAAATGAACCTCTAATGCCACGAACTCTATCCGGGCTTTTCGTGCAAGACCATCAGTGGCTATTAATAGTCGACATGCCTGTCATTGATTGGCGACCATTGTACACAGTTCAAATTTCCGTGCGAATCAACCACTTTTGCCCGTAAGATTGACCTTCCCCGCCAGTGAATATCCTGTGAAGCGAGCCCGATGAACCGTAACGACTTGCGTCGCGTCGATCTGAACCTGCTGATCGTATTCGAAACCCTGATGCACGAGCGGAGCGTGACCCGGGCCGCCGAAAAGCTGTTCCTCGGCCAACCGGCCATCAGCGCGGCGTTGTCGCGCCTGCGCAGCCTGTTCGATGACCCGCTGTTCGTGCGCACCGGCCGCAGCATGGAGCCGTCGGCCCGTGCCGTGGAGATCTTCGCCCTGCTCTCCCCGGCCCTGGACTCGATTTCCACCGCGGTCAGCCGCGCCTCGGAGTTCGACCCGGCCACCAGCACCTCGGTGTTTCGCATCGGCCTGTCCGATGACGTCGAGTTCGCCTTGCTGCCGCAGTTGCTCAAGCGCCTGCGCGCCGAGGCGCCCGGCATCGTCCTGGTGATCCGCCGCGTCAACTATCTGCTGATTCCGGCCAAGCTGGGCTCCGGCGAGATTTCCATTGGCGTGTGCTACACCACCGACCTGCCGGCCAACGCCAAGCGCAAGGTGCTACGCCGCAGTTCGCCGAAATTGCTGCGGGCCGACACCATGCCCGGCCCGATGTCGCTGGATGACTTCTGCGCGCGGCCCCATGCCCTGGTGTCGTTCGCCGGCGACTTGAGTGGCTTTATCGATACCGAGCTGGAAAAACTCGGGCGCAAGCGCCACGTGGTGCTCGCGGTGCCGCAGTTCAACGGCCTGAGCACCCTGATCTCCGGCACCGACATCATTGCCACCGTGCCGGACTACACCGCCGATGCGCTGACGGCAGCCGGTGGCGTGCGGGCCGAGAACCCGCCGCTGGACACCCAGACCTTCGAACTGCACATGGCCTGGCGCGGTTCCCAGGACAACGACCCGGGCGAACGCTGGCTGCGCTCGCGGATCCAGATGTTCTGCGGGGACCCTGACAGTCTCTGAAATCGATCCCGATGTTCTCAGCGTCAGGGCATCATCACGCGCTTCGACTCACTGACGAAAAGCCTTTCAGCAAGGCTGTCGCCGCAGTGTTGGCGCCCTCTGCTTTCGTGGAAAACCTGGGCACCTCAAGCAGCCGCACCTTGTTACCGCCGCCCTGGGCAGACCGAAACCGCGCCTTCATCTGCTGCGCGACCCTGAAGATGTCCTGCACGCACTGCCGATCAAAGGGACCGTGAAGCTCAAGGTGTTGGCCGCTCTTATCGTGGTAGATCTGCAACGAGTAATGGCGTGACCCCGACTGCCCGCCAATACCCAGCAATACGCAGGTAAACCCGCGTCCCAGGTAGCCGCGCAACTGATCCTGCAAGGCGTCTTGAATGTCGATGGGTGTTTCTTCGGCCCAACGCTGGGCGCTAAAAAAGGGAAATAGCGAATCCACTTCTCGTATGATGCTTTTCATCAATCACCTCGATGCGCACTCAGCGCTGTCGAGACAAGCTTACCCGGGTGTCGGACGCACGACCGTCAAGGCCCTGTAATCTTACGTAAAGATTGCCTGACACGGCGCTGACACGCGCAACGCTTTTTGCATTCCCAGCAACAGTGATTTGTCATTTCTGGAATAGATAGCCACCTAACGGAAAGCGCATGCTAGAGGGCTCGAATCGGATTGATATCATTCCGAATGATAGTTACCTTCGCTTCATTCGATTCGTGCGCAACCACCCCGCCACAGCATGATCCGCCCATCTCAATAGATTGGCGGACTCCCCCCATGGAACAGTCACTTAAACTTTTGCGCTTCCCTCTGGCTGCCCTGGCGGTCGTGGTGATGAGCGCCTGCGGTAAAGCGCCCGTGGCGGCAGGTGGCGCGATGCCGGCAGCCAAGGTCAGCGTGGCCAAGGTCATCGAGCAGCCCGTCAATGAATGGGACGAGTTCACCGGTCGCCTCGAAGCCCCGGAAACCGTCGAGATCCGTCCGCGCGTCTCTGGGCAGATCGACTCGGTCGCCTTCACCGAAGGCGCCCTGGTGAAGAAAGGCGATCTGCTGTTCCAGATCGACCCACGTCCTTACCAGGCTGAGGTCCATCGCCTCGAAGCCCAATTGCAACAAGCCCGCGCCAGCGCCAGCCGCAGCGCCAACGAGGCCGAGCGCGGCAAGCGCCTGCTGACCAGCAACGCGATTTCCGCCGAACTGGCCGACACCCGCAGCAGCTCCGCCCAGGAATCCAAGGCCGCGGTCGACGCCACCCAGGCGCAGTTGGACCTGGCGAAACTGAACCTGAGTTTCACCCGCGTCACCGCCCCGATCAGCGGCCGTGTCAGCCGTGCCGAAATCACCGCCGGCAACATTGTCACCGCCGATGTCACCCCGCTGACCAGCGTGGTTTCCACCGACAAGGTCTACGCCTACTTCGACGCCGACGAGCGGGTCTACCTCAAGTACACCCAACTCGCGCGCCAGGGCAAACGTGGCCAGACCACCCCGGTCTACCTCGGCCTGTCCAACGAAACCGGCAACCCGCACCAGGGCGTGATGAACTTCGTCGACAACCAGGTCAACCCCAAGACCGGCACCATTCGCGGTCGCGCGGTGTTCGACAACGCCGACGGCGCCTTCACCCCGGGCCTGTATGCACGCCTGAAGCTGGTCGGCAGCGGCACCTACGCCGCCGTGCTGATCAACGACGAAGCCGTGGGTACCGACCTTGGCAAGAAGTTCGTGCTGGTCATGGACGCCGACAAGAAGACCGTTTACCGCTCGGTCGAGCTGGGTCCGAAAATCGAAGGGTTGCGCATCGTGCGCAATGGCCTGAACAAGGACGACACCATCATCGTCAAGGGCCTGCAACGCGTTCGCCCTGGCTCGCCCGTGGATCCGGAAGTGATCCCGATGGCGTCCAAGGAAACCCTCGCGGCCCTGGCCCTACAAAAACAAGCCCTGGAAGCCAGCAACCTGCCCCAGGTCACGCCCGCCAAGAGCGCACCGGCACCGGCTACCAAGCTGGCCGTAGCGACTCCACGCGGTTAAGGGATACACACGATGAATTTTTCCCAGTTCTTCATATCAAGACCGATCTTCGCGGCGGTGCTTTCGCTGCTGATCCTGATCGCGGGCGCCATCTCGCTGTTCCAGTTGCCTATCAGTGAATACCCGGGAGTGGTACCGCCGACTGTGGTCGTGCGTGCCAACTTCCCTGGCGCCAACCCCAAGGTCATCGGTGAAACCGTGGCCGCGCCGCTGGAACAGGCGATCACCGGCGTCGAGAACATGCTCTACATGTCCTCGCAATCCACCGCCGACGGCAAGCTGACCCTGACCATCACCTTCGCCCTGGGTACCGACCTGGACAACGCGCAGGTACAGGTGCAGAACCGTGTGACCCGTACCGAGCCGAAACTTCCGGTGGAAGTGACGCGGATCGGTATCACTGTCGACAAGGCCTCGCCCGACCTGACCATGGTTGTGCACTTGACCTCGCCGGACAAACGCTACGACATGCTCTACCTGTCCAACTACGCCTTGCTCAATATCAAGGACGAGTTGGCGCGCCTCGGCGGCGTGGGTGACGTGCAACTGTTCGGCATGGGCGACTATTCCCTGCGGGTCTGGCTCGACCCGAACAAGACCGCTTCGCGCAACCTGACCGCCACCGATGTGGTCAACGCCATTCGCGAGCAGAACCGCCAGGTCGCGGCCGGCCAATTGGGTGCGCCCCCCGCCCCCAACGCCACCAGCTTCCAGCTGTCGGTCAATGCCCAGGGGCGCCTGGTCTCCGAGGAAGAATTCGAGAACATCGTGATTCGAGCCGGCGACGACGGCGAGATCACCCGCCTGAAAGATATCGCCCGGGTCGAGCTCGGCTCCAGCCAGTACGCGCTGCGCTCGTTGCTGGACAACCAGCCGGCGGTGGCGATCCCGATCTTCCAGCGTCCGGGCTCCAACGCGATCGATATCTCCAACGAAGTCCGCGCCAAGATGACCGAGTTGAAGAAGGACTTCCCCGAAGGCATGGACTTCAGCATCGTCTATGACCCGACGATCTTCGTCCGCGGTTCCATCGAAGCGGTGGTTCACACCCTGTTCGAAGCCCTGATTCTCGTGGTCCTGGTGGTGATCCTGTTCCTGCAGACCTGGCGTGCCTCGATCATCCCGCTGGTCGCCGTACCGGTGTCGCTGATCGGTACCTTCGCGGTCATGCACCTGTTCGGCTTCTCGCTCAACGCCCTCTCGCTGTTCGGCCTGGTACTGGCCATCGGTATCGTGGTGGACGACGCCATCGTGGTGGTGGAGAACGTCGAACGAAATATCGGCCTCGGCCTCAATCCGGTGGAAGCCACCAAGCGCGCCATGCGTGAAGTGACCGGTCCGATCGTGGCCACGGCGCTGGTGCTGTGTGCGGTGTTTATCCCGGCGGCCTTTATTTCCGGGTTGACCGGGCAGTTCTACAAGCAGTTCGCCCTGACCATCGCCATCTCCACCGTGATCTCGGCATTCAACTCGCTGACCCTGTCGCCGGCACTGGCGGCCGTACTGCTTAAAAGTCACGACGCACCGAAGGATGGTTTCTCCAAGGTCCTCGACAAACTGCTGGGCGGCTGGTTGTTCCGTCCGTTCAACCGCTTCTTCGACCACGCCAGCCATGGTTATGTCGGTACCGTGACCCGCGTTATCCGTGCCAGCGGCATCGCCCTGGTGCTGTACGCCGGCCTGATGGTCCTGACCTGGTTCGGTTTCGCCAGCACCCCGACCGGTTTCGTCCCGGCCCAGGACAAGCAATACCTGGTGGCCTTCGCCCAACTGCCGGATGCGGCGAGCCTGGACCGTACCGAAGACGTGATCAAGCGCATGTCCGACCTGGCCCTGAAACAGCCTGGCGTGGAAAGCGCGGTGGCCTTCCCTGGCCTGTCGATCAACGGTTTCACCAACAGCCCGAACGCCGGTATCGTGTTCGTGACCCTGAAGCCTTTCGACCAGCGCAAGGACCCGAGCCAATCAGCCGGTGCCATTGCCGGTGCCCTGAACGGCAAGTTCGCCGGGATCCAGGAAGCCTACATGGCGATCTTCCCGCCTCCGCCGGTACAAGGCCTGGGCACCATCGGCGGCTTCCGCCTGCAGATCGAAGACCGTGGCAACCTGGGTTACGACGAGCTGTACAAGGAAACCATGAACATCATCGGCAAGAGCCGAAGCGTGCCGGAACTGGCCGGATTGTTCACCAGCTATACGGTCAACGTGCCGCAGGTCGATGCCGCTATCGATCGGGAAAAGGCCAAGACCCACGGCGTGGCCGTCAGCGACATCTTCGACACCCTGCAGATCTACCTGGGTTCGCTGTATGCCAACGACTTCAACCGCTTCGGTCGCACCTATCAGGTCAACGTCCAGGCCGAACAGCAGTTCCGCCTCGAGTCCGACCAGATCGGCCAGCTGAAAGTGCGTAACAACAAAGGCGAGATGATCCCCCTGGCGACCTTTATCAAGGTCAGCGACACCTCGGGTCCGGACCGCGTCATGCACTACAACGGCTTTATCACCGCGGAAATCAACGGCGCCGCCGCACCGGGCTACAGCTCCGGCCAGGCCCAGCTGGCGGTCGAGAAACTGCTCAAGGACGAACTGCCCAACGGCATGACCTACGAGTGGACCGACCTGACCTACCAGCAGATCCTCTCGGGCAATACCGCGCTGTTCGTCTTCCCGCTCTGCGTACTGCTGGCGTTCCTGGTACTGGCCGCCCAATACGAAAGCTGGAGCCTGCCGCTGGCGGTGATCCTGATCGTACCGATGACCCTGCTGTCGGCGATTACCGGGGTGATTGCTTCCGGTGGCGACAACAACATCTTCACCCAGATCGGCCTGATCGTACTGGTGGGCCTGGCGTGCAAGAACGCGATTCTGATCGTCGAGTTTGCCAAGGATAAACAGCAGGAAGGCCTCGATCCGCTGAGCGCGGTACTGGAAGCCTGCCGCCTGCGTCTGCGGCCGATCCTGATGACTTCCTTCGCCTTCATCATGGGTGTGGTGCCCCTGGTGTTCTCCAGCGGTGCCGGTGCCGAGATGCGTCATGCCATGGGTGTGGCGGTGTTCTCCGGGATGCTCGGGGTGACCTTCTTCGGTCTGCTGCTGACGCCAGTGTTCTACGTATTGATTCGCCGCTTTGTCGAGCGCAGCGATGCTCGCAAAGCCGCCCGGGCCCTCAAGCTGGAGGCGCAACAATGAGCAATCTGAAAGCCTTTCTGCCGAGCCTGCTGGTGCTGGCGCTGGGCGCCTGTACGGTCGGCCCGGACTATAAGGCCCCGGCCACGGAGAAGGCGAACATCACCGCCGCCACCGATGGCAGCGCCGGCCAGAAGAACTATGACCGCGCACGTTTCCAGGGTATCTGGTGGCAGCAGTTCGACGATCCGACCCTGAACCAGCTGGTGACCCAGTCACTGGCCGGCAACCGTGAATTGCGCGTGGCCTTCGCCCGCCTGAAAGCGTCGCGGGCGATCCGCGACGATGTCAGCACCGAAACCATGCCGACCATCACCAGCCGTGCCAGCGCCGACCTCGCCAAGGGCCAGGTGCCGGGCACCACCGAGCAACGGGTCAATAGCGAACGCTATGACCTGGGCCTGGACATGGCCTGGGAAGTCGACCTGTTCGGCCGTATCCGCCGCAACCTGGAAGCCGCCGATGCCGACCAGCAGGTGGCCGAAGCCGACCTCTACCAACTGCAAGTCACCATGATTGCCGAACTGGTGGATGCCTACGGTCAACTGCGTGGCGCGCAGCTACGGGAAAAGATCGCCCTGGCCAACCTGAAGAACCAACAGGAATCCAAGGGCATCACCGAAAGCCTGCGTGACGCCGGTGTCGGCGATCAGCTCGACGTGGTCCGTGCCGACGCCCGCCTCGCGGCGGTCGAAGCCACGGTGCCGCAATTACAGGCCGAACAGGCTCGTGAGCGCAATCGTATCGCGACCTTGCTCGGCGAGCGTCCGGACACTTTGACAGTGGATCTGGGTCCGAAAGACCTGCCGGCGATTTCCAAGGCCCTGGCCATTGGCAATCCGGGCGACCTGCTGCAACGCCGTCCGGATATCGTCAGCGCCGAACGCAAGCTCGCCGCCGCCACCGCGCGGATCGGCGTGGCCAAGGCCGACCTGTTCCCCCGGGTCAGCCTCAGCGGCTTCCTCGGCTTTACCGCCGGGCGCGGTTCGCAGATCGGCTCGCCGGCCGCCAATGCCTGGGCCCTCGGCCCAAGTATTACCTGGCCGGCGTTCAACCTCGGTAGCGTCAGGGCCCGTTTGCGCGGTGCCAATGCCGAGGCCGAAGGCGCCCTGGCCAGCTACGAGCAGCAAGTGTTGCTGGCCCTGGAAGAAACCCAGAACGCCTTCAGCGATTACGGCAAGCGCCAGCAACGGCTGATCTCGCTGATCCGCCAGAGCGAATCGAGCCGTGCCGCCGCCGATCTGGCTGCGATTCGCTACCGCGAAGGCACCGCCGACTTCCTGGTCCTGCTCGACGCCCAGCGCGAACGCCTGGCCGCCGAAGACAGCCAGGCCCAGGCCGAGACCGATCTGTATCGCGGCATCGTGGCGATCTACAAGTCCCTCGGTGGCGGCTACGAGCCACAGACGGTCGCCAGCAGCAACTGATTCAAGACCTCCCGGGGTTGGATGCCCTCCGACCCTTTTTCAGCCCCGCGCCACCTTGGTCGCGGGGCTTTTTTTCGTCCGTGAATAAGCCCTGGCAATAGCGTTGCTGGATATTTCAGCAGCTTCGAATTGCTCTAACGAACTGTCATTTCTGACAGTTACCGGTGGAGTGGGCCCAGGGGTACGGTAAGTGCGCGCACAGATCGTGCGTTCACACTCATCGCAAGGAGAAGCGTTATGAAACTCCCCTCTCGTCTTGTTACTTCACTTGGATTGGTTATCGCGGGTGTCAACCTGGCCACGACGGCCCAGGCTGTCACCTGGACCGACAACATGTACAACGTCACAGTTATGCCGTTGGTGTCACTAACAATCATCTGACGATTGCCAACTCCATTGGAAAGGACTTCGTCCACTACGCCGTTTCAGATCTCAATTCAGGCGGGGCCACTATCCTGCCGTCGTTGTTCACCTCCAGCGCCGGAGTCGCAGGGGCCTGCGCCGCGGGCGAGGTCACGCCGGTAGTCTGGACCGCCACCGGGACAGCGAACAGCCTGCTCCCGCCACTGCTCGGCTCGGTCACCAACTGCAATCCGGCGGACATCAGTGACGCCGCCATTTTTCGCCCGCACACCCATCGACCGGCCCCGAGTGCCTTTGGCCTCGGGGCTTTTTCAAGCAGCGACTTGGCCTTTTCGGGCCATCTCGGGATATGCTCGTCGCCAGGGGCCGAACTGATAGCTATTTGCCCCGAAAGGACTGAAGGTCTAAAGGGGTTGGGCAATGTCACAGTCAGTCTTCCAGTTGTTCCTGACCCAGCGCCTGGCCGCGCTGGCCGGGGCCGATTCGCTGCGGGCCATCCGCGAAGGCCTGCTGTGGCTGCTGCCCTGCCTGCTGGTGTCGACGGCGTTCCTGATCCTGTCGGCCTGCGCCCGCTTGGCCGGGCTGCCCGACGACTGGGTGAATTTCCTCGCCGGATTGCACGAGAAGATCAGCGGCATCCTGCCCTTGCTGGTGGCCGCCTCCATCGGCTATATGCTTGCCATCCGCTATCGCCTGCCCCAGGTGCCGGTGGCCTTCCTGTGCCTGGCCCATGTGGAAATCGCCATTTACCTGCTCAGCGACTTTCCCCGGGCCGCGGCCACCCTGGTGCTGTTTATCGCCATCGCCTCGCCGCTGATCAACGTACCGATCATGGCCTGGCTGTACCGACAATCCTGGACACGGCTGGTACGGGAAAACGTGGTCGGCTTCAATGTCCGCGACAGCATCAACGTGGTGCTCCCCGGCCTGATCGCCACCGCCCTGCTGGTCACCGTGCTATCACTGCTGCTGGAGATTCCCCTGGTCGCCCAGATGCAGGTGCCCTTCGACCGCGGGGCACTGGAGCATCCCTACCGCTACGGCGCGCTGATCAGCGCCAGCAACTCGGTCCTGTGGTTCTTCGGCATCCACGGCCTGCACGCCATGCAGCCGGTGTTCAGCGTCCTCGACGAGGCGGTGACTATCAATCAGATCAACCTCGCCGCCGGGGAACCGCACCGCTATATCCTCAACAGCGGCCTGCTGGGCTGTTTCGCCTTTATCGGCGGCTCCGGCGCCTCGCTGTCACTGATCGTCGCCGTGCTGCTGTTTACCCGTGACCGCTCCCTGCGCCTGCTGGCCCTGGCCGCGGTGCCGCTGTCGTTGTTCAACGTCAATGAGATCCTGCTGTTCGGCCTGCCGATCATTCTCAACCCGCGCCTGTTCATCCCCTTTCTGATCACCCCGCTGCTCAACGCGCTGATCGCGGTGGCGGTGACCCAGGCCGGCTGGGTGGCACCGATGGTCACCGGCATGCCGCTGAACTCGCCGGTGCTCCTCAACGCCTACCTGAGCACCAACGGCGACTGGGCCGCGGTGGTCCTGCAACTGGTGCTGCTGGGTATCGGCAGCCTGATCTACGCCCCCTATGTGATTGGCCTGCACCGTCACCAGGACGCCGACAACGGCATCTATATCAAGTCCTTCGACACCACCTTCCGCAGCCTCGAGGAAAAGGGCCGGCTGTTCGAACTCGACCCGGTGGCGGCCTCGTACAAGAACGACGCCCGTCGTGCCCGGGAAGTGGACCGTATCCGCCAGATCAGCGAATACGAGTTTTACCTGGAGTTCCAGCCGCAAATCTCCAAGACCACCGGCCTGTGCACCGGTTGCGAGGCCCTGATGCGCGCCCGCGACAAGGATGGTAACGCCCAGCAGCCCTGGGAGTTCCTCAAGTGGCTGGGCCAGGCCAACCTGATGCCGGATGTCGACCTGTGGGTGGCCTCCCAGGGGCTGGAGCAATATCGGCGTTGGCACAAGGCCGGCTTTGAACTGCCGATGACCATCAACGTGACCGGCGCCACCTTGTGCATGCCGGAGTACGGCGAGCGCCTGCTGGAGATCCTCGCCCAGGCCCAGGGCATGATTTCCGTCGAATTGACCGAGGACGCCCTGGTCGGCGATGTCCAGGTGATCAACCGCCTGATCGAGCGCCTGCACGGTTTCGGCGCCAAGCTGTATATCGATGACTTCGGCACCGGTTATTCGGCGTTGAGTTACCTGCACCAGTTCAAGATCGACTGCATCAAGATCGACCGCAGCTTTGTCGTCGCCCACTGCCATCCCGAGGGCGCGCGGGTCTTGAATGGCATGCTGCGGCTGTGTGAAGCCCTGAACCTGGGGATCATTGTCGAAGGCGTGGAAACCCAGGAGCAGTACGATGCCCTGCACTCGTCGACGGAACTGGTGATCCAGGGTTGGTACTTCAGCAAGGCGATCCCCGGCGAGCGCATGGCGGAATTCGTCCACCAGCGCCAGTCATTGACGCGGGAGACCAGCGGCTTGATGCTGCCCGGCTAATGCCGTCATAGAGCCCTTCGATCATCTTGTCGGCCAGGGTGATTGGACAACGGCGGGCAGCGGCGCTTAAGGTGGAGTACCGTCATTTTTCCCAAGCCCCAAGACCCTCGCCATGATCGTCCGCTCCAAGCCGAACCTGATCGCCATCCTGTTTTCCCTCAAGGGCTCGATTGCCAAGCGCATTGCCCTGCGCTGCCTGCTGGTGACCGTGCTGGCCTCGGTCATCGTGCTGGTGGAGACCTGGCATCCGGCCTATTTCTCCAAGGTCAATGCCACGCCCTTCACCTTGCTCGGCTTGTCCTTGTCGATTTTCATGAGCTTTCGCAACAACGCCTGCTATGACCGCTGGTGGGAAGGTCGCAAGCAGCTGGGGCAATTGATCATCGACGTGCGCTCGTTGATTCGCGAAAGCCAGGTGCTCGGCGATGGGCCGCAACGGACCGCGCTGCTGCGCGAGCTCTGCGGTTTTGCCCACGGCCTGATTGCCCGTCTGCGCCTGGAGGACGAACGCCAGGCCATCGAACCCTGGCAACAGGAAACGCCCGCCGCCGGCCATCCGAATGCCACCGACCAGTTGCTGCAACGGATCGGCGCACGTTGCTCCGGGTTCGCGGCACAAGGGCTGATCAGCGAGTACCGCTATACAATCTTCTCGGCACTGCTGCTCAGCCTCAGCCAGGTCCAGGCCAGTTGCGAGCGGATCAAGCACACGCCGCTACCCTTCCCCTACAACCTGCTGCTGCACCGCACCATCTACCTGTTCTGCATTCTCCTGCCCTTCGCCATGGCCGAACCGCTGGGCTGGCTGACGCCGGTGTTCACCGCCATCGTCAGCTACACCTTCCTCGGCCTGGACGAGATCGGCGACGACCTGGAGGACCCGTTCGGCTTCGATGAAAACGATCTGCCGTGCAATGCGATCCTGCGCAGCGTGGAACGCGAAGTCCTCGCCAGCCTCGGGCACAGCGAACTGCCACCGGTGCTGGAACCGGTGGACTATGTGCTGACCTGAGGCGGGCTGATCGGTGGCGCGGGTTTGACTCCTGAGCGCGGCTGACCGAAGCTGGTACATTCAACGCTCGCCAGCTCACGGACCCTGCATGACGAAGCCTCGCCGCTACCTGCTTACCAGCCTGTCGCTCCTGCTTGCCCTCGGCCTTGTCTGGCACTGGCTGCCCGGCAAGCCTGCCGCTCCCCAGGCCCCGCATATCAATTACGGCCAGGCGCTGAAGCAAGCGCATAACGGCCTGCCCGGCGCGGCGCGGGTGCTCTACCAGCAGCTGGCGCGCAAAGACCTGACGGATGCCCGCCGCGCCGCCCTGCATGCCGAACTGCCCAACTACCCCAGCCCCCAGGCCCTGAAACTGGCCGATGCGGACCTGCAGAACTCCTCGCCGGTGGTTCGCGAAGCGGCGATCCAGAGCATTGTCGGCCTGGTACCCGGGGCCCAGCGCAGCCTGTTGCTCGGTCCGGTGCTGGAAGACCACGAGCAAGCCGTGCGCTTCGCCGCCGCCAACGCCATGCTCGGTTTGTCACCGGACGACCAGGGCTTGTATTACGGCCCGCTGCAACAGGTGGTGGACGAGTACGAACGGACCCTGGCGGCCCAGCCGGAAAGCGCCGAGGCGCAGTTCCAGCTGGCGCGCTTGTATTTGCATGAGGGACAGCTGGACAAGGCCCAAGCGGCGCTGGAGCATGTCTCGCGGCTGGAGCCGGACAACCTCAAGGCGCTGGTGGCCCAGGTCGAATTGCTGGACAAGCGCAACCAGCCGGACCAGGCCCGGCAACTGCTGGCCAAGCAGCTGCAGGTGCAGCCGCAATCGGCCTATCTGCAACATGCCCTGGGGGTCTGGCTATTGCGTCACGGCCAGACCGAACTCGCGGTGCTGGGGTTGGCCAAGGCGGTGGAACTGCAACCGGAGAACGCCGAGTACCGCTACAAGCTGGCCACCACCCTGCATGACTTGCAGCAGGTCGAGGCGGCCCAGCGGCAGTTGGAGGAAATCGTCCAGCGCCAGCCGTCGAACCGCAAGGCGCGGGTGCTGCTGATCAGTTACTGGAAGGAAACCGGGCAATTGCAGAACGTGCAAATCCTGCTGGCCCAGTTGGAGCAGCAGAACCCGGATGATCCGGCGTTGCAGCAGGGGTTGTAAGTGCTCGTCCGCAAGACTTTTGGCGGGTTCGAGGGCCTCTTCGCGGGCAAGCCCTGCTCCTACAGTATGGCGTCGTTCACCGATTGTGTGTACGGCACAACATTGTAGGAGCAGGGCTTGCCCGCGAAGCTTCTGGCTATCTTGCAGCCCCCATCGCCGGCAAGCCGACACCCACAGGGAGAGATCGCGCTCATCCGGCTGAGTCGCGCAATAATTTTGAACCCCGATAAATGCCCAAGGTCCAGTACAAGACCCCTCCTAGGTAACAAGAGGTCTGGACTTGACTACATCACTTGCCCCCATCACTCCCAAGGCAGCGACCGGCATTGAAGGGCTGGACGATATTCTCTGCGGCGGCTTGTCCCGCGGCCATGTCTTTCTCCTCGAAGGAGAACCCGGTACCGGCAAGACCACCGTGGCCCTGCACTTCCTGCTCGCCGGTGCCCAGGCCGGCGAACGCTCGCTGTATATCACGCTCTCGGAAACCGAACGCGAACTGCGCCAGGGCGCCGCGTCCCACGGCTGGGAACTGGACGAGAACATCAGCCTGTTCGAGCTGACCCCGCCGGAAAGCCTGCTCAACGCCGACCATCAGCAAAGCCTGCTGTACTCCTCGGACCTGGAACTGGGCGAAGCCACCAAGCAGATTTTCGAAGTGGTGGAACGGGTCCAGCCGACCCGCGTGGTCCTCGACAGCCTGTCGGAGATTCGCCTGCTGGCCCAGAGCTCGCTGCGTTATCGCCGGCAGATCCTGGCGATCAAGCACTACTTCGTGCGTTATGACGCCACCGTCCTGCTGCTCGACGACCTGACCACCGAATCCCTCGACAAGACCGTGCACAGTGTCGCCCATGGCGTGATCCGCCTGGAGGAACTGACCCCCAACTACGGCGCCGAACGACGCCGCGTGCGGGTGGTGAAGTACCGTGGGCAGAAATACCGTGGCGGTTTCCATGACTTCACCATCATGGGCGACGGCCTGCATGTCTTCCCCCGCCTGGTGGCGGCCGAACACCGTGGCCGTTATGTACGCCAGCAACTCACCAGCGGCATCGCCGAGATGGACGCACTGCTCGGCGGCGGCATCGAAACCGGCTCCAGCACCCTGATCCTCGGCCCGGCCGGCACCGGCAAATCGCTGATCGCGATGGTCTTCGCCGCCGCGGCGGTGGCCCGCGGCGAGAAAGCCGCGTTGTTTATTTTCGATGAAGAACTCGGCTTGCTGTTCGAACGCATGCGCAATATCGGCATTGATCTCCAGGCCCTGCAAGACACTGGCAACCTGTTGATCGAGCAGGTCGACGCCGCCGAACTGTCACCCGGTGAGTTCTCCCATCGGGTGCGCCGCTGCGTGGATCAGGGCGGGATCAAGACCGTGGTGATCGACAGCATCAACGGTTACCAGGCCGCCATGCCGGAAGAAAATGCGCTGATCCTGCATATGCACGAGTTGCTGCTCTACCTCAATCGCCAGGGCGCGGCGACCTTCATGACCGTCGCCCAGCACGGGCTGGTGGGCGACATGCAGGCCCCGGTGGACATCACCTACCTGGCGGACACCGTGATCCTGCTGCGTTACTTCGAAGCACTGGGCAAGGTCCGCCGGGCCATCTCCATCATCAAGAAACGCACCGGCGCCCACGAGTCGACGATCCGCGAATACCGCATCAATGCGCGGGGCATCACCATCGGTGCGCCGCTGGAGGCGTTCCAGGGAGTCTTGCGTGGCGTACCGACCTACCTCGGTGAAGGCCCGCCCCTGCTCAAGGAAGAAGGTTTGTGACTACCCCCGACGTGGTCTCCGAACGGGCCATCATCCTCGCTCCGCTGGGGCGCGACAGCCAGATTGCCTTGAGGATTCTCGCCGAGGCCGGTTTTCCCGCAGTAATCGCCCGGGACCTGGCGGCACTCGGCGCCGAGTTGGAACAAGGCGTGGGTTTGATCATCATCGCCGCCGAGGCCCTGCGCGAAGCGGACCTGGGCGCCCTGCAGGCGTACCTGCAACAGCAGCCGGCCTGGTCCGACCTGCCGATCGTGCTGCTGACCCATCACGGCGGCCCGGACCAACCGCCCTCTTCCCGGCTCGGCGCGCTGCTGGGCAATGTGACCTTTCTCGAGCGCCCGTTCCACCCGGTAACCCTGATCAGCCTGGTGACCGCCGCCATTCGCGGACGCCGCCGCCAGTATGAAGCCCGCGACCGGCTGTTCGACCTCAGCCAAAGCGAACTGCGCCTCAAGGACACCCTCGAAACCCTCGAACAACAGGTTGAAGAGCGCACCGCGCAACTGCGTCACAACGAGGAAGCCTTGCGCCAGTCGCAGAAAATGGAAGCCGTCGGCCAACTCACCGGCGGCATCGCCCATGACTTCAACAATATGCTCACCGGCATTATCGGCAGCCTCGAGTTGCTCAAGCGGCGGCTGGCCCGTGGTCGCCTCGAGGACCTCGACAGCCTGATCGACCTCGGCGTGACCTCGGCCAATCGCGCCGCCGGCCTGACCCACCGCCTGCTGGCCTTTTCCCGGCGCCAGTCGCTGGACTCCAAGCCCGTCAATATGAACGAGCTGGTGACCTCCATGGGCGAGCTGCTGAACCGCAGCCTCAATGAAAGCATTCGCCTGGAAATGGCCCTCGGTGAAAACCTGTGGACCGCCGAAGCCGACCCCAACCAGTTGGAAAGCGCCCTGCTCAACCTGGTGCTGAATGCCCGCGACGCCATGCCGGACGGCGGCAACCTGCTGGTCAGGACCTTCAACCAGGCGTTGGACCTGGCGTTTACCGAAGCCCAGGCCAACCTCGAGCCCGGCGACTATGTGGTACTGCAGGTGCGCGACAGCGGCAGCGGCGTACCGCAAAGCATCATCAACCGGGTCTTCGATCCGTTTTTCACCACCAAACCCATCGGCCAGGGCACGGGCCTGGGCCTGTCGATGATCTATGGTTTCAGCAAACAGTCCCGTGGCCATGTGGCCATCGACAGCACCGTCGGCCAGGGCACCACGGTCAGTCTGTACCTGCCGCGCTACCAGGGTGCCCCGGTGGTCCAGGACGAAGCGCTGCACTCCGGCCATGCGCCCCATGCCGAAGACGGTGAAACCGTACTGATCGTCGAGGATGATCCGGCGGTGCGGGTGCTGGTCAGCGAAGTGCTCGGTGAGCTGGGTTACCGTTTTGTCGAGGCCTGCGATGCCAATGGCGCGATACCGATTCTTGACTCCGGCCAGCGCATCGACCTGTTGATCAGTGACGTCGGGCTGCCAGGGATGAACGGCCGGCAACTGGCGGAAATCGGCCGGCAACTGCGGCCCGGACTGAGGATCCTGTTTATCACCGGTTACGCCGAACACGCGGCGGTGCGCGGCGGCTTCCTCGACCCGGGCATGCAAATGATCACCAAGCCCTTCACCTTCGAGCTGCTGACGGCCAAGGTTCGCGAGATGATCAGTGTGTGACGGGGGTCAGGCCAACAGCTTGCGGATCTGCTCCTGGAGGACATCCAGGTCGAACGGCTTGGCCAGGATCGGTGCGCTATGGGCAATGGGACTGTGGGACTCGCGGATTTCCGCCGGGTAACCACTGATGAAGATCACCTTGAGGTCCGGGCGCAGCTTGACCGCGGGCTCGGCGATCTCTACCCCGGAAACACCACCAGGCAAACGAAAATCGGTGATCATCAGGTCCAGGTTGGGTTTGCTCGCCAGGATCGCGAACGCCTGCTCGCCGTTTTCCGCTTGCAGTACCCGATAGCCCTCGCTGGAAAGGTAGGCCGAAAGGACCATCAGGATCGAGGCATCGTCCTCGACGATCAATACGACGTCTTGTGCATCTTCACTCATGGGAAGCCTTTATTCCTGAAATTGCTGCCAATACGACCATCGGCTCAGCCAGAGGTTGCGTCTGATGTCGGCTTTTCCTACAAGGGCAGGCAAACGCAGAACAAGGCCCCCTCGCCAAGGGTACTCTCGACGGTGATGCGACCACCATGGGCCGCGACAATCTGCTCGGAAATAAACAGGCCCAGACCCAAGCCGGCGGCGACATGACTGCCGGACACCCGCTCGAACTGCTGAAAGATCCGCGCCTGGTCATCTTCGCCGATGCCGATGCCGCGGTCACGCACTTCAACCCGGGCCTCGTTCGCCTGGCGGTACACACGCACCTCGATCGGGCTTTTGGCGCCATAGCGCAAGGCGTTGGTCAGCAGGTTGGAGATCACCTGTTCGATGCGGAACTCATCCCACTCGCCCACCAGTGACGCCTCGCCCGAATAGCTGATCGTCGACCCGGCCGCGTCCACCTGCGCAGCGAAGCTCTCCAGCAATTTGCTCACCAGTTGCACCAGGTCCAGGCGTACGGGGCGGATCGACAGCTTGCCGGTGCGAATGCGCGAGACATCGAGCATGTCTTCGATCAGGCGAATCAGGCTCTGGATCTGCCGCTCGTCCCGCGCGACCATGCTGCGCATCTTGTCCAGGCTGAAGGCGTCGGCATTGTCCCGGGCCAGGTGCATCTTGCGCAGTTGGGTCTCCAGGATCAGCCCGTTGAGCGGCGTGCGCACCTCATGGGAGACGATCGACATGAAGTCATCGCGCATGCGCACGGCGTGCTGCAACTCTTCCTGGGTTAGCTGCAGTTGCTGCAACAACAGCCCCTGCTCGCGGCGACTTTGCTCCAGGGCCTCGACTTGCAGCTTCATCGCCTTGCTCTGTCGATAGAGCTCGACAAAGATGCTGACCTTGCTCTTCACCGCATGGGTGTCGAGGGGTTTGTGCAGAAAGTCCACCGCGCCGCTCTCGTAGCCCTTGAAGGCGTAGTTGCGCTCGCGGCCGGCGGCGCTGACAAAGACGATGGGAATATTCTTGGTCTTCTCGGTGCCGCGCATCAACTCGGCCAGTTCGAAACCATTCATGCCCGGCATCTGCACATCGAGAATGGCCATGGCGAATTCGTGCTGAAGCAGCAGCGACAGCGCCTCATCCGCCGAGAGTGCCTTGTAGACAATGCGGTCCTCGCGCCTGATCAGCGCTTCCAGCGCCAGCAGATTCTCCGGCAGATCGTCGACGATCAGCAGTTTGGCCTGGATAGTACTCAGCATGTGATTCGTTCCAGCTCGACAAGCAGGCGGCCGATGCCCTGCAAAGAAAGAAGGTAGTCCGGCTGGTGCAACGCCAACGCGGCTTCGGGCATGGTCGCGACCCGAGCGTCATTCGGGTCTTGCACCACGGTCAAGCCACCCTGGCGTTGGATCTGTACCAGACCCGCGGCGCCATCCTGATTGGCGCCAGTCAAGAGTATGCCCATCAGCCGCGAACCATAAGCGTCCGCCGCCGAAGCAAAGAGATAATCGATCGAGGGCCGGGAGTAATGCACCCGCTCTTCGCGACTGAACGAAAAGCTGCGGTCCTGCTCGATGGACAGGTGGTACCCGGGAGCGGCGAAATACAAAGTACCCGGCACAATGCTTTCCTTGTCGTCCGCCTCTTTCACCGGCAGCGCCAGGCGCCGCCCGAACACTTCGGCCAACTGGCTACGGTGCCCGTCCGGCATGTGCAGGACGGTCACGATCGGCAGGCTGAAACGCGTGGTCAGCGAGCCGAGCACGGTCATCAGGGCCTCGACGCCACCCGCCGAGGCCCCCACCACGACCGCTTCGACCCGCTGGCGGTCGATGCTTTGCAGTAACGGGTCGTTCATGATTTACGGTAGATCCGTTCTTGTTTGACCAACGCCTCGAACCGCTTGCCATAGGCTGAAAAGTCCAGCGTCTCCTTGCTGCCCAGCACCAGGAAGCCCCGATGACACAACGACTCATGGAACAGCCCAAAGGCTCGATCCTGGAGTTTTTTATTGAAATAAATCAATACGTTACGACACGAAATCAGCTGTGTTTCAGAGAATACACTATCCGTCGCCAGGCTGTGGTCGGCAAAGGTCACGTTTTCCCGTAGGGTCTTGTCGAATATCGCGTAGCCGTAGGCCGAGTTGTAGTACTCGGCAAAGTCGCGCTCGCCGCCGGACGCCCGGTAGTTATCGGCGTAGGTGCGCACGTTGTCCAGGGTAAAGATGCCCTGCTTGGCCTTTTCCAGCGAATGGGGGTTGATGTCGGTGGCGTAGATGATCGTGCGTTCGAGCAAACCTTCTTCACGCAGCAGGATCGCCATGGAGTACACCTCCTCACCGGTGCTGCACCCGGCGATCCAGATCTTGATCGACGGATAGGTCTTGAGCAGCGGCACCACCTCCTGGCGAATCGCCAGGAAATGCCCGGGATCGCGAAACATCTCGCTGACCGGAATGGTCAGGTACTGCAGCAACTGCATGAACGCCGCCGGATCGTGCAGCACCCGCTCCTGCAGCGCCGAGATGGTTGCGCAATCGAGCTGGAGCAAGGCATGGTGAACCCGGCGCTTGATCGACGCGCCGGAGTAATCGCGAAAATCGTAGCTGTACTTGAGGTAGATCGCCTCGATCAACAACCGCAATTCGATGTCGGTACTTCGATCCACTAGATCCGTTCCATCTTCGGTAGCCAGACACGGATCAACGAGAACAGTCGATCCAGGTCTATCGGTTTAGCCAGGTAGTCATTGGAGCCGGCCTGCAGGCAGCGCTCCTGGTCATCCTTCATCGCCTTGGCCGTGACCGCAATGATCGGCAGCTTGCGCCAGCGCGGATCCTTGCGGATCTCCAGCGTGGCCTCGTAACCATCCATCTCCGGCATCATCACGTCCATCAACACCAGGTCGATGTCCTCCACTTCGTTGAGTCGCTGAATCGCTTCGCGGCCATTACGGCCGATTTCGACAATCGCGCCCTTGTGTTCCAGCGCGCTGGTCAAGGCGAAGATATTGCGCACATCGTCGTCCACCAGCAGGATCTTGCGCCCTTCGAAGACCTTGTCGCGGCTGCGGGCGGTCTTGAGCATGCGCTGTCTTTCATGGGACAGCTGGGATTCGACTTTGTGCAGAAAGAGTGTCACTTCATCGAGCAGGCGCTCCGGCGAGCGCGCGCCCTTGATGATGATCGAGCGCGAGTACTTGTGCAGCTCGGCCTCTTCGTCGCGGGTCAGGTTGCGCCCGGTATAGACGATCACCGGCGGAAAAGCGCGGATGTCTTCGCTGGCCATGCGCTTGAGCAACTCGTTGCCGAGCATGTCCGGCAGCTTGAGGTCGATAATCATGCAGTCGAAGACCGTATCGCGCAGCAGATCGAGGGCCTCCTGGGCAAACCCCACGGCGGTGATCTCGATATCGTCGTCGCCGATCAGGCGGGCGATGCTGTCGCGTTGCAGGTCATCGTCTTCCACCAGCAGTACGCGCTTGAGCTTCTGGGTCAGCTTGGCCTCCAGGCGCGTGAAGATCTCCTTGAGTTCGTCGCGGGTGGTCGGCTTGAGCGCGTAGCCCATGGCGCCCATGTGCATGGCGGCCTCGACGCGGTCCTCCACGGAAATCACATGCACCGGGATATGCCGGGTCGGTGCCTGTTCCTTGAGGCGCTGCAGCACCGTCAGGCCGGAATGATCCGGCAGGCGCATGTCCAGCAGGATCGCGTCGGGGATGAACTGCGCGGCGAGCTCGAAGCCCTCGTCCGCGCCATGGGCCACCAGGCACTGGTAACCCAGCTCATGGGCCAGGTCGTAGAGAATCTGGGCAAACTTCTGTTCATCTTCGATCACCAGGATACAGCGGCTGCTGAACGGGCCTTTTTCACGGTCATCGGCAAAACGCTGGATCGGCGTTTCCATCACCACCACCGGCGCCAGCTTGCGCGGCGGATCCAGGGACTCCAGCGGTGCCGGCGGCGCTACCACCGGCGCGGGCCCCACGCCATCGTGGCGCTCCACATACCGCTCCGGCATCACCAGGGTAAACACACTGCCCTGGCCGGGCTGGCTGGCCACATTGATGGAGCCGCCGAGCAGCGCCGCCAGGTCGCGGGAAATCGACAGGCCGAGGCCGGTGCCGCCATAACGGCGGTTGGTGGTGCCGTCCGCCTGGCGGAACGCCTCGAAAATGCTCTCATGCTGTTCGGCGGCGATTCCGATGCCGGAGTCGCGGACGGTAAAGGCAATCCCGACACCCGGCTGGCGCGACACGCTCAGGCTGACCCGACCGGTCTCGGTGAACTTGATGGCGTTGGACAGCAGGTTCTTCAACACCTGTTCCAAACGTTGGCGGTCGGTGAACAGCGTCGTCGGCAGATCGCCGCGCAACTCGACCTCGAACCCCAGCTGCTTGTCGCTGGCCAGTGGCTGGAACATGTTGCGCAACCCCTCCACCAGACGTTCGATACTGGTATTTTCCGGGCGCACCTCCAACTTGCCGGCCTCGACCTTGGAGATATCGAGGATGTCGTTGATCAGATTGAGCAGATCGTTACCGGCGCTGTAGATCGATTCGGCGAACTTGACCTGTTCCGCCGTAAGGTTGTCCTCGGGGTTCTCCGCCAGCAGCTTGGACAGGATCAGCGAACTGTTGAGCGGCGTGCGCAGCTCGTGGGACATGTTGGCCAGGAATTCGGACTTGTACTTGCTCGAGCGTTGCAGCTCCTCGGCGCGTTCCTCGAGTTGGACCTGGGCCAGGTTCAACTGATTGTTCTTGAGGTCCATCGCATCACGCTGCTCGGCCAGGGCCAGGGCCTGCTCGGCCAACTGCTCGTTGGTCTGTTCGAGTTCGCTCTGCTGGCTTTCCAGATGAACCTGGGACTCCTTGAGCACCTGGGACTGTTCTTCCAACTCTTCGTTGGCGGTCTTGAGCTCTTCCTGCTGGACTTGCAACTCTTCGTTGAGTTGTTGGGTCTCGGCCAGCACCTCCTGCAAGCGCTGGCGGTAACGCGCGGCTTCGATGGAGGTGCCGATATTGTCGGCAATCAGTTCCAGCAGCTCGATATCACGGTCGTTCAAGGGCCGCAGGAAACCCAGCTCGATCACCCCGTTGATCCGCTCATCGTTGGTGGTCGGCACCACCAGCACACTGCGCGGCGAGCCGTTGCCCAGGCCCGAACTGACCCTGAAGTAATCCACCGGCACTTCGTCCAGGCGGATCAGGCGGCCCTGGCCCGCGGCCTGGCCAACCAGGCCTTCATCGCTGAAGATCGCCTGCTCCTGCTGCTCCTGCTCACGGGAAAAGCCATAGCTGGCGACACGGGTCAGGCCACCATGCTCTTCGCGCACATATAACGCCGCCACCGCACTGCCCATGTACTGGGCGCAGAATTGCAGGATATTGCGCCCCAGCAATTGGAGAGTCAGTTGGCCGAGCACCTGCTCGGCCAGTTCGGTCTGGCCGCTGCGCAGCCAGGCTTGCTGCTCCAGGCGCTCCGCACTCTTGAGTTGTGACGCGAGGTTTTTTGCATAATTAGCTGAAAGTGCTAATAAATCTCGTCGACCAATAAAGGCCAACAAGGCGCTCAGACCCAGCACAAAAATGAGATAGAGGACGATGCTCCAGATCGTGGTGCGGCTTACGGCATCATTGCGCGCGAGCCGCAGTTGCTGCTCCATGTCGATGGCGTTTTCAAACTCGCTACGGATCTCGTCAACCAGGCGCTTGCCACGCCCCGACAGGATCGCCCCCTGATAGTCGCCGCCGGAACGCCGCAGTCCGATCATCGCCTGAGCGTATTCGCTCCAGGAGCTCTGCAAGGCTTCGATACGCTTGAAGCGGTCGACCTGCTGCGGATTGTCCGCGACCAGTTCCTGCAAGCCACGCAGGTCGGCAATGATTTTCGGCTTGGCGACTTCATAGGGGTCGAGGAAATGCTCGTCACCGGTAATCAGGAAACCGCGCATGCCGGTTTCCAGATCCACCGAGAGCTTCATCGCCTCGTTGCTGTTATTGATCACCCGGTCGGTATGCTCGACCCACTGGATCACCGACAGCAGGTAGGTGATCAGCGAAACGAAAAAGATCGCGCTGAGAACCCCGACAGCCAAGGGCAGGCTGATGTTGCGGCTCAATAACTTGCGAAAGCTTTGTTCATCCACCGAAGACAACGAATTCATTTCAGGGCCCGGATTAAAGTTATTGATTATCAAGGAGTCTGCCGTATATACGAATAAAAGACCGACTTTTTTCTCACAGCTTAGAATGCAATTTCCCAGGCCGCACTGCCGTGACGTGATGACTCACCTTAGCCTATCATCTTGTACACTTTGTTTTTTTTGTACAAGTGTGGGAACTTGTCCGACCTGGTGGCTTACTGATGCAGAAGGCAGAGCATTTCAGCGGCCTTGATCCACCCTTCACTTTTGGGATACCCCCTTATGCCAGCAGCCACCTCCACCATCCTTGTTGTCGAAGACGATGCCATTGTGCGCATGCTGATCGTCGACGTCCTGGAGGAACTGGAGTTCCATGTCCTGGAGGCCGACGGCAGCGACAAGGCCCTGGATATTCTCAGACAGGCCGATACCCGTATCGACCTGCTGATGACCGATGTCGGACTGCCCGAAATGGATGGCCGCGAGTTGGCCAAGGCCGCCTGCCAGATGCGCCCCGGGCTGCCGGTGCTGTTTGCCAGCGGCTACGCCGAAAGCATCGAGCTGGCGCCCGGCGTGCAGGTGATCGGCAAGCCCTTCTCCATCGATCAGCTGAGACTCAAGATCAAAAGCATTCTATAACTCACTCCAGCCCCGCCATCCCCCCCGAGCCTCACCCATGACACAAACCCAGACAACGCCGATCCTTGCGATTGGCCTCGGCTGCCGCCAGGGCTGCAGCGCTTCGACCCTGCAGGCGTTGCTGGAGCAGTCGTTACAGGCCCATGGAATCGACCTCAAGGCGATCAAGGGGCTGGCGAGCATTGACGGAAAAAAGGCTGAGCCGGGCCTGCTCGAACTCGCGCAGCGCCTGAACCTGCCGCTGGTGTTCTTCAGCGCGACCGAGCTGGCGCCTTACGAACCACGCCTCAGCCATCGTTCCCGCCTGGCCTTCGAGCAGACCGGCTGCCATGGCGTGGCCGAAAGTGCCGCGCTGGCCCTGGCCGAACAGTTGGGGCAAACACGGGCGAACCTGCTGGTTTCACGGCAGAAGAACCCCATGGCGACCTTTGCGCTGGCCTGGACCGGGCAAAACCCTAGATAATCCCCTCCTCCTGCATGAACATCGTTCATGTGAGGCCCTGTGCAGTCCGTCCAGAGAGTGTCATGACCGTCTATTTCATTGGCGCCGGCCCCGGCGACCCGGAACTCATTACCGTCAAGGGCCAACGCCTGATCCGCAGTTGCCCGGTGATCATCTACGCCGGCTCCCTGGTGCCCGAAGCCGTCCTGCAAGGCCACTGCGCCAGCCAGGTGGTCAACAGCGCCGAACTGCACCTGGAACAGATCATCGACCTGATCAAGGCGGCCGATGCCCTGGGCCAGGACGTGGCGCGGGTGCATTCCGGGGATCCGTCGCTCTACGGCGCCATCGGCGAGCAGATCCGCCCCCTGCGCGAACTGGGCATCGCCTATGAAATCGTCCCCGGCGTGACCGCGACCGCCGCCTGCGCGGCCCTGCTCGGCGCCGAGCTGACGCTGCCGGATATTTCCCAAAGCGTGATCCTGACCCGTTATGCCGACAAGACCGCGATGCCGGCCGGAGAAGAGTTGGCCAGCCTGGCCCAGCACCGGGCGACCATGGCGATTCACCTGGGGGTCAAGCATCTGGCTAAAATCATCGAGGAGTTGCTGCCGCATTACGGCGCGGACTGTCCGATCGCGGTGATCCATCGCGCCACCTGGCCCGATCAGGACTGGGTTGTGGGGACGCTCGCGGATATTCAGGCCCAGGTCGAGGCCAAGGGCTTTCGTCGCACGGCCCTGATCCTGGTGGGGCGCGTGCTGGGCAGCGACCACTTCAGCGAGTCTTCGCTGTATCGGGCCGGCCATGCCCACCTTTATCGACCGTGATCATTTGGGGGATAACACCATGTCCGATCCGCTGTTCTCCGGCGCCAAGCTGGCCCTGCTCTGCGGCGACGAGCTGCTGACCTATCTGCGTGACATGAAGGACAGCATCCCCTATCCCGGGCATTGGGACTTTGCCGGCGGTGGTCGTGAAGGTGAGGAAACACCGAGCGAATGCGCGCTGCGGGAGCTGGACGAGGAGTTTTCCCTGCGTATCGGGGCTGAGCGCATCGAATGGGCACGGCGTTATCCCAGTGTCACCCAGCCCAATACCCATTCGTGGTTTCTGGTGGGGCAACTGAGCCGCGAGGAAATCGAGGCGATCCGGTTTGGCGACGAAGGCCAGTATTGGCGAATGATGTCGATTGTCGAGTACCTGGAGCACCCGTTGGGTGTGCCCTATCTGCAGGAGCGGTTGCGTGATTACCTGGAGAACCGGGTTTCTGGGTCATAATCATGTGCCGCTCTTGAGGGCCTCTTCGCGGGCAAGCTCCGCTCCCACAGTATCGGTGTTGAGCGTGAATTATATGAACAACACAAAACTCCATGTGGGAGCGGAGCTTGCCCGCGAAGAGTCCGGAACAGCCACCACCAATCCCCCATAAAAAAACGGTGCTCACGGGCACCGTTTTTTTATCCAACCGAACGCAGCGAACGCCCTGCTACCGAACTCAGTAGTAGGCGTTTTCTTTCTGCGTATGGTCAGTCACATCACGTACGCCCTTGAGCTCGGGAATCCGCTCGAGCAAGGTGCGCTCGATGCCTTCGCGCAAGGTCACGTCGGCCTGGCCGCAGCCCTGGCAACCACCACCGAACTGCAGCACGGCGATGCCGTCTTCAACCACCTCGATCAGGCTGACCTGACCGCCGTGGCTGGCCAGCCCCGGGTTGATTTCGGTTTGCAGGTAGTAGTTGATACGCTCGTTGACCGGGCTGTCGGCATTGACCATCGGCACCTTGGCGTTTGGCGCCTTGATGGTCAACTGGCCGCCCATACGGTCGGTGGCGTAATCGACCACGGCATCATCGAGGAAGGCTTCGCTGAAGGAATCGATCCACGCGGTGAAGCTTTTCAGCCCCAGCGCGGTGTCTTCAGGTTTTTCTTCACCCGGCTTGCAGTAGGCAATACAGGTTTCGGCGTACTGGGTACCCGGCTGGGTAATGAAAACGCGGATGCCGATCCCCGGGGTGTTCTGCTTCGACAGCAGATCAGCCAGATAATCGTGGGCGGCATCGGTAATGGTTATGGCGCTCATGGAATCTCCTCACAGACTTGCCGCCAGTTTACGCCAATCGAGCCGCCGGACAAAGTCCTAGTATTTTTGTCGGGAAAGCAGGGGTCGCCAACGGATCGCCCCCACCAGCAGCGCCGAGAAAATCAGCGCGCTGGCGATCCAGCCCGCCGGGCTTGGCCAGGTGCCGAGCAACAGCATCGAACCGACAATGGCAAATACCGGAATCAGCAGAGACAGCGGTGCTACCCGCGACAGCGGGTATTCGCGCAACAACAGGTTCCAGCCCCAGTAACACAGGTGCGTGGCGCCATAGACCTGGAACGCCAGGGAGAACAGCAGGCCCGGCCCGACCTGATCCGGCAGCGCGACGAAGGGCGCCGCGCCGTGCTTGAGCCAGGTGAGCAGGAACAGCGGCAGCGGCGCGAACAGACTGGCCCAGACCACGAAGGCGAACACCTCCTTGACCCGGGACAGCTTGATCAGCACATTGCCCAGGCTCCAGGCGACGGCGCTGAGCACGATCAACAGCAACCCGGAGCGGCTCTCGCCCGCCGGGCTGTCGCACAGCACGCAGGCCAGGCCCAGGGCCGCCAGCAGTGCGCCGAGCAGCTGGGACCCGCTCAACGACTCGCGAAACAGCAACACGCCCCAGCCCAGGGTGAAGAAGGCGCTGGTCTGGATCAGCAGCGCCGCCGTTCCGGGGGGAACCCCCAGGCTGATGCCGAAGTTGATCAGGCCCCACATGGCGACCCCGAAAATCAGACCGTAGGCGACGATCCAGGACATGGCCACTTGCGGCCGGCGAATGAAAAACACCCACGGCAGAGCGGCCAGGGTAAAGCGCAGCGCCGTCAGCAGCAGCGGATCGATGTGGGTCAGGCCCAGCTTGGTGATGGGAAAGTTCAAACCCCAGACAGCCGTGACCAGCACGGCGAGCAACAGGTGTTTTTTCTGCATGGCAAACCATCCGGATAGTCAGGAACGGCGATATGACTCGCCGGTACCCGACTACTTTGCCGATGCCCGTACCTGGCCCGCTTGCAATGCAAGGTCAACTTCAATTAAAAATGGGCCATGCCTATTCTCACCACCGACTTTTATCCCAGCACCTCACGCGAGGTGGTCGTCACCCGCCACGACTATGCCGACAACCAGGGATTCGACCACCATAACCACGAACGCGGCCAGTTCGCCTATGCCGCCTGTGGGGTGATCACGGTATTTACCGACCAGGGCGACTGGGTCGTGCCGCCGGGGCGCGCCATCTGGGTTCCGGCCGGACTCCCTCACGCCATGTGCATGCGCGGCCCGGTGACCATGCTCAACGCTTATATTCTGCCGGCCGCCCAGCAACGTCTGGCGCTGGCCGAAGACTGCCAGGTACTGGGGGTTTCCGAGCTGCTGCGGCAGTTGCTCGAGCAGGCGGCGCAGGTCCCGGCCCCGCTCAGCGAGCGCGACGAGTACCTGCTGGGCCTGTTGCTCCACGAAATCGCCAGGATGCCGAAGCTGGCACTGAACGCCCCGCTCCCCAGGGAACCGCGCCTGGCCAGGATCTGCCGCCGCTTGCTCGACCAGCCATCCCTGGAAATCGCTATCGACGAGATGGCTCAAGGCGCTGGCATGAGCCGGCGTACCTTCACCCGGCTGTTCCGCCAGCACACCGGCGTCAGCTTCGTCGAATGGCGCCAACAGGCATGCCTGCTGGCGGCGATCGTCCGCCTGGGCAATGGCGAAGCGGTGACGCGAGTAGCCATGGAACTGGGCTACAGCAGCCCGAGCGCCTTTGCCACGGTATTCCGCCGGGCGCTGGGCGAATCGCCCAGTCGCTATTTCCAGTGACCCCTGCCCTCAAAGGTTCTCGTAGCGGTTCATATCCAGCACCCCGGCATTGACCGGGTCGGTTTCCTGCAGGTAAGTCGTCAAATCATGGAAATACTGCCAGAACTGCGGATGACTGCGACGAATCCCCCAGCGCTGGACGATCTTTTCGAAGCTCGCGGCGTCCTTGGACTGCTCCATGGCATCGACAAACTCAGGCACCTGATCGGCGGGAATATTGAACATGAAATTCGGATAGCTGCTGAGGATCCCGGGATAAATGGTCACGGTGTCCAACCCCGGCTGATAGCGAGAAGCCTCGCCAAGCATAAAGGCCACGTTGCTGTGGGCACGGTTGCGCAACAGGCTGTAGATCTCACGCTTGCCGCTACGGCTTTCAATGCGCAGCATCGTGGCCTCCGGCAACTGTTCGACAACCTTGAGCCCGGCCGCCGGCCGCGAGGTCAGGCGACTCAGTGACTGCTCGGCCTCCTGCAGCGCCGGGTCGATGTTCGGGCGCGAACAGTACGCGCCGTCACATCGGTTGATCGGGTCCGGATGCGCATTCAGATCGCCGTAACGCACCAGCAGTTGCCTGACGAAGTCGCCCTTCGGATCCTTTTCATCCAGCTTCAGGGCACTCGGCTTGCTGTCGTCGATACGCTCGTAGTCCAGCCACATCTTCAGCTTGCCGCCGTTCTGGTACCAGTCGTCGAGGTACCCATCGCGGGAATTAGCCGGCATCAGGCGCAGGAAATTCTGTTCGGCACCGTTGCGGATCAGATCGAAGTACAGCCGGGTCTGCGCCTGATGGGACACATTGCCAAACACGTCGAAGTTCACCACCAACTGGTAATAGGTCCGCTCCAGCAGCGGGTAGTCGAACAGCCACAGGGTTTGCGGTACCTCGCCGATCAGGCCCTTGCTCACCGTGGCGCTGTCAAAATGGCGGAAAATGCTCAGCAAGGCATTGTCGTTGCCGGCCCACAAGCTCGACCAACTCGGGGCCCGGACAGTGGCGTAGACATCCCTGCGCAAGGCCTCATACTCGTTGCGCTTGTCGCGATAGGCCAGCCACAGGCTCAACACACTGCCGACATCGTCATTCTGCCCCGGCGTCGCCAGCAGCGGCGTCGCGGCCCCGCGATAAACCGCATCGGTGATGTACAGATCATGTTCCGGGGCCTGGAAAAATACCCAGAAGTTGTCACGAATCACGTCGGTAGCAATCTGCCCGCGACAGACCGGCCCACGGATAAAGGTGTCGACGAAGTATTCGGCGTTATCGAGCATGAACTGATAACGCGCCGCCACCGGGATCGCCTCGAAGGTTTCGAAGGGGTTGGCCCGTCGCTGCGGGCCGTAGCCCGGCGAGGCCGTGACCTGCCAGTTGCCGCTGTAGAACAGGGTCTTGATCCGCGCCATCTTCGCCGCGCTCAGGGCATAGGTGATATGGGTCTTGTACACGATCACGCCCTGCACCGGCCATAACCGGTAATACACCTGGATGCCCGGGTCATCGTTCGGCTGGCGGGTGTTGATCAGTTCGATCGGCTGGCCGCTCGGCGTGCGCGAACGCACCCACTGGAAAAAGTGTCCCGGCTCGCCCCCCTCGAAATAGATGTGCGCCAGGAACCAGTGTTCATAGAGCCAGCGCCCCACCAGGCTTTCCCGGGCTCCCGGAGCGTTGAGCAGGTTTTCCCATTGGGTAATCTGCAACGACTCCCTGGCACTCGGTGCCAGGGCCTGTTCATCCATCGGCGCGCCGGAGGCCAGCCAACGTTGCAAGGTCTGGTACTGCTGATCGGTCAGCCCGGTCACGGCCAGCGGCATGCCCTCTTTCGGGTGGGCATCGGCATAGACCTCGAACTCGCCGGGCATCGGACACATATTCTCGCGGTTCAGGCCCAGTACGATGTCTTCCGGCAGCTTGGCATTGGGCTGCAAGGGCGTACGATGACCCAATTCCAACATGCGCGACATCAGGGCGGCCTGGCTGCCCTGGGCATCCAGCACGGAGTAAAACTGCTTCTGTTGCCATTGGCGCGGGGTATGGGCGTCGATATACAGGCGCGTGGGCTGGGAGGCCTCGCTGCGGTTGCCGTTATACACCGGAATCTTCGACGCACCGCGCGCCGCGCCCTCGGCGCTGCCCAGATTGAGCTGGCACGCCGCGTCGTAGCACGCATGGCAAGCCACGCACTTCTCGGCGAAGATCGGTTGAATGTCGCGGGTATAGGAAATCGCCGGAGCCGAATCTTGCGCCTGGGTGATACTGCTAAGCACCAGCAGTAGGAAAGCGCTGAAAAAACGGTACGGCATGGCTCTGATCCTTGAAGTAAAAACACGACGATTCTACAGCCTCATTGCGCCTTAAACATGAGCGATATTCATGAAAAACCTTGGAATGCTCTAAAAGCGCACAGGTTTGCTATCATCGCGGCTCTTCTGTATCCGTCCTTTCCAGGTAGTTTCCATGTCCGATCGCAGCGCTCGCCTTCAAGCTCTCCAGAAAGCTCTCAAAGAGCGCATCCTGATTCTCGACGGCGGCATGGGCACCATGATCCAGAGCTACAAGCTCGAGGAGCAGGACTATCGCGGCAAACGTTTCGCCGACTGGCCCAGCGATGTAAAGGGCAACAACGACCTGCTGGTCATCACCCGCCCGGATGTGATCGGCTCGATCGAGAAGGCCTACCTGGATGCCGGCGCGGATATCCTGGAAACCAACACCTTCAACGCCACTCAGGTGTCCCAGGCCGACTATGGCATGGAAGCGCTGGTCTACGAACTGAACGTGGAAGGCGCGCGCCTGGCCCGCAAGGTGGCCGACGCGAAAACCCTGGAGACCCCGGACAAGCCACGTTTCGTCGCCGGCGTGCTCGGCCCGACCAGCCGTACCTGCTCGCTGTCGCCGGACGTGAACAACCCCGGCTACCGCAACGTGACCTTCGATGAACTGGTGGAGAACTACACCGAGGCCACCAAGGGCCTGATCGAAGGCGGCGCCGACCTGATCCTGATCGAGACCATCTTCGACACCCTCAACGCCAAGGCCGCGATCTTCGCCGTGCAAGGCGTGTATGAAGAGCTGGGCTTCGAACTGCCGATCATGATCTCCGGGACCATCACCGATGCCTCCGGCCGCACCCTGTCCGGCCAGACCACCGAAGCCTTCTGGAACTCCGTGGCCCACGCCAAGCCGATCTCGGTGGGCCTGAACTGCGCCCTCGGCGCCAGCGAGTTGCGCCCTTACCTGGAAGAGCTGTCGAACAAGGCCAGCACCCACGTGTCCGCGCACCCCAACGCCGGCCTGCCAAACGAATTCGGCGAGTACGACGAACTGCCGGAAGAAACCGCCAAGGTCATCGAGGAATTCGCCCAGAGCGGTTTCCTGAACATCGTCGGCGGTTGCTGCGGGACCACCCCCGGCCATATCGGCGCCATCGCCAAGGCGGTGGCCGGTTACGCGCCACGCCCCATTCCGGATATCCCAAAGGCGTGCCGCCTGTCCGGCCTGGAGCCGTTCACCATCGATCGCCAGTCGTTGTTCGTCAACGTCGGCGAGCGGACCAATATCACCGGCTCCGCCAAGTTCGCCCGGCTGATCCGCGAGGACAATTACACCGAAGCCCTTGAAGTCGCCCTGCAGCAGGTGGAAGCCGGTGCCCAGGTGATCGACATCAACATGGACGAGGGCATGCTCGACTCGAAGAAGGCCATGGTCACCTTCCTCAACCTGATCGCCGGTGAGCCGGATATCTCCCGCGTACCGATCATGATCGACTCCTCGAAGTGGGAAGTGATCGAAGCCGGCCTCAAGTGCATCCAGGGCAAGGGCATCGTCAACTCCATCAGCATGAAGGAAGGGGTCGAGCAGTTCATTCATCACGCCAAACTGTGCAAGCGCTACGGCGCCGCCGTGGTGGTGATGGCCTTCGACGAAGCCGGCCAGGCCGACACCGAAGCGCGCAAGAAGGAAATCTGCAAACGCTCCTACGACATCCTGGTGAATGAAGTCGGCTTCCCGCCGGAAGACATCATCTTCGACCCGAACATCTTTGCCGTCGCCACCGGCATCGAGGAACACAACAACTACGCCGTCGATTTCATCAATGCCTGCGCCTATATCCGCGACGAGCTGCCCCATGCGCTGACCAGCGGCGGCGTGTCCAACGTATCGTTCTCGTTCCGCGGCAACAACCCGGTGCGCGAGGCGATCCACTCGGTGTTCCTGCTGTACGCGATCCGCAACGGCCTGACCATGGGTATCGTCAACGCCGGCCAGTTGGAGATCTACGACCAGATCCCGGCGGAACTGCGTGACGCCGTCGAGGATGTGATCCTCAACCGCACCCCGGAAGGCACCGACGCCCTCCTCGCCATCGCCGACAAGTACAAGGGCGACGGCAGCGTCAAGGAAGCCGAGACCGAAGAGTGGCGTGGCTGGCCCGTCAACAAGCGCCTGGAACACGCGCTGGTCAAGGGCATCACCACCCACATCGTTGAAGACACCGAAGAGTCGCGCCAGTCCTTCAAGCGCCCGATCGAAGTGATCGAAGGCCCGCTGATGTCCGGCATGAACATCGTCGGCGACCTGTTCGGCGCCGGGAAGATGTTCCTGCCCCAGGTGGTGAAGTCCGCCCGGGTGATGAAGCAGGCGGTGGCCCACCTGATCCCGTTCATCGAGCTGGAAAAAGGCGACAAGCCGGAAGCCAAGGGCAAGATCCTCATGGCCACGGTCAAGGGCGACGTCCACGACATCGGCAAGAATATCGTCGGCGTGGTCCTCGGTTGCAACGGCTACGACATCGTCGACCTCGGCGTAATGGTCCCGGCGGAGAAAATCCTCCAAGTGGCCAAGGAGCAGAAGTGCGACATCATCGGCCTGTCCGGGCTGATCACCCCGTCGCTGGATGAAATGGTCCATGTCGCCCGGGAAATGCAGCGCCAGGACTTCCACCTGCCGCTGATGATCGGCGGCGCGACCACCTCCAAGGCCCACACCGCGGTGAAGATCGAACCGCGCTACAGCAACGATGCGGTGGTCTATGTCACCGACGCCTCCCGCGCCGTCGGCGTGGCGACCCAGTTGCTGTCCAAGGAACTCAAGCCCGGCTTCGTCCAGAGGACCCGCGAGGAGTACGTCGAGGTCCGCGAGCGCACCGCCAACCGCAGCGCCCGTACCGAACGCCTGAGCTACCCGGCGGCCATCGCCAAGAAGCCGCAGTTCGACTGGAGCACCTACCAGCCGGTCAAACCGACCTTCACCGGCACCAAGGTGCTGGACAATATCGATCTCAGGGTCCTCGCCGAATACATCGACTGGACGCCGTTCTTTATCTCCTGGGACCTGGCCGGAAAATTCCCGCGCATTCTCGAGGATGAAGTGGTCGGCGAAGCCGCGACCGCCCTCTATGCCGATGCCCGGGAAATGCTCGACAAGCTGATCAACGAGAAACTGATCAGCGCCCGCGCGGTGTTCGGCTTCTGGCCGGCCAACCAGGTGCAGGACGATGACCTGGAAGTCTACGGCGCCGATGGCCAGCCACTGGCCAAGCTGCATCACCTGCGCCAGCAGATCATCAAGACCGACGGCAAGCCGAACTTCTCCCTGGCCGACTTCGTCGCGCCGAAAGACAGCGGCCTGACCGACTACGTGGGCGGCTTTATCACCACCGCAGGGATCGGCGCCGAAGAAGTCGCCAAGGCCTATCAGGACAAGGGCGACGACTACAACTCGATCATGGTCAAGGCCCTCGCCGACCGCTTGGCCGAGGCCTGTGCCGAGTGGCTGCACCAACAGGTGCGGAAAAACTACTGGGGTTATGCCAAGGACGAGCAACTGGACAACGACGCGCTGATCAAGGAGCAGTACAGCGGTATTCGTCCGGCGCCCGGCTACCCGGCCTGCCCCGACCACACCGAGAAAGGCACCCTGTTCGCCCTGCTCGACCCGGCGGCCAGCGAAGGCAAGGCCGGCGACAGCGGCGTGTTCCTCACCGAGCACTACGCGATGTTCCCGGCGGCGGCGGTCAGCGGCTGGTATTTCGCCCATCCGCAGGCGCAGTACTTCGCCGTCGGCAAGGTCGACAAGGACCAGGTCGAAAGCTACACCGCGCGCAAGGGCCAGGAGCTGAGTGTCAGTGAGCGCTGGCTGGCACCGAACCTGGGCTACGACAACTAACGGGAGAATTGTCTATGCTCTCCACACACAACCTTGTGTGTGGAGGACTCCATGGACGATCCGCTCGACAACAAGCCGCCGACCTTCTGGCAAATGCTCCATAGCGTCATGGCGGCGGCCTTTGGCGTACAAAGCGGGAAAAACCGTGCCCGTGACTTTACCCATGGCAAACCGAGCCACTTCGTGATGATTGGCATCCTGTTCACCGCGATCTTCGGTCTGACGCTCTACGGGGTGGTCAAGCTGGTGCTGCACTTCGCCGGCGTATGACACCGGCAGGCGCGGCCGAACTCAGGGCAGTACGGTTTTCAGGGTGAACGGATAACGGTAGCTGCCCGACTTGCCGCGGGCACTCAGAGCCCTGAAATCCACGCGGTAATCCTCGTTGGTGCTGAAGCGCAACAGTTTCTCGGCCTGGGCCTTGTCGATCAGTTCAAGTGCCTGGACCTGCCGATCACGGCCACCATAGCGGGTAAAGTCGACTCCGTCGGCATGATCACGCAGCAGCACCATCGCCCAGCCACCCAGGGTGAAGTGCCCGGCCACCAGCACGCTCAGGCGCCCGTCGATACGCGCCCGGAGAATATCCGCAGAACTGTTGACGGCACTGAACAGGACATCCCGTCCAGGCCGGCGACCCGCCTTTTCGAAGGCAGCCATGGCCCCCAGGGCCATTTCATCGTTGGCCGCCCAGACCAGTGACGTCTGCGGATAGCGCCGAATCATCTGCTCGGCTTGATCAAAGGCGCGGGCGCGACTCCACTCGCCGTAGACCAACTGCCGCAGATGCACCTGCGGGAACTCCGCCAGCGCCCGACGCAGGCCTTGCTCGCGCAGTTGCGAGGCCGGAGTGAGCTTCATCCCGGCAAAGGCCAGCAGGTCAATGGGCTGGCCGGGCGCCTGCAACGAGCGTTGCCGGACCAGCTCCTTGAGCATCAGGTAGCCGCCCTGTTCGTCGTTCTGCACCAGGCTGCCCAGCAGCTCCGGTACGTCACCGAGCCGCTCGCTCTGCTCCGCGGTCAAGCGGTTGTTGACAATGAACAGCTTGACCCCGCGGCCCTGGGCCATCCGCAGGATTTGCGGGGCCACGGACTGCTCATTGACGAATATCAGGTAATCGGGAGGGTGCGCGGCCTGCAGGGTTTCGTAAGCCTGGGCGAGACTGGTTTGCGGGTCGCGCTCGCCATAACGCACCGTCAGGTCCATGCCGAGATTGCTCGCGGCCGCCTGCATGAAATGGGCATAACTGACCCAGAACGGCTCCGTGGAATAACCAGGATTGAGAAACACCACCGTGGTGGCCTGGGCCACCATCCAGAACGGCAGGCTCAGGATCAGCAAGCCTTTGCAGAGAGTCTTCAGCATGTCACCGCGCCCCGGAAAATAGCGGCGTATCATACAGGCAAATTGCCTGTACCTTGCGGCAGACCATCGGAATTGTCCGACAACTCTCACCATAAAAACGCTACGAAATGTAGGAGCGAGCTTGCTCGCGATGGACGTCAACGATAACGCGGGGCCTCGGATAAGCGCAGTGCCCTTGCGTTCATCGCGAGCAAGCTCGCTCCTACAGTTACGGCAGATTGTGCATCCGCGTGACGGCAGGTGCCGCCTTATTTGTGACTGACCCAGAATACAGCGGTGGCCACCACCAGGATGATCAGGAACAGGATCGCCCAGGCATCAACCGTGCTGTCGCTTTTCCTTGCTTTGACTGGATTGCTCATCGCATCGCCTCTTGTCGGTTTTATCGGTGATTGCTGCAAACTCGCTGATAGTTAAGTAGAGAATTGCCCATACCACAAACAGGGTTATGGTTCGTCGACGAACGTTAGTCGTTTTGGTTCTGTGCATATACTCAAACATCACTTTTACGCATAACTGCAAACTGCTATCGTGCGCCGGCTCCGTCAATGGAGTGCGCGGCCGTGCGCGCAGAATTGTTGAGATACCCCGGGGGCCTGGAGCGCCGGGGGTATTTATGAAGCCTGAGAACAGGATCTATATGTACGTATACGACGAGTACGATCAGCGGATCATCGAGGACCGCGTCAAGCAGTTCCGTGATCAGACCCGACGCTATCTGGCAGGTGAGCTGAGCGAAGAAGAGTTCCGCCCGCTGCGTCTGCAAAATGGCCTGTATGTCCAGCGTTTCGCCCCGATGCTGCGGGTTGCCGTGCCTTATGGCCAGCTGACGTCGCGCCAGGCGCGAATGATGGCGCGGATCGCCCGCGACTACGACAAGGGCTACGCCCACGTCAGTACCCGGCAGAACGTGCAGTTCAACTGGCCGGCGCTGGAAGACGTGCCGGAAATTCTCGCCGAGCTGGCCACCGTGCAGATGCACGCGATCCAGACCAGCGGCAACTGCCTGCGCAACGTCACCACCGATCAGTTTGCCGGTGTCGCCGCCGACGAATTGATCGACCCGCGCCCATGGTGCGAGATCGTCCGCCAGTGGACCACCTTCCACCCGGAATTCGCCTACCTGCCGCGCAAGTTCAAGATCGCCATCAATGGCTCGACCTCGGACCGCGCCGCCATCGAAGTCCATGACATCGGCCTGGAGCCGGTGCACAACGCCGCCGGCGAGCTGGGCTTCCGGGTCCTGGTCGGTGGTGGCCTGGGCCGTACCCCGGTGGTCGGTGCCTTTATCAACGAGTTCCTGCCGTGGCAGGACCTGTTGAGCTATCTCGACGCCATCCTGCGGGTCTACAACCGCTACGGCCGTCGCGACAACAAGTACAAGGCGCGGATCAAGATCCTGGTCAAGGCCTTGACCCCGGAAGTCTTCGCCGAGAAAGTCGACGCCGAGATGGTCCACCTGCGCGGCGGCCAGACCACCCTCACCGAGGCCGAAGTCCATCGCGTCGCCAAGCACTTCGTCGACCCGGACTACAAGGTCCTGGACAACCAGGTCGCTGAACTGGCCGAACTGGACCAGCAGCACCCGGGTTTCGCCCGCTGGCGTACCCGTAATACCCTGGCCCACAAAAAGCCCGGCTATGTGGCCGTGACCTTGTCCCTCAAACCCACCGGCGTAGCGCCGGGCGACGTGACCGACAAGCAATTCGATGCCATCGCCGACCTGGCCGACCGCTACAGCTTCGGCCAACTGCGCACCTCCCACGAGCAGAACATCATTCTCGCCGACGTGGAACAGAGCCAGTTGTTCACCCTCTGGGGCGAACTGCGCGAAAACGGTTTCGCCACGCCGAACATCGGCCTGCTGACCGATATCATCTGCTGCCCGGGCGGCGACTTCTGCTCCTTGGCCAACGCCAAGTCGATCCCGATCGCCGAGTCGATCCAGCGCCGCTTCGACGATCTGGACTACCTGTTCGATATCGGCGAACTGGACCTGAACATTTCCGGTTGCATGAACGCCTGCGGCCACCACCACGTCGGCCATATCGGCATTCTCGGGGTGGACAAGAAAGGCGAAGAGTTCTACCAGGTGTCCCTCGGCGGCAGCGCCAGTCGTGACGCCAGCCTGGGCAAGATCCTCGGCCCGTCCTTCGCCCAGGAGGCCATGCCCGACGTGATCGAGAAACTGATCGACGTCTACGTGGAAAAACGTACCGAAGACGAACGCTTCATCGACACTTACCAGCGAATCGGTATCGACCCCTTCAAGGAGCGCGTCTATGCAGCGAATCATTAAGAACAACGCCGTTATCGACGAGACCTGGCACCTGCTGCCCAAGGACGCGTCCTTCGACGGCATCTCCAACTGCGACGACCTGATCGTGCCGCTGGCCCTGTGGCGCGAGCACGCCCACGCCCTCAAGGCCCGCGACGGCGGCCTGGGCGTGTGGCTGGACGCCGATGAAGAAGCCGAGGAAATCGGCGATGACGTGCAACACTTCCAGGTCATCGCCCTGAACTTCCCGGCCTTCACCGACGGCCGCAACTACTCCAATGCCCGCCTGCTGCGTGACCGTTACGGTTACAAGGGCGAGCTGCGGGCGATTGGCGATGTGCTGCGCGACCAGTTGTTCTACCTGCACCGTTGCGGTTTCGACGCCTACGCCCTGCGTGCGGACAAGGACCCCTACGAAGCCCTGGAAAGCCTCAAGGACTTCTCGGTGACCTACCAGGCCGCCACCGACGAACCGCTGCCGCTGTTCCGTCGTCGCTGAAGCTTGTCCGGCCGGGTGCCTCCAGGCACCCGCGCCGGGCTTCAGGCGTCCAGCTCCTGCGCTGGGATTCTCTCCAGTATCTCTTTGGTCAACGCCAGGGTTTCCCTGGCGCTGGCTTCCCGCCAAGCCCTGAGTTGATCCCCCATCTGGGCCTCCAGTTCGATATCGATGAACTCATGCCAATGGGGATCACTTCTGCTCGTACGTCGGGCATCCAGCGCGGACACAGCGGCCTGGTGCTGCGCATCAATCCCCTTGAATCGCGAAGGGTTATGCTCCTTCAGATAGCTGGCCCAGAACTCGCGATCGGCCAAGGCCCGCGCATACGCCGGAGTCCGCTCCCGGGCCAGGACCTTGGCATAAGCCGCGTCCAGATGCTGCTCCGTCACCCGGGCCAACTCAGTAAACGTCATGTGTTTGGGCTGTCCCGGCAAGCGAAGTCGCTCCGTCAGACCGATGCGGTAGGCCAGCCTCACCTCCACCGGGTCGACCCCTGACGCATCGGGCAACTTCAACCGCGCCTCGATATCCGTCTGAGCCAGGCTCTCGACTTCATCCAGGCGCCACAATCCTCGGGACAGCTTCAACAGATTCAGTTCGGTAGTCGCCGGGGTGCCCACGACCATGGCCCTCGCCTGATTCACCAGGACCCGGATCTCCATGTCGCTGAAGATCAGTTCCGCACCATCGGAGCAGGTCTGCGGATGGGACGCCGAGACAAACAGCTCCTCGCGCAGTTCACTGTATTGACTGACCGCCTCCACGACCTGCCAGACCCGCAGGCTCAAATCCTCGCGCGCCTCGCGATATTCGGCGGTGACACTCAGGTCCGCCAGCAGCTTGAAAAAGTCCGCGGAACCTTGCTGCCGATGCAGCAACTGCCATTGCTGTTCTTTCAGAACCTTCTGCTCGGTGGATATGGCCCCCAGCCAGTTGTCGCACTCGCGAAGCGACGTGGTCCGACGCAGGGCATGGGGGTGCCGCCGGCCCGGCATATCGATGCCGAAATTGATGCCGGTTTCGCGTTCGTAACGCTGCAACCGCAGCATGCCCTCGACCGAAAGCGCCGGGTTGTCATGAAGGTGGGTAATCCGGTTGATGGAGACCGGCCCGGAGTAAACTGCCTCGGGGATGGTCGAAATCCGATTGCCCCGCAGATCCACACGCTGCAGGTTGCTCAACCCCGGCAGCCCGACAGGCCAGCGATCCAGCTCGGTATGACGCAACAACAGGGTCTCCAGCTGGCTCATCTGGCTGATATCGGGGGGCTGGACCAGAGGGTTATCCGAAAGATTCAGGAATTTCAGCCTGGTCAGCCGGGTCAACACCTCCGCGCTCTGGCGGTTCAGCACAATCTGGTTGCCTGGCAGGTGCAGATGGATCAGTTCGGACATCTGCCCCAACTCCACCGGCAGGCTACCCAGATGGTTGAAGCCCATGGACAACCAGCGCAACTGCCTGAAGCAGGATAAAAATGAGACTTCGGTGCTGGCGACGGCCATATCATTCATGAACAGAAAGCCCACATGACTGAAGTCGGCGCTGATCGCCGGCAAGTCTCCGACCCGCATGCCCAACAGGTCCAGCTCGTAGAAGTACTGTCCACCCAACCGATTGCGGTTGGACTGTTTTCTCCAGCAGGCCAGGATCGCATCGGCCACCCGCTGCTTGTTGTCGAGGGCCACGGGAGCGACTTGCAAGGTGCCCCGCACACGCCTCCAGGTCTGGCGCTGCACCCATTTATCCAGTGTGGTGAACAACACCTCATACTCCCCCCGCAGGCGCTCGAGCTCCACCAGGCAGGCAGACTCGGGCAGGTGGAGTGAAGTGAGAAAACGACCCACCTCTTCCGAGGAGAACCCCGGATACAAGTCACGCACACGCCCGATCAATCGCTCGGAATAACCCAGGACCCTGCCGACATCGCTCATCGGGTAACCGATGCGCCCGGAGGCCAGGCGCATCGGTGGCCTGAACCTGCGACTGAAAGGCGACAGGCCCAGCGTATCCTGGGCCGCATAAGGATCTCGGGCAACCTGGGCGACAATCTGTTCTTTCAGCCAGGCGCCTCGCTCCGCACCGCGGAATCCGAGGGCAACGCGATCAGGCTCCGGCAAGGCACGCACCATCGCGTCGAATATGTTATCGGCCCTGCCCAGGAGCGTCCCCGAGTGATCGAAGGCGTTGTACTGTCGAGCGACCTTGAGAATCACCCGGGGCGTGGTGATATCCGGATCCCCCGCCGTTTCCAGCGCCTCACTGGTAAAGCGCTGTTCTCGCAACTCAATCCGCAACCCCTTGGCCGGCCAGCCGGGTAATCGCCCAAGCGTATGCAGTGCAAGACGGTCTGCCAGGGCGTATTGCGGGGCCAGCAAATACCAGCTCTCGCACACCCGGTTAAGCCGCAACTGCTTGAGGTACCAGCTAATTTCCTCCGAGAACCGTAGCGGCACCCGCTCGCTCAAGAGATCGAGTTCGGCGCTGTTGGCATGGGCGATCAACTCCCGGGCGACACTTCCCGGTAAGCCGGGGAACACCCCGAGAATACGATTGACCCTGTCGTCGTCGGTTTTCTCGCTCGCCGCGTACAACTCGTCGAACAACCATTGCCTTCGCTGCCCGGCCCATTGCCTGAGGCGTTGGCTCAGTACCCGGACACGCCGCCCGTTGTCCGTCAGCTCCGCACCGAACAGCGTTTGACGCTCAGGCTCGCTCAACATGTTCAGCGTCGACTGGAGCAGGTTGCCATTCTTGAGCTGCGACTCGATGATCTGCAACGAGGAGAACTGCTCGCCCGTGCGCCGACCGTACTCCTGCATGACTTCACCCGCCCCATTGAACACCTGGACGACCCGGTTTTCCGGCCAGTCGGGCAACGATGTCAGCAGCCGCAAGCGCAAATCGCCCTGCTCCAGCGTTCGCGAGATAGCGTCGGGTACCTCGCCGATAAAATCGCTGATGGCCTGGTCGATCCTGAAGCGCTTGATTGTATCGAGCAGCAGCGCGGGCACCGGCTGATTGTCCGCCAGGGCTTTGCGCAAGACATTCTCCTGAGCGGAACAGAACTGGCGGATCTTCAAACGCAGCTGGTTGCCGAGTCCGACCATGGGCTCGCCGAGGCGGCGGAACAATTGCTCCACGGGCCAGTCAGCGACGCGCTCGTAAATCGTTTGCCAGACACCCGTACGGTTGAACCTGAGCGGCACGGCGTGAAACGCTTCGCCTTCCGGGTGCTCAATCTGCCATTGCAGGCGAGCCCGGTCATACCTCACGGCATATACTTTCCCTTCCAGCGGCAGATAGAGGTTGTCCTGGAACGGATATAGCCCCATTGCATCGGCCTCGAGATACTCAGGCAAACGGATATCACGCTCATAGGGGGCAAGATCGGCTCTCCACAAGCGGCGCCGACCTCCCGGCGCTTCAACGGGAATCAAGGCATCGACTGAAGACGGGGACAGCGTCTTGAACAGGGCCTTGCCGCCCTTCACCACCACCGCCCCGGCCGCCAACAGGGCGAGGTCTTCGACCACCCCCAGCAGATAGCCGAGGGCCTCGCGTTTTTCCCCGAGTTGCCAAGCCGCGAATCCGTCATAGACCTCCACGACCATCTTCACCGCCGCCGCCGCCAGGATGATCTGACCGATTACCGGCACGAACGATAAAGCCAGCGCCAACAGGCTCAGACCGGCTTCGCGGTAGGCGTCCAGACGCGCCTGGCGCACCCGGGCGTCGACGTCGGCCGTGGGCACCGCCAGCAGCCGCGCGTGCGCCTTGATCTGACGGTAGCGTTGCTGCTGGAAACTTTCGAACAGATCGCCTTCGATGGGTACTTCAGTCAGCGGGATATATTGGAAAATCGCCGGCACGGGCGGCCAGGTTCGATCCTGGGAAAGCAATCTGGCATTGAGGGTTCGCAGGAACCGCAGCCGGTGCTCCTCGGGGACGAAACGGGCGAAAAACTGCCGATAAGACGGGTCCCGAAGTTTCAGCGTCAAATCATGTTCAAAGAGGAGAAAATGCCGGTAGTACTTCAGTGGACCACGCGGGTCATCCGGAATATAGGCAATACAGGGTAAGGTCGAGTCCTCCGCCAGTTTCGCGCCGATGACCACCCATCCGCTCAACTCGATATCGAACATTTTCATCCGACTGTGATGCAGGAGTTCGCCACCCAACCTCAAACCTGCCTGCCCCTTGACCAACTCCAGCAGTAAAGCGTAGGTCGTCGCGGTGATCTCCCCCTTCATGTAGGCGATATCGGCGGTCACCGCCAAGGTCTGCTTGTCATACTCGGCAAAGTGCTGTTTTACCGACAAAGCTCCGTTGGCCGACGGCTGACCGGGAGGATTGAAAACACTGTCGATATGCGCCTGGTACAAGGCCCCCAGGTTCAGCGTTCGACAAGCCCAGGCAAAGTCTTCCGGTGCAAGCGCAGTGTTGATGCCCGCAGCGCCAGCGGGAAACTGGATAACCGCCTTGCCTGACAACGCTCCCGACAAGGTCTCGCCAGCCTCGAAGTTCTGCAAGGCAGCCTCCAGCAGCGTCTGACTGTGGGAGAAGGTATAGAACTTATCCTCGAAGATACTGGACAGGTAAGTAGCATCGACCCTGACAAAGCGGGCACTTTGCAAGTCCTGGCCGCTGTTGATCTGTCTTTCCAGCGCCTGGACCAGAAGTGGCGTACAGAACACATCAATCTTCTGCAACTGCGCCATGATCCGCCGGACTTCATGTCTCGACGTTTCCAGGGCCAGCAGATGTTCGCGAAATAACAGGCGTATTTCCGGAGCGGCTCGGTAGAGCCAACTGGGAATCTTCTCTTTGATCGTATCGAAATGAATACCTGCCTCGGCAGGTATCCGGCTGTACTCAACGACGTTTGTTTCTTCCATGGCAATCAACCTGGATATCCATTAGAGATTCCAGCTTATTGAGTGTTTGCCATGGAGGGGGGGTACTTATTTGAGGGTCGGATGGTTTCTGTCCGAGACGATTGACAGAAACCATCGAGGTAGCGGTTTACCAGAAACGTTGCTGGGTCAAACGACTCCACCCATTGACCAGCACACGCTCCAGCGAGCTGCTGGCCGCCAGCCCGACGCGCTCTTGCAGGCTCTTGCGTTCGGCATAGTGCAGATGGAACAACTCGGCATGTTTTGCGCGGTCGGACAGGTATTCATCGCTGGTCTTCAGTTCGTCCACCAACTGCTTGTCCAGGGCAGCGACACCCAGCCAGATTTCGCCGGTGGCCACTTCATCGATGGCCAGTTGCGGGCGGTACTGCGAGACAAAGTTCTTGAACAGGCGATGGGTGATATCCAGGTCCTGCTGAAACTTCTCACGGCCTTTTTCAGTGTTTTCGCCAAACACGGTCAAGGTGCGCTTGTACTCGCCGGCGGTCAGCACTTCAAAATCGATATCGTGCTTCTTCAGCAGCTTGTTGACGTTGGGCAACTGCGCCACCACGCCGATAGAACCGAGAATGGCAAAGGGCGCGCTGATGATCTTGTCGCCGATGCAGGCCATCATGTAGCCGCCGCTGGCCGCGACCTTGTCGATGCAGATGGTCAGCGGTACGCCGGCCTCGCGGATACGCGCCAGTTGCGAGGAGGCCAGGCCATAACTGTGGACCATGCCGCCGCCGCTCTCCAGGCGCAACACCACTTCATCCCTGGGCGTGGCCAGGCTGAGCAGTGCGGTGATCTCATGACGCAGGCTTTCAGTGGCCGAAGCTTTGATATCGCCGTCGAAATCCAGCACGAATACCCGTGGCTTGGACTCCGGCTGCTTCTTGTGTTTTTTCTCGCTCTTGGCCTGCTGCTTGCGCAGGACCTTGAGCTGGTCCTTGTCGAGCAGGCTCTGCTCCAGGCGCTCGCGCAGACCCTTGTAGAAATCGTTGAGCTTGCTGACCTGCAACTGCCCCGCCGACCGGCGCCGACCTTTGCTGCGTAGCGTGGCCGCGGTCACCAGGACCACGACGATCGCGATAACCAGGGTAACGGTTTTAGCCAGAAAACTTGCGTACTCGGCAAGAAACTCCACGGTGACTCCTTACAAAATCAGGCGGCCCCCGTCTGTGGGGGCTCACGACCGGTCCAGCATACCGTCGAGGCGGCCTTGCGGCCAGTTGTGGCACCGCCTGAATTGTGTCTCTAACAAACATTTCAAACGAGCGTATGTTTTTTCATTGACAGGCTTCCGCCATCCTCATAACCTCGCCAGACCTTCAACGTACCGGGACGACGCGGACGTGGGCAGCATTTATCTGATTCGACATGGCCAGGCCTCCTTCGGTGCGGACGACTACGACGTGCTCTCGCCGATCGGTATTCGCCAGGCCGAGGTCCTCGGTAAGCACCTGGCCGACCTGGGCCTGAGCTTCGACCGTTGCCTGGCCGGCGACCTGCGCCGCCAGCAGGATACCGCGCTCACCGCCCTGGCGCAGTGCGACGGCGCCGGCCTGTTGGTCCCGCCCCTGGAAACCGATACAGCCTTCAACGAGTTCGACGCCGACGCGGTGATCCGCGCGCTGTTGCCCGGCTTGCTGCCGGATGAACCCGAAGCCCTGCACATCCTGCGCAACGCCGCGCAAAACCGTGGCGAGTTCCAGCGCCTGTTCGCCCTGATCATCGAGCGCTGGCTCAGTGGCCAGCATGACACCCCGGAGCTGGAAAGCTGGCTGGGGTTTGTCGCCCGGGTCGAGGGCGGGCTGCGGCGGATTCTCGAACAGGCCGACAACAGCCAGAAAATCGCCGTGTTCACCTCCGGCGGAACCATCACCGCCCTGCTTCACCTGATCACCCGAATTCCAGCCAGGGAAGCCTTCGAGCTGAACTGGCAGATCGTCAACACCTCGCTCAACCAGCTCAAGTTTCGCGGTCGCGAGGTGGCCCTGGCGTCCTTCAACAGTCAAGCGCACCTGCAACTGCTGAAGGCCCCGGAGCTGATCACCTTCCGATAAGCTCCGGCCCACCGTGACCCTTGGGGTCGTTGCCGTATTTACCCATAAAAGGATCGAACCATGACCTCTGTAGCCCACGCCGTAGAAGCAATGCAACACAAGTTCAACCCAGCCGCCGCCGCCGGCCTGGACGTTGTCTTCGGCTTCCGTATCGACAATGACCAGCACTTCTCGCTGATCGTCAAGGACGGCACCTGCAAACTGCTGGAAGGCGAAAACCCGGATGCCAACGTGACCCTGGTAACTGACGGCGAGACCATGAAAGGCATCGTCAGCGGCGAGACCGACGGCATGCAGGCATTCATGGGCGGCAAGCTGCGCGTCGAAGGCGACATGATGCTGTCGATGAAGCTGAGCGAGCTGTTCCCGACCTGATCCACGCCCGTAGAACAGTCGAAACCCGATAGCCCGCGATGCCCACCCTGGCGTCACGGGCATCGGGTTTCGTGCGTTATATCGACCACCCTCGGGCAAGCCTGCTCCGGCAATGGGCACTCTTGCCAAGCACCGCTTTCCCTCTACGCTGGCCTATCAGGCACGCTGATCATCCTGCAACACCCCGGCCTATAACAGCGGAGCGCGCTTGTAGGCAGACAGGGCGAGCATTAGATTAGTCAATAATCTCTGGCCTCCAGAATAAGCAGAAGGGATAAGCATGACGCTTACTGACCAGTCCACCCGTATCCGCGCCGGCGAAGAGCTGGATGCCGGCTTGATCGATCCGTATCTCAAGGCTCATATTCCGGGCCTGCACGGCCTGCCGACGATCAGCCAGTTCCCCGGCGGCGCCTCGAACCTGACCTACCTGATCCGCTACCCGGAACAGGAATTTGTCCTGCGTCGGCCGCCGTTCGGTCACAAGGCCAAGTCCGCCCACGACATGGGTCGCGAGTTCCGCATCCTCAACCAGCTCAAGGACGGTTTCCCGTACTGCCCCAAGGCTTATGTGCACTGCACCGACGAGTCGGTGATCGGCGCCGAGTTCTATGTGATGCAGCGGGTCGAGGGCATCATCCTGCGCTCCGACCTGCCACCGGAGCTGGGTCTGGATGCCGCGCAGACCGAAACCCTGTGCAAGAGCTTTATCGACCGTCTGGTCGAACTGCACCAGGTCGACTACACGGCCTGCGGCCTGGCTGACCTGGGCAAACCCGAGGGTTACGTCGAGCGGCAGATCCGTGGCTGGAGCGAGCGTTACGAAAAAGCCCTGACCCCTGACGCCCCGAGCTGGGAAGCGGTACGGACCTGGCTCAAGGACAAGATGCCCGCCGACCATCCGACCTCGAGCATCGTGCACAACGACTATCGCTTCGACAACGTGATCCTCGATCCCCACAACCCGATGCAGATCATCGGCGTGCTCGACTGGGAACTGACCACTATCGGCAACCCGCTGATGGACCTGGGCAACACCCTGGCCTACTGGATCGAGGCGGGCGACCCGGCCCCGGTGCAATTGATGCGCCGCCAGCCCAGCCATGCCCCCGGCATGCTGACCCGTCGCCAGTTCGTCGACTACTACGCCGAACGCTCGGGGATCGCCATCGACAACTTCGATTTCTACTACACCTACGGCCTGTTCCGCCTGGCCGGCATCGTGCAGCAGATCTACTACCGTTTCTTCCACGGCCAGACCCAGGACAAACGCTTTGCGCAGTTCATTCACATGAACAAGCTGCTGGAGCAGATGAGCCTGAAAGTCATCCAGTCGTCCAGCCTCTGACCGCGCCTACAACCAGGAAAATCACCATGTCCAAGACCCAGTTGTTCGACCTCGATGGCAAGATCGCCTTTGTTTCCGGCGCCAGCCGTGGTATCGGCGAGGCCATTGCCAAGCTGCTGGCCCAGCAAGGCGCCCATGTGATTGTCTCGAGCCGCAAGCTCGAAGGCTGCCAGCACGTGGCCGATGCGATCATCGCCGACGGCGGCAAGGCCACCGCCATCGCCTGCCATATCGGTGAAATGGAACAGATCAGCCAGGTCTTCGCCGGTATCCGCGAGCAGTTCGGGCGTCTGGATATCCTGGTCAACAACGCCGCCACCAACCCGCAGTTCTGCAATGTGCTGGACACCGATCTCAGCGCGTTCCAGAAAACCGTCGACGTGAATATCCGCGGCTACTTCTTCATGTCGGTGGAAGCCGGCAAGCTGATGCGCGAGCACGGCGGTGGCAGCATCATCAACGTGGCCTCGATCAACGGCATTTCCCCGGGCATCTTCCAGGGCATCTACTCGGTGACCAAGGCCGCCGTGATCAACATGACCAAGGTCTTCGCCAAGGAGTGCGCGCAGTTCGGCATTCGTTGCAACGCCCTGCTCCCGGGCCTGACCGACACCAAGTTCGCCTCGGCCCTGGTCAGCAACGAAGCGATCCTCAAGACCGCCCTGCAACAGATCCCCCTCAAGCGCGTCGCCGCGCCGAGCGAAATGGCCGGGGCCGTGCTGTACCTGGCCAGCGATGCCTCCAGCTACACCACCGGGGTAGCGCTGAACGTGGACGGTGGTTTCCTGTCCTGATCATGAAATAAAAATTCCATCAGTTGAATTTATTGAATTTAAATTCTATAAATAGCCCTTCCTGAAAATAATAATCAGAGGGCGTGGTGATGGACGAGTTGGGAATAGGCTTGATCGGCACGGGCTTTATGGGCCGTGCCCACGCGCTGGCATTTCACAATGCCAGCGCCGTATTCGAACTGCCGCTGAAGCTGCGCCTGGTGGCACTGGCGGATGCCGACGCCCGGCGTGCCGAATCCTGCGCCCAGGCCTGGGGTTTCGAGCAGGCCTACGGCGACTGGCAACAACTGATTGACGATCCCCGGGTCGGGGTGGTGGCGATCACCACGCCCAATCACCTGCATTTCCCCATGGCCATGGCCGCCCTTGCGGCGGGCAAGGCGGTGTACTGCGAAAAACCCCTGGCGGTCGACCTGGATCAGGCAACGCAAATGCGTGACGCGGCCCGACAGGCCGGCGTGGTCACCCGCGTGGGCTACAACTATCAGCACAACCCGATGATAGACCTGGCCCGGGAGCTGATCCAGAGCGGCGAACTGGGGGAAATCGTCGGTTTCCAGGGCGAATTCAGCGAAGACTTCATGGCCGACCCCGCCTCGCCCTGGTCCTGGCGTTGCGAAGCCCAGCATGCCGGCGGCGCCCTGGCCGACCTGGGCAGCCATCTGCTGGCCATGGCTCGTTATCTGCTCGGCGATATCAGCGCCGTGTGTGCCGACACCCGCACCGTCCATGCACAGCGCCCGGCCAGTGCCGGTAGCCTGGAGACCCGTGGGATTGCCGTCGACGATCAGGTCCACGCCCTGCTGCGCTTCGCCAATGGCGCCCGGGGCACCTTCAGCAGCAGCTGGCTCAAGCACGGCTACAAGAACCACCTGAGCTTCGAGATCAGCGGCACCCGGGGCACCCTGGCCTTCGACCAGGAGCGCCTGAACGAACTGCAACTCTGCCGCGCCGGCCAGAGCGGTTTCCAGCGCCTGCTGGCCGGGCCGCATCTACCGCGTTACGCAGCCTTCAGCCCGGCCGCCGGCCATCAGTTGGGTTACAACGAACTCAAGGCCCTGGAAGTCCAGGCATTGATCGAGGCGCTGGCCGGTCGAAGCCAGACGGGGACCGACTTCGAAGAGGCCTGGCAAGTGGAGCGCCTGGCGACAACGATTCGCCGGGCGGCCAGGGAACAGCGCTGGGTCGATGTCAGCGAGCTGTAAAACCTGTGGACTGCAGAACCCGTGGGAGAGACAGAACCTGTGGGAGCGGAGCTTGCCCGCGAAGAGGCCCGTCAGGACGCCAAAAGCTTCGCGGCGGTGCGGCGATCCGACAAGCTCCGCTCCCCCACACAGAACGGTGCATTATTTGAGGCTGGCGGCAACCTTGTTGGCCACATCCACGGGCAACCAGGCCTTCCAGACCTCCGGATGCCCCTTGAGGAAAGCCTCCGTCACCTGGCGTGGCGGCAGGCGCTCCTCGCTCATTTTCGCCAGCGCCTGGTTCAACACATCAATCGGCAGGTCGACCTTGGCGAAAAACGCCAGTATCTGCGGGTATTGCGTCTTGAACGGCGTAGACACGCCAATGCTCAGCTTCGAAGCCAAAGAACGGCTCGGCTTGGGATCAGGATTCTCCGGGTCGGTCAGGGTCTTCCAGGCCTCGGCATCAAAGGCCGGCTCCTGCAACTGGACCAGCTTGAACTTGCCCAACAGCGGCGTCGGCGACCAGTAATAGAACAGGATCGGTTTGCCACGCCGGATCGATGAGGTGATCTCCGCATCCAGCGCCGCTCCGGAGCCACTGCGAAAGTTCACATAACTGTCGGTCAGGCCGTAGGCCTTGAGTTTCTGCTGGTTGACGATTTCCGATGTCCAGCCGATCGGGCTGTTGAGAAAACGACCCTTATCCGGGGACTCCGGATCGCGGAACACATCCTTGTAGCGGGCCAGGTCCGCGACCCCGTGCAGATCCGGCGCCAGGGGCTTGATGCCACGCTCCGGATCGCCCTTGATCACGTACTCCGGCACCCACCAGCCCTCGGTGGCACCCTTGACGGTATCGCCAACGGCTGCAACCTCACCCGCCGCTTCAGCCTTGACCCACACCGGACTGCGTCCGGCCCACTCTTCGCCAATCACCTGGATATCATTCTTGGCCAGGGCCGTTTCCAGGGTCACCGTGGTGCCGGGCAGCATATCGGTCGGCAGGCCGTAACCTTTTTCGACGATATACCGCAGGATGTCGGTGATCAGACTGCCACTTTCCCAGTTCAGGTCGGCAAAGTGGATCGGCTGGGGCGCGGCTCGAACCGCCAGCGGCATGGCGCCGATACAGAAAACAGCCAGGGCGCTGGCGAACAGCGCGCGAAATCCTTTCATGGAATCACCTCAATCGCAGATCGTTTTTCGGCGAAAAGTCCGAAAGCCCGGAAATATTCAGTCAGCAGAACTGTAGTCGAGGTTCCCGGAATGATGCGCCAGCGATCAATGAGTATCTGGCGACTGAAGTTGCTGCAACTCACGTCGGACCATGCTGACATACTCCGCAGGCCCCAGGGCATACAATTGCGCCGCGACCCAGTTGAGCCAGGCGCCCTGCAGTTCGGCCTTGCGTTCGAACAACCGGCGGGCCTCGGCACTGGCCTGCCGCACATGCTGTTGATGGAACTCGGCCCGGGTCAAACCCATTACTCGCTGGCCTTGAAGGTCAGTTCGCCCTTGCGCCAGCGCGCGGCCTTCTTGGTCACGTCCTTGAGGGTCTTGCTCAAGGTGCCCTGCAACTGTTCATGGGCGGCAAACACCATCACCACGGTATGCCCTTCCTTGAACACAATGCCATGGCCTTCCGGTACGGTGATATAGGCATAGTCGCCCAGGCCATAGACCGTCAGTTTGATCTCGCGAAACTTGATGTCGAACTTGCCGCCTTCGCGGCTGGGCAATACCGCGGCACGAAAATGATCGCCGACCTTGAGCTCCAGGTGCTGCTTGTCATCGACCACCAGGGAGGTTTCGGTGTCGATCTCGGCGATGTAGATGCCTTCGGCGGTTTGTTCGGTGATATAGACGAAACGCGATTGAAACTGCTTGACCAGCTTGGCCCGAAGATCACCCAGTACAAACAGTGCATGCATATCCAGATTACTGACTGCCAACGAAAAGTCCTCAAACTCGAAAAATGAAGCCGCCCGGCAAGTGTCAGGCAACACAAAACGATCGGTCACCGCCGTCGGTTACTGAATAGAAAGCCCTGATGTTTGCCCGCGCGGCCTGGCGATGCTCACCGGTGCGCAGCAAGCCTAATGGATGCAAGGTCCCATGACTTCTGCGAAGTGTCATCAGCGCTTGAAGGAAAACACCGCATTGCACCGATCACGGGAAACCGGCAACTGAATTTGCGAGGGAAGGCCTTCCTGAAAAAAAGTAATTTCCGACATGCAGGTTGCAAAAAATGCCCTGGATGAAATCAGCCCCTGGACACTGGAAGTGATTCTAGAACACGTCGGGCCATTCGGGCCAATCAAACTACCCGTGAGCAGCATCTTACAAGACAAAAAGTACTCAATTGTGTCCAGTCTGTCGCAAATACCCTGTAGAAGCGCTCGTCGAGACTACAGAATGCCATCCCGCGGTCGATAATCTGGCAAGCGTCATTCCAGGAGTATCGCCGATGATCAACTTGAATGTTTCCTTGATCCCCTCCGCCTTCCTGCTGTCGTCCCCCGAAGAGAGCGGCAGCGCCGCCAGCCGTCTTTCGTCCGATCCTTTGCTGGATGGCGACAGTGGCTTGAATCTGCTGGGCGACAGCCTGGCGGCCAATGCAAAGGCGGCGCAGGATCGGGTCAAGAAACTCCGGGCACAGATCGAGCAGTTGCAACAACGACTGCGCAAGGCCAATGCGCACCTGGCCGCGACCAAAAGCGGCCACCACCCCAACGCAGCGGCGCGCGAAGCTGCTGTCCAGCCGGCCAAGGCCCAGGTCGCAGCCCTCGGCGCCGCACTGAACGGCACCAGCACCGCGCTGTTCATGGCGGAAAAGCTGATGGCCGGGATGACTGATACTTCGGCCTGAGCAACTCCCACAGTCTTGCAGTGGTTGAACCGGCCTCTTCGCGGGCAAGCCCTGCTCCTACAGTTTTTTGTCGAACACTCTCTTGAGTACGACACAACACTGTAGGAGCAGGGCTTGTCGGGACGCCGCACCGCCGCGAAGAGACCCTTGAGGACAGCCTCAACCTTTCCTGGGCGCACTTTCCGGCTTGTAGCCCAGGCGCAGTCCGCCCCAATGGCGGCCCTTGACCATGATCGGCACCGACAGGTCATGCATCAGCTCACCCGTGTCGCGGGTATAGGTCTGCAACAACAGCGGCTGCTGGTGGCTGCCACAGCGAATCCCCGTACGGTCATCGAACTTGCGCTTGGTCCGGTTGTGCAGCGTGTCCTGCTGCGGGTTACCCGTCAGGGGCTGGCAAAACGCCTGGTTATGGGTCGGCACATAGCCCTGGGGCGTACAGGCGATGGCAAACACCAATCCTTCATGGCGTGCCAGCAACGGCTCCTGGATCGCCGGCAGGACCTGATCGGTGTAACGGTCGAAACGCGTCTGGTATTTGGCCGGCGAGGTATTGGCGATCGGCTGGTACGTCCGGTCGAACAGGTCATCAAGGCTGATGCGGTTCTGTTCGATATCCGCCTCGAAACGCGCGGCAATCTGTCCGGCCCCTTCACGGGCGAGGTCGTAGACCCGCTGATGGTAATCGTCCAGGCCGACCTCGGCCAGGCGCTGGCTGATGGTCTCGGCCTGCCCTTCCATCTGGGTCGCCGCCTGGGTCAGGTGGCGGGTCTGCTGGTCGCTGACGGCCAGGTCGCCGCGCATCTGCTCCACCGCCGTGAACAGGCTGTCCAGTTGCTCGCGGTTGCTCTGTGCACCGCGGGCGATCTCGCCCACCTGCGCTTCGACACTGGCCGCCAGGCCGGCGATATTCGCCAGGTGCCGGCCGGTATCCTCGACCTGCTCCACACCGCCGTCCAGATCCTGGGCCAGTTGACGGATCTGCTCGACGACCTGGGTGGTGCGCTGCTGGATATCGGCCACCATGACCCCGACCTCATCGGTCGCCGTGGCCGTGCGCCCGGCCAGCCCGCGTACTTCGTCGGCGACCACGGCAAAACCGCGACCATGCTCGCCGGCGCGGGCCGCCTCGATGGCGGCGTTAAGGGCCAGCAGGTTGGTCTGGCTGGCGATCGCCTGGATCACCAGGGTCACCCGCTGGATTTCTTCGCTGCGCTGGCTCAGGGCCTCGATTGTCTGGCGACTGGCATTGGCCTGCTGGCTGAGCCGGTGCATGCGGCCGATGGACTCCGCCAGCACCGTATGCCCTTCGGCGCTGCTGCTGCGGGCCTGACTGGCCGAGCCGAGGGCCTGCTGGCTCAAGTGCGAGGTGGTCTGCTCGGTGCTGATCACCTGTTCGGCACTGGCGACAATCTGCGCGGCGGCACTGAGCTGCGACTGCACCTTGCCGGCCAGTTGCTTGACCGCAAAGGCCACGCCGGCGGCGGACAGGGCGTTATGGCTGGTGGTATGGGAAAGGTCGCGGGTCAATTGCGCCAGGGTATCGCCGCCGCTCTGCACGGCTGACGCCGGGGCCTGGCGCATCCGCAGGCGCGGCAGCCAGATCAACAACAGCGCCAGGGGCAGGCAAACGCCCAGAGACCAGCCGGCAAAGGCCATGGCCGACAACAACAGCGCCAGCCCCACGCTCTGTATCAGGGGTGTCAGCCAGCGCAGCGCCGGTTTCGATGGCACGTCCACGTGCGACCCGACCCCAGGCAGAATTCCTTCTCCAGACATGTACTTACCCACCGTGAGCTTCTAGTTGTTTTTTTGCATTAAACGCCACTATCGGGCCATTAGCCATGGTCCGTTAGTTGTAGGGCGTATGCATCAACGATAGCTGCTATGGGGCGGGTGTGGAGGCGGGTTTATCGACGATGAACGATGACGCGGCGTGACATAAACACCGCGTCGTCCGGATCGCCGGCAAGCCGGCACCTGCAGGGGGCAGCGATCAGGCCTGGCGCTGATGCTTGTCGATCTGCTCGTGACGTTCCTGAGCTTCGATGCAGTACTTGGTGGTCGGGCTGATCAGCAGGCGCTTGAGGCCGATCGCCTCGCCGCTGTCGTCGCACCAGCCGAAGGAGTCGTCGTTGATGCGCAGCAGCGCCTGTTCCAACTGCGGCAGCATGCGCTGGTCGCGGTCGATGGCGTTCACCAGCCAGGTACGTTCTTCTTCAACGGAAGCGGCGTCAGCCGGGTCAGCCGGGGTATCGAGACTCTCGATGGCAATACGGTTCTGCTCGATACGCTCGTGGGTTTCGACTTTCATCGCTTGCAACAGCTCGGTAAAGAAAGCCAGTTGCTCGGCGTTCATGTAGTCGTCCGCCGGCATGGCCAGCAACTTTTCCTTTGTCATTGATTTCTCTATAGAAAATACGTGCATTAAGGCGAATTAGGGAGCGTTCTGCGCACCTGAGGGGATGCACAGAAAGGCGCCGTCCATTCCAAGCGCCACCCGGCACTCAATTTACGAGGGGCGGCAGTCTAAGGCCGAGTTATCGAGTCAGCAACTGAAATGACAGCAAAAACGTCCGATGCGCCCACACAGGCGCTCTGGCGCCGGTCCCGCGGAGACGTATCGGAGTGTGTTTATAACAAGAAATTCACTGCAAAGCGCCTATCAAGGAGACAAATGGTCACGCAGCGCACGACGTAGCACTTTGCCCACCGTGGTCTTGGGCAGTTCTTCAGTGCGAAACTCGACAATCCGCGGCACCTTGTACCCTGTCAGGTACTCCCGGCAATGCGCCAGCAACTGGGCCTCGGTCAAGGCCGGGTCCTTGCGCACCACGAAGATCTTCACCCGCTCCCCGGTGACCTGATCGGCAACGCCGATGGCCGCCACTTCGGCGACGCCGGGGTGCAGGGCGACCACATCTTCGATTTCGTTGGGGTACACATTGAAACCCGACACCAGGATCATGTCCTTCTTGCGATCCACCAGGCGGATAAAGCCCTGCTCGTTCATTACCCCGATATCGCCGGTCGACAGCCAGCCGTGCCGGTCCAGCACCAGGGCGGTTTCCTCCGGCCGCTGCCAGTAGCCTTTCATCACCTGCGGGCCGCGGACCTGCAACTCGCCCTCCTCGCCCAGTTGCGCCAGCTCGCCGTCTTCGCGCATGAAACGCACCCAGGTCGAGGGCAAGGGCACGCCGATGGTCCCGCTGAAATCCCCCTCGCGCATCCGCGCAATATCGATGGGGCTGATGCTGACCACCGGCGAACACTCGGTCAGCCCGTAGCCTTCGATGATCGGCACCCCGGTCACCTCTTTCCAGCGCCGGGCCACGGCGGTGTGGGTGGCCATGCCGCCGGCAATCGCCAGCTTCAGATCGGAAAAATCGCGGCCGCGAAAGGCTTCGTTTTCCAGCAGCCCGTTGAACAGGGTATTGACCCCGACAATGCCGCTGAACTTCTCCTTGCGCAGGATCATCTGGACCCGCTTCACGTCACGGGGGTTGGCGATCAGGATATTGCGCCCGCCCAGGCACATGAACATCAGGCAGTTCACCGTCAGCGACAGCACGTGATACAGCGGCAACAGGGTGACGTTGGTTTCCTGCTGGTTCTCATCCAGCTGATTACCGACCCAGGCCTTGGCCTGCATCAGGTTGGCGAGAATATTACGATGGGTGAGCATCGCCCCCTTGGCATCGCCCGTGGTGCCGCCGGTGTATTGCAGGAAGGCAATGTCATCGTGGGCCAGCTTGACCTTCCTGACCCGCAGCGTTGCGGCCTGCTTCATCATCCGTGTAAAGCGGATCGCCCCCGGCAGATGGAAACGCGGCACCTGTTTCTGGACATGCCGCAGCACAAAGTTCAGGGCCGCGCCCTTGAGCGTCCCCACCAGGTCACCGATGGCCGCCACCACGATATTTTTCAGCGCGCTGCCGGGTAGCGCCTGTTCCAGGGTATGGGCGAAGTTCTCGAAGATCACCACGGTCTCGGCGCCGCTGTCCTTGAGCAGGTGCCGGAGTTCATGGGCGGTATACAACGGGTTGACGTTGACCACCACCGCGCCCACCAGCAAGGTGCCGAACAGACAGATCGGATATTGCAGGCAGTTGGGCATCATCAGCGCCACGCGATCGCCCTTCTTCACCCCCCGGGACTGCAGCCAGGCCGCGAAGGCAAAGGCGCGCCGCTCCCATTCGAGATACCCCATCTCAGTGCCGATGCTGACGTAGGCGACGCGTTCACGGTACTTCTCCATATGCTCGAGAAACACCTCGCGCAGTGACGGATAACGGTCGATCTCGCTTTCGATATCGGCGGGAACCCCCGGCAGGTAGGCGTTCAACCAGATGCGCTGGTCAACGCTGTGCAGGCTTGCGACGCTCATGGCACTTTCCTTGTTGTTGTTTTATTTTTCGACGATGGCGGTCACACCCAGCCCGCCGGCGGCACATACGGAGATCAGTCCACGGCCCTGGCCGCGCTCGTCAATCGCCTTGGCCAGGGTCGCCAGCAAACGCCCGCCGGTGGCGGCAAACGGATGCCCGCAGGCCAGGGAACCGCCGTTGACGTTGAGCTTGCTACGGTCGATCGAACCCAACGCCGCATCCAGGCCAAGGCGCTCACGGCAATAGTCGGGGTCTTCCCAGGCCTTCAGGGTGCAGAGCACCTGGGCGGCAAAGGCTTCGTGGATCTCGTAGAAGTCAAAGTCCTGCAAACCCAGGCCTTCGCGGGCGAGCATCCGTGGCACGGCGTAGGCCGGCGCCATCAGCAGGCCCTCGGTGCCGTCGACAAAATTCACCGCCGCGGTTTCGCCGGTACGCAGGTAAGCCAGCACCCGCTGGTTGTTCGCCTGCGCCCATTCCTCGCTTGCCAGCAGGACCACCGAGGCGCCATCGGTCAGCGGCGTCGAGTTGCCGGCGGTCAGGGTGCCGCTGCGTTTGTCGTAGGCCGGCCCCAGGCCGGCCAGTCTCTCCAGGCTGGCATCGGCGCGCAGGTTGTTATCGCGTTTCAGCCCGCGATAGGGGCTGATCAGATCATCGAAGAAACCGCGTTTGTAGGCGGCATCGAGGCGTTGGTGACTGGTCAGCGCCAGTTCGTCCTGGGCCAGTCGGCGGATCTGCCAACGCTTGGCCATCTCCTCGCAATGCTCGCCCATGGACAACCCGGTGCGCGGTTCGCCGTTGCGCGGCAGCAGGGGTTTGAAGAACATCCCCGGACGTACCCCGAGCAGGCTGCGCAGCTTGTCGCCCAGGCTTTTGGAGCGATTGGCCCGCAGGAGGATCTGGCGCAAGGCTTCGTTGATCGCGATGGGCGCGTCCGAGGTGGTATCGGCGCCGCCGGCAATCCCCACGTCGATCTGTCCCAGGGCAATCTTGTTGGCCACCAGCAACGCCGCCTCAAGGCCGGTGCCACAGGCTTGCTGCACATCGTAGGCCGGGGTCTCTGGCGACAAGGTGGTGGACAGCAGGGACTCGCGGGCCAGGTTGAAGTCCCGCGAATGCTTGATCACCGCCCCGGCGGCGAATTCCCCCAGGCGCTTGCCCTCAAGGCCGTGGCGATCGATCAGGCCCTGCAAGGCCGCCACCAGCAGGTCCTGGTTGCTGTCCTGGGCGTACACCGTATTGGAGCGGGCAAATGGAATGCGATTGCCACCGAGAATGGCGACCCGACGCACCGGCGCCGGGTTGAAAGCGTAGGTACTCATGACTGATCTCCCCGGATAAAGAGTCCACGCATATGCGGTTTGTCACCTGCCGCGTTGCGCACTTCGAATTCGTGACGCGAGCCTGTCGGCGGCACATTCCACAGCGTGGCGCTGCCGGGCAGGAAGATTGGCAGCTTGAACTCGCAGGTCAGCTCCGCGGCGGCCAACGGCTGTGGCGGTTGTTGCGCCGCCAGTGCGCGGCCCAGGGTCCACATGCCATGGGCAATAGGCCGCCGGAACCCGAACAGGCGCGCCCCCAGCCAGGAGATATGGATCGGGTTGTAATCGCCGCAGATCCGGGCAAAACGCCGCCCCAGGTCCGCTGGCAAGGACCAGCGCTGAGTGCGCACCAGGGCAGCTTCATCCAGGTCCAATACGCCCTGCCAGGGCTCACCCTGGGGAGCGGCCACCCCACGGCGCAGATACAGGCTTTCGCCTTCCCACACCAGGCCGCCGCCACCTTTGGCCCGCGTCACGATCAGTACCGCCTGGCCCTTGGGGTGCGCCACCCAGCGCTCGCAATGCACTTCCAGACGCAAGGCCTGCCCGGCCTCCAGGCGTTGGTACTGGCGAATGCGATTGGCCAGATGGACCATGCCGCTGGCCGGCCAGGGAAAGGCCGGACTGGTCAGCAACAGCAGGTGCAGAGGCAAGGCCAGGTTATGGGGAAACGACAGCGGCACCCCGTGCTCGGGACGAAAACCGCAGGCCCGGGCGTAACGGACGATGTCCGCCTCCAACAGCTCCGCCGCCGGCCGCACCAGTTGCTCGTCGGGCAAGCGCGGTAGGCCTTCGAGCTTGGGCTTGCGCAAGCTGCGCAGGCCGAGCCAGAGCAAACGGACGCCGGAAGGCGGCGGGTCGATAAGACGAATGGAGGAATCGGCTTTCATCATTCAGGCCCCCAGCAGGCTTTGCCCGCAGACGCGGACCACCTGTCCATTGATCCCGCCGGAAGCCGGATGCACCAGCCAGGCAATGGTCTGGGCGACGTCCTCGGGCTGTCCGCCCTGAGAGAGTGAGTTCATCCGTCGCCCCGCTTCACGGATCAGCAACGGAATTTTCGCGGTCATCTGCGTCTCGATAAACCCCGGTGCCACCGCGTTGACCGTGACCTGCTGGCGCGCCGCCAACGGTGCCAGGCCCTGCACCAGGCCGATCACACCAGCCTTGGACGTGGCATAGTTGCTTTGCCCCAGGTTGCCGGCGATACCGGAAATCGACGACACCCCGATAATCCGCCCGCCGGGATTGATCGCCTGGCCCTCCAGTAAAGCCGTGCTCAACCGCAACGGTGCCTCCAGGTTCACCGCCAGGACCTTGCGCCAGGCGGCTTCGGTCATTTTCGCCAGGGTCTTGTCCTGGGTGATGCCGGCGTTGTGCACGACGATATCGAACGCACCTTGCTCGCCGGCGAATGCCAGCAGTTGTTCGGCCGCCTGGGGCGCGGTGATGTCCAGGGCCAGCGCGGTGCCCCCGAGGGAGGCCGCCACCTCCTGCAACTCGGCTTCCACGGCGGGGATATCCAGGCAGACGACCTGGGCGCCCTCACCCGCCAACACCTGGGCGATAGACAGGCCGATACCGCGACACGCCCCAGTGACCAGCGCACGGCGCCCGGTCAGCGGTTTGTCCCAGAGGATATCCCTGGGCACGTCCACCGGTTCGGCGATCCGCACCACCTGGCCAGAGACAAAGGCGGAACGCCGGGACAGGAAGAAACGCAGGCTGCTGTCCATTTCCGCTTCGGCCCCCGGCTCGACATACAGCAGTTGCGCGGTGATCGCCCGCCGCAGCTCCTTGCCCAGGGAGCGCACGAAGCCCTCCAGGGCCCGCTGCGCCACCGTCTGGGCGAGCGACGTGCAGTGTTCCAGCGGCGTGCCGAGGACCAGCACCCGGCCGTGGGCGCTCAGGCGCCGGACATTGGCGTGGAAGAAGCGGTACAACTCGTCCAACTGCTGCACATCAGCCAGGCCGCTGGCATCGAACACCAGCCCCCGGACCTTGACCGTCGACGGCGCATCGAGGCTCGCGGGGAGCGCCGCCACAGTCTCGGTGGCCGCAAAAATCCGTTGCAGCTCGCCCAACAAGCGGCCCTGGGGCCCGGTGGCCAGCACCACCGGATTGAGCAGGTTGCCCGCTTGACCTGGGCGATAACGTTGCAACGGCAGCGGTTGCGGCAGGCCCAGGGTCCGGGCCAGCCAGTGGCCCCAGGGGGTATTGACGAATGAAAGGTAACCGTCAGCCATGAATAGATTCCGATAAAAACCCGAGAAACATCATTAAACCGGGTTGCCCGCGGCCACCCGACGCTTGCCCAGGCTCTTGTCCGCCTGATCGATATGCGCCTGGCGCCGCTGCAACGCCTCCAACAGACCAAAGTCCTGGGGAAAATCATCCACCTGGATTGCATGGTCGGCATATTCAACATAGCGCCCGAGCAGCTCGCCCTCCTCGCCGCTGATCAGTTGCGCGGCCAGGGCCTGGATCCGCCAGGGCGCAAATGCCTCGCGGGAAATCGGCAACGGCGCGAGCAGCCCTTGGCGCACGGCCGGTTTCAGGCGTGCTTCGATCAGATCCACCTGGGGCTGCAGCCGGAATGCCAGTTCACCGTAGGCCAGCTTGTCGATATCCGGCTGCGGCATATAGGAGTCGGCCAACAGCCGGTCGCGGCTCTCGCCGGGGGTTTGCACCAGCTCGGCGACTTCCGCCAGCAACCGGTCGGAAGGTTTGCGCAGGACAATGCCGAACGGAAACGCCAGGCCGCGAATCACTCGGCTGGCGGCTTTCGAAGGATAGTTGTCGAGGGTTTCACTCAAGGCTTCATGGGCCCGCCACAGGGCATCCTGGGCCGCCCAGTGCACCAGGGGCAGGTCCGCCCGGGGCCGGCCGTCGTCCTCGAAGCGCTTGAGGACGCAGGACAGGATGTACAGCTGCGAGAGAATATCGCCGAGCCGCCCGGTGATGCTTTCCTTGCGTTTCAGCGCCCCGCCCAGCACGCCCATGGAAATATCCGAAACCAGCGCCAGCACCACCGACAGGCGTTCGATCTGCCGGTAGTAAGGGGCCAGGGCCGGATCGGTTTTAACCGGGGCCTTGAGCAACCGCCCCGCCGTCAACCCGTGCACCGCGGCCCGGACGGTGTTGGCCAGGACAAAGCCGATATGGCCGAACATCGCCCTGTCGAAAGCTTCCAGCCCTTCAGGCCCCTGGCGCCGCGCCGCCTCCATTTCACGCAACACGTAGGGATGGCAGCGAATCAGCCCCTGGCCGTAGATGATCAGGCAGCGGGTCATGATATTCGCGCCCTCCACCGTGATGGCAATCGGGCTTTGCTGGTAGGCCCGGGCCAGGAAATTGTTCGGCCCCATGCAGATGCCCTTGCCGGCGGCGATGTCCATGCCGTCGTTGACAATGGCCCGGGCCCGCTCGGTCACGTGGTACTTGGCGATAGCGGAGATCACCGAGGGTTTCTCGCCGGCATCCAGGGCCGCCACCGACACCTTGCGCACCGCATCACAGGCATACAGATGCCCGGCCATGCGCGCCAGTGGCGCCTGCACGCCTTCGAACTTGCCGATGGGCAGGCCGAACTGTTTACGCATCGCGGCATAGGCCGTGGTCCCGCGCACGGCGACCTTGCCCAGGCCGACATTCGCCGAGGGCAACGAAATCGCCCGGCCGGCGGCCAGGCACTCCATCAGCATGCGCCAGCCATTGCCGACCTGCTCACGACCGCCGATCACCCACTCCAGCGGAATAAAGACATCCTTGCCCTGGGTCGGCCCGTTCTGGAACACCGCGTTGAGCGGCCAGTGCCGGCGACCGTGCTGTACCCCCGGATGGGACGTGGGGATCAGCGCGCAGGTAATCCCCAGACTGCCCGGACTGCCCAGCAGGCCATCCGGGTCTTCGGCGCGGAACGCCAGGCCGAGCACCGTGGCAATCGGCCCCAGGGTGATATAGCGCTTGTCCCAGGTCACGCTGAAACCCAGCACTTCCTGGCCTTCGAAAGTGCCCTTGCAGACCACCCCGAGATCGGGAATCGCCCCGGCGTCGGAACCGGCGTAGGGACTGGTGAGGGCGAAACAGGGAATGTCCTCGCCCCGGGCCAGGCGCGGCAGATAGTACTGGCGCTGGGCCTCGGTGCCGTAATGCAGGAGCAGTTCGGCCGGGCCCAGGGAATTGGGCACCATCACCGAGATCGCCGCCGCCGAGCAGCGGGTCGAGAGCTTCATCACCACCTGGGAGTGCGCGTAGTGGGAGAAGCCTTTGCCGCCGTATTGGCGGGGAATGATCATGCCGAGAAAGCCGGCCTCCCTGGTGTACTGCCAGGCCTGGGGCGACAGGTCCTGCCAGACCTGGGTGGTTTCCCAGTCGTTGGCCATGTCGCAGAGGGTTTCCACCTCGTTGTCGAGGAAGGCTTGCTCCTGCGCGCTCAAACGTGCCGGCGCGGCGCCCAGCAGGCGCTGCCAACGGGGTTTGCCGCTGAACAGCTCGGCGTCCCACCAGACGGTCCCGGACTCGATCGCCGCGCGTTCGGTGTCGGACATGGCCGGCATGATCTGGCGGAACAGGACCAGGGCCCGGCGCGAGAGCAAGGCCCGGCGCAAGGGCCTGACCGCCAGCACCATGGCCGGGACCAGGAGCAACAGAGCACCAATGGCGGTGCCCAGTGGCCCGACCACGCCGAACAGATAACCACCGGCCAGCCAGACCAGCACGCCCGCCAACCACAAGCGCGCGGACGCCTGCCGATACCCCAGGGCCAAGGCCCCCGCCACAGCCAGCAACAACCAGAAAGTCATGAGCACACCTCTTTGAACAGTCAGGGGAAACCACGGGCACCGATCGTAAATGGCACCTTGGGCCAGTCATCGCCACGACGACCCATTGGCTCTACCTTACAAAGAATAGGCATGATTTAAAATTATTTTTTAAAATAAATATTTAATTATTCTGAATGAACAGGGCACGGTGGCACGACGACACACACGAAAAAGCCCGACCTGATTGCTCAGGTCGGGCTCTTCAGAAGACTGCCCGGATCAGGCCGCCATACGCATCAGACCTTGACGATCCAACCCGCCGGGGCTTCGACGTCACCGGTCTGCACGCCGGTCAGTTCGTTGTACAGGCGCTGGGTCACCGGACCGACCTCAGTCTCGCTGTGGAACACGTGCAGCTTGCCGTTGTACTCGATGCCACCGATCGGCGTGATCACTGCGGCAGTACCGCAGGCACCGGCTTCCTTGAAGTCGGCGATCTTGTCGATCAGCACATCGCCTTCGATGACCTTCAGGCCCAGGCGCGATTCGGCCAGTTCGATCAGCGACAGACGGGTGATACCCGGCAAGACCGAAGGCGACTTCGGCGTGACGAACTCGTTGTTGCGGGTGATGCCGAAGAAGTTGGCCGAACCGACTTCCTCGATCTTCGAGTGGGTCAGCGGGTCCAGGTAGATGCTGTCGGCGAAGCCGCGCTTCTTGGCCTCGGCGCCCGGCATCAGGCTGGCGGCATAGTTGCCACCGACCTTGGCCGCGCCGGTGCCTTGTGGAGCGGCACGGTCATAGCTGGAGATCACGAAGTTGTGCGGCTTCATGCCGCCCTTGAAGTAGGCGCCGACCGGAATGCAGAAGATCGAGAAGATGAACTCGGGCGCGGTACGCACGCCGATGTTGTCACCCACGCCGATCACGAACGGGCGCAGGTACAGCGCGCCGCCGGTGCCGTAAGGCGGGATGAAACGTTCGTTGGCGCGGACCACCTGCTTGCAGGCTTCGATAAACACATCGGTCGGTACGTGCGGCATCAGCAGGCGCGAGCAGCTGCGCTGCATGCGCGCGGCGTTCTGGTCAGGACGGAACAGGTTGATCGAACCGTCCTTGCAACGGTAGGCCTTCATGCCTTCGAAGCACTGTTGGCCGTAATGCAGCGCGGTCGAACCTTCGCTGATATGCAGGACGTTGTCTTCGGTCAGCGCACCCTTGTCCCACTCACCGTTACGGTAGTACGACAGGTAGCGCTTGTCGGTCTTGACGTAATCGAAACCCAGCTTGTCCCAGTTAATGCTTTCCTGACCCATGGCACCCTCAATCATCTGATAACCGCCTGAATCGCTCAGGCTTATGACATTTTTTTCGCAGGCAACCACAATACTCTATTCAGACAGGAAATCGCAGCCTGGACGACGTGCATGTCCTACATGCGTTTATGCCCGGTCCTTCCACGCCGCACGCCGGCGGGAGACCTTCAGTCGGTATGCACGGCCTGGCGTCCGAAGCGGTATTGGTTGTTGCCGCTGCGCTTGGCTTCGTACATCGCCAGGTCGGCGGTATGGATCAGCGTATCCATGCTCGGCGCATGATCCGGGAATACCCCCACCCCCAGGCTGCAGCCGATCTGCACCGGTTGAGCGCCAAGAATAATCGGCATCGATAACTCGACGAGGATTTTCTCGCACAGCAAGTGAACCTCCTCCAACCGGCCGTTGCCCTGCTGGGCCAGCCCTTCGAGGACCAACACGAACTCATCGCCACCGATGCGCGCCACCGTATCCGAGGTCCGCATCAGGTTTTTCAGGCGGGTTGCCGTGGTAACCAGGATCCGATCACCGGCCGCATGCCCGTGTACATCGTTGATGTCCTTGAAACCGTTGAGGTCGAGGAACACCAGGATCACCCGGGAGGCCTGGGTACGGGCACGCTCCAGAGCCCTGGACAAACGCTCCTCCAGCACCAGCCGATTGGGCAGCCCGGTCAGCGCGTCGTGGTGGGCCAGGGTATGCAACTGGCTGGCCCAGGCCTTTTCCTCGGTGATATCACGCACCACCCCCATCATCTTGATCGCCGAGTCATGGACGTTCTTCACCACATTGCCGGTCTCGCGCAGCCAGTGGACGCTGCCGTCCGGCCAGATCACCCGGTATTCCTCGTCGTGGTTCTCGCCGGTCTCGATACAACGCGCCTCCCCGGCCCGCACCCTGGCCCGGTCTTCGGGGTGCACGCTGGCGCAGAACAGTTCGTAGGACGGGATCACCTCGCCCACCTTGTAGCCGAACATGCCGTAGATGGCCTCCGACCAGTAGAGCTTCTCGGTATCGACGTCCCAGTCCCAGGTGCCGATGCGGGCAAAGTACTGACTGCGCTTGAAACGTTCGACATCGTCGGCGGCTTCAACCCGTCGGTGACATTCGTTCACCTGCTGCAACAGTGCCCGGCATTCGGCCAGTTCCCGACGAGCCTTGCGCTCACGACGAAACAGCACCGCGATCAAGGCGATCACGGGCACGACGACAACGACCTCAAGCCATGGGGTCATGATTGAAAACCAAGGGATTTGAACATGGACACACGATGAATAAATAGCCAGTGGCCATCTTAATCCACACTGAACATGCGCCCATGTTTTTTTAGTGGGCCGCCGTTTCGGCCATGACTCCGGCCGCCGCTCAAACGCACCGCCTCAAGCACCGTGCTACCCCAACGCTCCTGCAGGCCGGGAATTGCCGACAACTCATTGCTAAATCAGCCCTATTCTGAGAAAACGCCTGCCAGACAGGGCCCCTGCGCCAATTAACGGGAGAGGAAGCAATGAACAACGAATTACAGATCACCGACGTCCGCCCAGGCGACGGCAAGGCCGTGGTCAAGGGCGCGCTGATCACCACGCATTATCGCGGTACGCTCGAAGATGGCAGCGAGTTCGACTCGTCCCACAGCCGTGGCAAACCGTTCCAGTGCGTGATCGGCACGGGACGAGTGATAAAGGGCTGGGATATCGGCCTGATGGGCATGAAAGTCGGCGGCAAGCGCCGATTGTTCGTGCCGGCGCACCTGGCCTACGGAGAACGCGGCATGGGCTCGCTCGTCGCACCAGGTGCCGACCTGACCTTTGAAATCGAGTTGCTGGAAGTGCTGACACGGGACGATTGAGCACACCTGCGTCTATCCTTGAGCTTCGATCACGACGACATGCACGGCCCCATCACCGCCGTGTCAGCCGCTCGATAACCGGAGATGTCCCCATGCCCGATCCGCAAGTCAGCGCGGCCCTGGAAACGCTCTTGCCACTGATGGCCGAGCAGCCCTTTCTGGTGCTCACCGGCGCCGGTATCAGCACCTCTTCCGGCATCCCGGATTACCGCGACAGCGACGGCGTGCGCAGGGGTAAACCGCCGATGATGATTCAGGAATTCCTCGGCTCGCCCCAGGCCCGGCGCCGCTACTGGGCCAGGGCCATGCTCGGCTGGCCGCGGGTGCGCATGGCCCGGCCGAACGCCGCCCACCGGGCGCTGGCCAGCCTGCAGGCGCAACACCGCCTCAGCGGCCTGATCACCCAGAACGTCGATACCCTGCATGAGCAGGCCGGCAGTCACGATGTCATCGAGCTGCATGGCAGCCTGCACAAGGTCCTGTGCCTGGATTGCGGCGCTCGCCTGGAGCGTGATGCCGTCCAGCTTATGCTGGAGGCGCAGAACCCCTATCTCACGGGGATCGAGGCGGTCCAGGCGCCCGACGGCGACACCCTGCTGGACGCCGCCTTCGAGTCGCGCTTCCAAGTACCCCACTGCCCGCAGTGCGATGGCGATCGCTTGAAACCCGACGTAGTGTTCTTCGGCGAAAACGTCGCCCCGCTCACCGCTGCCAGGGCCCTGGCCAGCGCCGAGCAGGCGGCGGGGTTGCTGGTGATCGGCTCGTCGCTGATGGCCTACTCGGCCTTTCGCCTGTGCAAGCTGATGGCCGAGCGCGGCAAGCCACTGATCGCCATCAACCTGGGCAAGACCCGCGCCGATGAGTTGCTGAACTTCAAGTTCGAAGCCTCGTGCGAACAGTTGCTGCCGCTGCTGGCCGAGCGCCTGGGCTGATCAGCAACGGATGGGCAACGCCTCGATCAGCGCCTGGGTCGAACGGACCCGGGCAATGCGCGGCATGACCTTCTCCATGGAGAAACGATGGGTGTCTTCGCCGAGGCCCGCGCAGGCGTCTTCGGCCACCACCACGGCGTAGTTGTGGTGCCAGGCATCCCGGGCGGTGGATTCGACCCCGGAGTTACTGGCGATACCACAGACAATCACAGTGGTAATCCCGCGACGACGCAATTGCAGATCCAGTTCGGTGCCGTAGAAGGCACTCCAGTTATGCTTGGTGATCTGCACCGGGGCGTTCAAGGCAGCGATCACAGGGGTCAGCAGCGCCCAGTCTTCCGGCAGGCCGCCCGGCGGCACGGCCATCGGCATATCCACCGGCTGGTTGAGCTTGTCGGCGTAGTCGCTGGCGAAACCCACACGCACCGCAACCACCAGACCACCCGCCTGGGTCAGGTGCTCACCAAGCCGCGCGGCCCGTTCGGCGACCGCCTCCGAGGTATGGGGGGCAACCGGCATGGCCATGATCCCCTGCTGCAGGTCGATGATCACAAGGGCACAGGTACGAGGATCGAGGGTAAGCGACATGATGATCTCCTGATCGACGGACGTCGGCTTGCGCAACCAGGCAAGCGCGAACGGCGAAGCTGCGGTTAGAATATGAGGATAGCCTCACAATCAGGATATGAGGATGCCCTCACAAACTTCAAGTAAAAAAAATGTCAGCATCCACACGCCGCGCCTGGAACGCGGCAAGCAGCGCGTGGCCGAGCTGATGGCCGCCGCTGCCCGGGTCTTTGCCGAACAAGGTTATGACGCGGCGACCATGACCGAAGTGGCCGCCCTGGCCCAGGCGTCGATTGGTTCGCTGTACCAGTACTTTCCCACCAAGGCGCTGCTGGCCCAGGCCCTGCACAGCGCGCAACTGGAGATGCTCCGAGGCCGGCTCGAAAGCCTGGCGCCACAGGCACCCAACCTGAGCCCACGACAGATAGCCGAGCGGATACTGGAGGAGTTGTCGCTGTTTCTGGAGGAGAATCCGGCGTTTATCGCCCTGGCTGAGCGGCGCGATATCGACAAGAAAGCCAAGGCCGCCACGCGCTCAGGCTTGCTGTCGCTGCTGACCGGGCTGCTGGCCCAGGCACAACCGCCACTGCCGGCCGAGCGCCATGCACTGACGGCGGTGATGCTGCTGGAGCTGATGAAAGTCGCCGTATCACTCAAGGCCCGCGAGTCCACCGAGATCGCCGAGGGCGTCATCCAGACGTTCAAGGGCATGTTGGGCCAGCATCTGGACTCACTGTAGAAACTGCCGAAGGCTCTTCGGCAGTTCCCCTGTGCTCCCTGGGTGACAGTGCCGGGCGATCTTTTTATGCCGACGGAATGGTCAGGCCCTTGATCACCGCCGGGCGCGCCACGAACTGCTCCAGGGCGCGGAGCACATGGGGGAAGTCCTGGATGCCCACCAGGTCGCCGGCCTCGTAGAAACCGATCAGGTTGCGAATCCACGGGAAGGTGGCGATATCGGCGATGCTGTAGTCGTCGCCCATGATCCAGCGGCGGCTTTCCAGGCGCTGGTCCAGCACCCCCAGCAGGCGCTTGCTCTCGGCCACGTAACGGTCGCGCGGGCGTTTGTCCTCGTAATCCTTGCCGGCGAATTTATTGAAGAAACCGAGCTGGCCGAACATCGGTCCGATACCGCCCATCTGGAACATCACCCACTGGATGGTTTCATAGCGCCGCGTCAGGTCCTTGGACATGAAGCGCCCGGTTTTCTCGGCGAGGTAGATCAGGATCGCCCCGGACTCGAACAACGGCAGCGGCTGGCCGTCGGGACCGTTGGGGTCGATGATGGCCGGGATCTTGTTGTTGGGGTTCAACGCCATGAATTCCGGCGTCATCTGGTCATTGCTGGCGAAACTGACCAGGTGCGCTTCATAGGGCAGGCCCAGCTCTTCGAGCAGGATCGAAACCTTGACGCCGTTGGGCGTAGGCAACGAATAGAGCTGGAGGCGGTCTGGATGTTGTGCAGGCCATTTATGCGTGATGGTGAACTCGGAAAGATCAGTCATGGAAAGCTTCCAGCAAGCGGTAGGGAATGCGGCAACGGGTCAGGACCATACACCCGTCAGGGCGCTGATTATAGGCACAGCCAGTGGCCGTGCCTGTAGCGCCGGGCATGAGATTTTTCTGCGCCATGGACCGTCAATCACTGAAACAGAGAGGGCATCATGTATCTGAAAATTCTCAGTCTGCCATTGCTGGCAGCGGCGTTCCTGACCTTAGCGGGCTGTTCCACGCCCACGGTGGTGACCTTGCAGAACGGCACCGAGTACATCACCAGGGATACACCCCAAACCCACTCCGCCGATGGATTCTATGAGTTCAAGGATATTTCCGGCAAAGAGGTGCGGGTCAAGGCGTCCGATGTGGCGACGGTCAAACCGAAGGATTGACACCGAGAGCCGGGCTTACTTGTAGATATCGGCTGGTCTTGAGGGCCTCTTCGCGGGCAAGCTCCGCTCCCACATTAGATTTGCGCCGGGCACAGGTTTCAGGCTCGACGCGGACATTGTGGGAGCGGAGCTTGCCCGCGAAGAGGCCAGCACAGGCCCCCCACATCCAGACCTCAGCGAAAATCCCGGCTGCGCACGGTGATATCCGCCAGCAGCGAACCCAGGTCGCTCAAGCGTCCGGCAATCACATGCCGGACGTCGCCCTCGGATTCCAGGCGCCCGTCGACTTTCAGCAACTGCGATCCCACCAGCACTTGCCGTTGCCGCTCGGCCAGGTCGCGCCAGACCACCACGTTGACGTTGCCGAATTCGTCCTCCAGGGTGACAAAGGTCACCCCGCTGGCCGTGCCCGGCCTCTGGCGTCCGGTGACCAGGCCGACAATGCTCACCGGCCGCCCGTGTTCGACCGCCAGCAGCTCCCGCGAACTGCGACAGCGCATGGCTTGCAATTGCCCGCGCAACAGCGCCAGCGGATGCGGCCCCAAGGTCGTGCCGAGGCTGGCGTAATCCGCTTGCAGATCCTCGCCGACACTCGGACATGGCAACACCACCGGGGTTTCGGTTTGCCTCGACAACCCGGCAAACAGCCCAAGCTGCGCCTCGACCCCAGCCACTTCCCAACGCGCCTGATAACGGTCACCCGCCAACCCCTGCAAGGCACCGGCATCGGCCAACAGTTCCTGAGCCCGGGTATCCAGTCGCGCCCGCTCACCCAGGTCGGCGATATCCTCGAAGCCCCCTGCCTTGCGTGCCACTTCGATCCGCCGCGCATCCTCCTCGCGAAACCCGCGAATCATCCGTAAACCCAGGCGCAACGCCGGCTGTGGGCCATCGGCAGGCTCCAGGCTGCACTCCCAATCGCTGGCCCGCACGTCCACCGGACGGATCTGCAACTGATGCCGCCGGGCATCCTGGAGGATCTGATCCGGACTGTAGAAGCCCATCGGCCAGCTGTTGATCAGCGCACAGGCAAACGCCGCCGGTTCATGGCACTTCAGCCAGCAACTGGCGTAGGTCAGCAAGGCAAAGCTGGCGGCATGGGACTCGGGGAAACCGTAGCTGCCAAAACCCTTGATCTGCTCGAAGATCTGCGCGGCGAATTCCGGCGCATAGCCGTTCTTCGCCATGCCCTCGGCCAGTCGCAGACGGTGCGGCTCAAGCCCGCCATGGCGTTTCCAGGCGGCCATGGAGCGGCGCAACTGGTCGGCCTCGCCCGGGGTGTAGTCCGCCGCCACCACCGCGATCTGCATGACCTGTTCCTGAAACAGCGGCACCCCCAGGGTGCGTTTCAGGACCTCTTCCAGCTCCGGCGACGGGTAGGTCGCAAGCTCCTCCTTGTTTCGCCGGCGCAGGTACGGGTGCACCATGCCGCCCTGGATCGGCCCCGGCCGGACAATCGCCACCTCGATCACCAGATCATAGAAATTCTTCGGTTTGAGCCGTGGCAGCATCGACATCTGCGCCCGCGACTCGATCTGGAACACGCCGATGGTGTCGGCCCGGCCGATCATTTCATAGGTCGGCTTATCGTCCGGCGGCAGGCTCGCCAGGGTCCAGCGCGGCCCGCCGCGATACTGCTGCACCAGGTCGAAACAGCGACGCAGCGCGCTGAGCATGCCCAGGGCCAGGACATCGACCTTGAGCAGACCGACCTTGTCCAGGTCGTCCTTGTCCCACTGGATAATCGTCCGTTCGGCCATGGTGGCGTTTTCCACCGGGACCAGGGTCTCCAGCGGTTGCTCGGAAATCACGAAACCGCCCGGATGCTGGGACAGGTGCCGGGGAAAGCCGATCAGTTGCCGGGTCAGCCCCAGGACCCGGCGCAGCACCGGGCTGTCGGGATCGAAACCGTTTTCGCGCAGGCGTTCCGCTGCCGGCGGCTCATCGCTCCAGTGGCCACAGGCGTCGGCCAGGGCATTGATCTGATCCGGCGGCAGGCCCAGCGCCTTGGCCACATCGCGCACCGCCCCCGCGCCGTGATAGGTGCTGACCACCGCCGTCAACGCCGCGCGGTTTCGGCCATAACGCCGAAATACGTATTGCAGTACCTCTTCGCGGCGATCGTGCTCGAAGTCGACATCGATATCCGGTGGTTCGTTGCGCTCGCGGGAGAGGAAGCGCTCGAACAGCATGTTGGTGCGATCCGGGTTCAACTCGGTGATCCCCAGGGCATAACACACCACCGAGTTCGCCGCCGAACCGCGCCCCTGGCAGAGAATGCCCTGCCTGCGGGCGAAGTCGACGATATCCTGCACCGTCAGGAAATAACTGTCGTAGTCCAGCTCGGCGATCAGTGTCAGCTCTTTTTCGATCAGGTCGCGAACCCGGGTATTGATCCCTTCCGGCCAACGTCGACGGATGCCCTCCTCCGTCAGATGCCGCAGCCAGGATGTCGGGGTCTGCCCTTCCGGCACCAGCTCACGGGGGTACTGGTAGCGCAGCTGGCCGAGGTCGAAGGTGCAACGCCGGGCAATGACCTGGGTTTCGGCCAGCAAGGACGTCGGATAAATCTCGCGCAAGGCCTCAAGGCTGCGCAGATGTCGCTCGCCATTGGCATGCAACTGCTGCCCGGCATCGGCCACCCGGGTGTTCAGGCGAATGGCGGTCATGGTGTCCTGCAGGGCACGGCGGGCCCGCACATGCATATGCACATCGCCGCTGGCCACGGCGCGAATCGCCAGTTCGTCGGCCAGGGCCAGCAAGCGCGCCAAACGTCGATCATCATCCTGGCCGCAATGCAGTTCCACCGCCAGCCATAGCCGTTCGGGAAAACGCTCGCGCAACCAGCGGCCATCGACGTCGCTAATGCTCTGTTCAGGCAGCCACAACGCCAGTAGCCCAGGCAGCGCCTGCTCGAAGTCCGCCCGCAGCACTTGATAACAACCCTTGTCCGAACGACGCCGGGCCTGGGTGATCAATCGGCAAAGGGCCTGGTAACCCAGCAGGTCTTCCACCAGCAACACTACCCGAGGTCCATTCTCGATCCGCATTTCACTGCCGATGATCAGCGGCAGACCGCTGTCCTGCGCGGCCTGCCAGGCCCGGACAATCCCGGCCAGGGTGCATTCATCGGTGATCGCCAGGGCTTGATAGCCCTGCTCCTTGGCCCGTTCGAACAACTCCCGGGCACTGGAAGCCCCGCGCTGGAAACTGAAGTTCGACAGGCAATGCAGCTCGGCGTATTCGCCACTCATGCGAACCAGCCCTGCAACAGCAAGGGGCCACTTTCCCCCACCGTGCGATAGGCCCAGGCGTGGCGACCGGCACGGGTCTCGATCAGGTAATAATCGCGGCGCACATCCGCGCCGTCCCACCAGCCCGACTCGATCCGCTCCGGCCCCAGCAGGACCCGCGCCGCCTGTTCGGGCAATGGCAACGGCGTTTTGAGCAGCCAACCGGGGCGCAATGGTCCGGCGGCAGCCAGTGGCTCGGCGGTGCTCGCCGGCAGCGGCTGCCAGGCGCATTCGGGGCGGTGATCGGCCTGGAAACGCAGGCCCTGAACAGCGTCATCACCCAACCGGGCGCGCAAGCGCTCGCGCAGTTGCTCCCAGGGCAGAGACTGCTGCGGGCGTTCGTCGAAGAGTTCGCGATGCTGCGGGACAAAGGCCGGCAGGTCCTCGGCCTACAGGCGAAAACCACGCACCGCCGCCTCGACCTGGACCTGCTCCAGTCGCCCACGGGCCAGTTCGAAGAGCATCGAAGGGTCACGCTCGGCACTCAGCAGGCCGACCTTGATCCGCGTGTCCGCGACCCCGGCATGTTCCAGGATCAATTCGAAGCGCTGCACACCGCTGTCACGCCCACAGAGAAACGCCGACAGATCTCCGGTCAGGCGACGCAAGGGAAACAGCAAGGCCTGATTCGAGGTCACGTCGAAATTCAACTCGATCCGCGCCACGAAGCGATCCGGCGGCAGGTAGAACGCCAGGGCCAGCGGCCGCTCGCCGAGCAAGGTGTCGAGGTGTTTGAGCAACGACGCCTCGAAGCGCCGCGCCAGGCTATGCCGGGGCAAGGCCAGCACTTGCGCCAGGGTCCGCAGTCCCATGCGCGACAAAGCCGTGGCCGCCTCTTTTTCCAACCCGACCCGGTCGATCGGCATCTGCCCCAGGGCCTGGCGCAAGGACCCGTTGTCCGCCAGGGCCAGACCATCGTAGGCATTGGCCAGGACCCGGGCCGCCGCCGGATTGGGCGCGACCACGATCCGGTGACGAAAGCCCAGGCCGGTCAGTTCTTCACGCAAGCGCGCTTCCAATTGCGGCCAGGGCCCGAACAGGCCCAGGCTGGATTCGATCTCGAACAGCAAGGCCCGCGGATACCGCAGGCTGACCTGGGAACTGAAGCGATAGGCCCAGGCGGCGAGAAACTGCTGCCACTGCTCGATCTCGGCGGGATCGTATTCGGCGCTGGCAAAGGCCTTGGTCAAGGCATGGGCGGCGGTCAGCGATTGCCCGGGACACAGGCCCAAGGCCCGCGCCGACGCATTCACCGCCTGCACCACCCGGCGTTGCGGCGACCCCGTCAACAGTGCCAGCGGCGCGTCAGGCTCAGGGGTTCGCCGCAGCACCCCGTCCAGTGCCAATTGCGGAAAAACAATACAGACCCAACGCATACCCGCCTCAATGCCCGGTGCTGAAGGCAATCGGCGCCGAATGGGCCAACCCGCCCCGGCACTTGAGCACCCGCAACTGCGCGGGCCGGCCCTCGACGGCAATCCGCAGGGCCGCCGGCGACGGGTTGATCGCCTCTTCCAGCGAACGATAGGCGAAGGCCAGGGTCTGGCCGGTTTCCGCCGCTACCTGCAAACGCCGCAAGGCCCGATCATCGGCCTGTTGCGGCCAGCACAGGACCGCGCCGCAACTGCCGGAACGCAGGCATTGTTCGGCGGCCCACAAGGCATCCCGCGGCGGCGCCTGGATCACCGACAACTGCCGCAGGTCCACCCCCGCGCTCAGCCACGCCTGGGGATAGGGCACATGGGGCGGTGCCACCAGGACAATGCGCTCGCCCCGAGCCGACAGCCGCGCCAGGGTCGGCCAGACCAGTTGCAACTCACCGACACCCTCCCCGGCAATCAGGATTTCCGTCAACGCTGCCGGCGGCCAGCCACCGCCGGGCAAAGCGGCGTCGAGGGTCGCGTGGCCGCTGGGCTGGCGATCGGACTGCGGCTCGGCCAGCGGCGCGCCCGCCCGGCCTCTCCACACCCGCCGCTCGTCGAGCAGCGTATCCAGGGCCACCACCGCGCCCCTCATGCCGGCCGTACCAGACCGCAGAACACGCCTTCGATGGACAACTCCTGGTGCTCGGGATCGACAACGATAGGCTCATAGGCCGGGTTGCGCGGCAACAGGCGGATGCCCGTGGCCGTCCGTTCGAAGCGCTTGATGGTGACCTCGCCCTCCAGCCGGGCCACGACGATCTGGCCGTTGCGCACCTCGCCCGTGCGGCGTACCGCCACCAGGTCACCGTCGAGAATGCCATCGCCGATCATCGAGTCGCCTTGCACCTGCAGCAGGTAATCCGGCGCCCGGGAAAACAGTGCGGGGTCGAGCAGCAAGCGGCGATGCTCCTGGGCATCGACATCGATCGGCCGGCCCGCCGCGACCCGGCCCAGCAGCGGGATATCCAGCAACGCGGCCCGGGGCGCCTGATCGAGCAGGCGGATGCCTCGCGCCTGATGGGCGTTGACCTCGATAAAACCGCCCTCGGCCAAAGCCACCACGTGCTTGCGTGCCACGCTGCGGGAGGCGAAACCAAAGGCCTCGGCGATCTCGGCAAGGCTCGGGGGCTGACCGTTACGCACGATGCGCTCGCGGATAAAGGTCAGGATGGCGGTACGGCGGGGAGTTAAAGTCGTCATGGAGTACATTTGTACTCCTGTGGGATTTCCCTGACAAGAGCCATCAGTCGAGACACGGGCTTGCCCATACCCGCTTCGTGAAAGCCAATGGCCAGGTCCGAATATCGGAATAGGTTTCCACTTTTTATATAAGAATAAAACTACAGAACTATCTCACCCATAAAATATTGAAGCTTCTTTCTTACAACCATAACCAACAACTCTTCGAATCCACCCTATTCAGACTTCATAAAATCAATAAGTACATATTGAAAAATGAAATCATCTTGCTATATTCACTCGGGCATCCCCATTGAAAACAGCCCCCCTGGCCTGCTCATCTATAAAAGTTTCAACCGTTATCCGGAGACCGACATGCCCCATTCCAACATCCACTCTCAGGAACGTCTCGCCATTATGTTGAACAGAGCAATAAGCGATGAATCATTCGCCGCGCAGTTGCATATCAATCCAGGCAACGCCGGTAAAGACCTGGACATGCCCCTGCGGATCGACGAAGTGGTGGCGCTCAAGGGCCTGGACCTTGCGCAATTGGTGGCGGCCTCGAAAGCCCTGCACAGCCCGCTCGCGGCTCGCGCCAGTTTCGACCAGCAACAGGTTCGAACCGATTAAGCCCGCGCCAGCGTCCGAGATATATCGCCGATATGAATATCATGAAGCATTTGTTACGCCTTATTAAATAAACTTCCAACGAACGGCTATTAATGTTCGCCTCCCCGAGCACTGCCGACACTTTACATTCCGACACTCTCTTTCCTGAAGGAGGGTTATTGCGCGCTCGTCATTTATCGAGTGATATCCCGAGGACACCGACATGACCACCCGATTGCAATCCCAGCTCGACGAACTGTTCCAATACAACACGTTCTTGCCCGATGCCACCCCGGACCGTTTTCACCGTTTGCTCGATCGACTCAGCCAACAGCGCTACAGCACCTTCGCCGCACTCTATGCCGAATGTTTCCGGCGTTTCGAGGGCAATCCCAGGCTCGATCCGTTTTTCTCCAGTGCGGTGCACCTGATCCTGCTGCCGGTCACCCAGCGCCGCCTGATCATCAACGATCCGGTGTTCCAGATCTGGATGGCCCTGGCGTTTCAACATGCCAACGCGGTACTGACCGAACAGGCGGACAACACTGCCTCCTTGCAGGACATGCTCCTGGAGTTGCCGGCAGTGCTGCAACGCATTACCCAGACGGCGGTCGACCACAAGTATTCGAACCATCCGCCGATCCGCCGCTTCAATGTCGATCCGCTGATCGCCGCCACGACACCGCCCAGCTATGAGTTCCCCGAAGACGAAAGCACCCGCAAACACCTGGAGCGCAGTGGTTACTCCCTGCACTTTTTCCGCGACGTGGTCAGCGTTGCCCTGTCGCGTATCGCCAATACCTGGCCGGCCTGCTACGAGCAGTTCCGGCACCTGGTCAAGCTGATCTGCTACCTGCCCGACAGCACCTTCCGCAGCTGTTCGGCGGCGCGCTACACCGGCGTTATCCTGCTTTCGGCCAAGGACCACTCGATTCTGGAAATCGAAGAATCGCTGGTCCATGAAACCACCCACCAACTGTTGTACAGCCTGGTCGAGGTCTGCCCGATCATCGATGAGCAACGCGCCGGGGAGCGCCTGTTCAGCCTGCCCTGGTCCGGCCTGCAGCGCGATCTCCATGGTTATGTCCATGCCTTCTTCGCCGCGCTTGCCCAGGTCAAATACCTGGAGCGCGTGCGCCAGCGTCCGGCCTCGGAAATGCAACGGGCCGAAGAGCGAATGCTCGACATCCTGCGTGGCCTGATCAAGGCCCTGCCGGAACTTGAGGCCTGTGACGAGTTCACGCCCCGGGGCCGGACCTTCATGGACAATCTTGCCCTGGAGGTGCACGCCCTGCGCAGTCGCCATGCCGGCCTGCTGAGCCAGTCGAGCGCAACGACGGGCAACAAGCCGGCCATGGGCATGGCCGTGTAGAAAACAGGGTTGCCGGCGGGCTAGTTGGGATCGAGCAACCCGCCCGTCCAGTTGTGCGACACCCGGCTGCCAGTGAATTTCGCCGCCACCGAACCTTGCGCGATCAGGCGGTCGCGGTGGCGGGTGACCATCCGCCCGGCCTGGGCCGCCTGCAGGATCACCTCGGAAGCGGCGTCCCCGGGGCGCCCGACGATCCGGGCAAAACGCTGCCCTTCCTCGACGAAGTCGCCCAGTTCCTTTTCAAAGACCAGCACCCCTGGCCGTGGCGCCAGGATTGTCTCCATATGCCCCATCTCCACCGCCTGCACCGGCCAATCCAGCAGCGGCGGTGCCTCGTCGATCACCCCGACGGCACACAGCCAGGCATACAGGCCATCGGCATCCTGCCCGGCCAGGTGATCGCTGACATCGCCCTGTCCGCGCAACTCCAGGGTCGCGGCAAAACGTTGCGCGCTATCGCCGTCGCGCAGCCAGGGGGCGATAAGGGTTTCCTCGAAGGAACCGTCGCCGCCGTCATCCCAGATGATCGCCAGGTCCATCTTCAGCGCCGCCGCCAATGCCTGGCCCTTGGGCCAGAACGCACGGTGGATATAGACATAGGGCAACGCTTCGTCATCGGTGTGCAGGTCGAGCACCAGGTCCGCCGTGGCCGCCAGTTCCACCAGGCATTTTTGCCAGTGCTGGACATTGGTCGCCGGCCGCGCCAGCGCCTGCGACTGGTCGAATGAGCGATTGAAGTTCTGCCCGGTGCCCTCATGAAAGCGCCCGAGAATCCGTCCATGGCGAAACTGCCCGATGCCCAACAGGTTGGCCTGAGGCACCACGGTCACGCGGCCCTTGAGGCGGCCCTCGGACTCGGCTTGTTGAAGGCGTGGCATCAACAGGTGCAGCACCAGCATGCCGGCGATCTCATCGGCATGTACCCCGGCCTGCAAATGCACCTTCGGCCCCTCGCCGCCGCCCTCGAAACGCCAGGCGCCAACCTTCAAGTTCTCACCGTTATTACCCCGAATACTGAACGAAATATCCCGCGCCATAACCTTGCCTTCCCCTTATAAACGTTGAAAATCAATCCATCGTCAGCCTCGACAGTGGAAATTGAACGTACGTTCAACTAAGCTCGCCAACCTGGCCTCGAACCCAAGGATTCCCGTGAGCACCGACACCCGAAAATTTCGCCGCGCCGAACCTGACGAGCGTCGCGACCTCTTGATCGCCGCCGCCCTGCGCTGCCTGGCCCGGGACGGCCATGCCGGCATTTCCGTCCGGCGTATCGCCACCGAGGCCGGCGTCTCCGTCGGCTTGCTCAACCACCATTTCGGCAGCATCGATGCGCTGATCGCCGACACCTACCACAAGCTCGCCAGCGAACTGACCAGCACCCTGCTCGAAGAGGTCCGCCAGGCCGGCAGCGCCGCGGACAAGCTCGAAGCCTTTCTGGTCGGCTCCTTCTCGCCACGGATCATGGACCCGCAATTGCTCGGGGTCTGGGTGGTGTTCTGGAGCCTGATCCGCCACTCCGAACACGTCAGCCAGTCCCATGAAAAAAGCTACCGCGCCTACCTCGACCTGATCCGCCAACTGCTCGACGACCTGGCCAGCGCCGAAGGCTTCACGATCCATGACAGCCGCCTGGCCGCCATCGGCCTATCGGCGATGCTCGACGGACTCTGGCTCGAGTGGTGCCTCAACCCCGAGACCTTCAGCCCCGCCAACGGGCTGCATATCTGCCGCTGCTGGGTAAAGGGGTTGCGTCACGGAGCATTCGGCACCGACGACGTCCCGTGACGCGTGACGACCGAAAACCATCGCCAGGGTGCCGCTGAGGGCGATCAGCCCGGCACCGATCATCAGCGACAGGTCCATCAGCGTGCCCCAGATCAGGCTCGAGAGCAGGAACGCCCAGATCAGCCCGGTGTACTCGAACGGCGCCAGCAGGGTCGCGGTGGCCCGCTGGAAACTGGCGAACAGCAGGAACTGGCCGATCCCGCCCACCAGCCCCGCGCCGAGCATCCCCAGCCAGGCCGGGGTCGATGGCGGTGTATGGGTCCAGGGCAGCGCCAGGGCCATGCAGATGACAAACACCACGTTGGTGATCAGCATCTGTTCCAGCACCGAGGTCTGTTCGTCCACCTGCCGTAGCTGGATGTAGGTAAAGGCCCAGCACAGCGCCGCCAGCAGCGTCAGCACGATGGGCCAGGGGTCGGTCATATTGCTCGGGCGACAGGCGATCATCACACCGACAAAACCGATGATCAGGGTGAACCATTGCCAGCCCGTGGCGCGCTCCTTGAGGATCAGCGCCGCCAGCACCGTGACCATGATCGGCGCGGAGAAATACAGGGTGGTCATCTCCGCCAGGGTCAGGTCCCGCGCCGCCGTGTAGTACAGCAGCCAGGCGACGATCGAGAGCAACCCGCGCACCACCAGCAGGCGTCGGCTCGGCGACTGCCAGGCACTGCGCACCAGACGCAGGCGCCCGGCCAGCAGGCAGGCCGCGACCACCACCAGGCCGCGCCAGAACAGCACGGTAATGACCGAATAATCCGCCACCAGCCACTTGATGGCCGCATCCTGCAAGGCCAGGAAGGCATAGCCCAGCGTGCACAGGCCAATGCCCTGCAACGAACGGTCGACCCGTGGCGTATGGTTCATCACACCGACCTGCGCATCGGCGTTCCGCGCCGTTCGGCAAAGGCAAACAGCGCCTCGATCAGAAAGGTCAGGCAGACATAGACCCCGGCCACCAGCAGCAACGGCTGGTAGACCTGCAATGTCTGCGCCCGGACCACGTTGGCCGCCCCCAGCAGATCGATCACTGCAATGGTCGAAGCCAGCGCCGTGGACTTGAGCAGCATCACCGTCTCCCCGGCCAGGGTCGGCAGCAACAAGCGCATGGCCCGCGGCAGGCGCACCCGCAACAACGACTGGCGCGGGGTCATGCCGAAGGCCGAGGCCGCTTCCATCTCGCCCTTGGGCACCGCCAGCAACCCGCCACGAATCACCTCGCCGACATAGGCGCCCACCGACAGCACCAGGGCGAACACGATGTACCAGTAGCCGTCCCGCAGGTAAGGCCAGAGAAAGCTGCCGCGCATCAACGGAAACTGCGCGAACAGACTGCCCAGCCCGTAGTAGAAGATGTAGATCTGGATCAGCAGCGGCGTCCCGCGCAGCACGCTGGTGTAGAACAGGCTGGCCTTGGCGACCAGGCGGTTTTTCGACATCCGGGCCAGGGCCACCAGCACCGCCAGCCCGAAGCCCAGCACGCTGGAAATCAGCAACAGGCTGATGGTCGTTTGCAGTCCACGGCCCAACAACGCCGCGTATTCGAGTGTCCACTCTGGAATCATTTCATTCACTCAGCCAAAGGCATCCAGCGACGGATCCGTCGCTCAAGCCGTCCCGACAGGTAGTTGGACACCAGCGTCACCGCGTAATACAGCGCGGCAGCCGTGAGGTAGAACAACAGGTAGTGGCGCGTCGATCCCGCGCCCTGCTTGGCGGTGTACAACAGCTCGTTGGTGCCGACCACGCTGATCAGCGCACTGTCCTTGATCAGGTTGATCCACAGGTTGGCCATCCCGGCCATGGCGTAGGGCGCCATGATCGGCAAGGTGACCCGGCGGAACAGACCGAAACCGCTCAAGCCGAAGGCCTTCGCCGCTTCGATCTGACCGAAGGGAATCGCCTGGATCGCCGCGCGGAAAATCTCCGAGGCATAGGCACCCTGGACCAGCCCCAGCACCAGGATCGCCGCCAGCGGGCCGCTGACATTCAGCGCGTCATAGCCGAGCCGGGCCATCAGCGAGTTGAGCAGCATGGAACCGACGTAGTACAGCAAGAGGATCAGCAACAACTCCGGAACCGCCCGGAACAACGTGGTGTAGCCGCGCATCAGCGCCGCGATCGGTTTCGGCGCGCCCAGCTTGAGGCAGGCCACCACCAAACCGATGAACAGCCCGACCGCAAAGGCCCCGGCCGATATCTGCAGGGTCATCCAGAGCCCCTTCAACAGCGCACTGCCCCATCCCTGTTCGCTGAAATCGATCAATTCGAACATCGCTGGCTCTCCAGTCGGTGGTCTTGAAAGCGCCACCTCAGTCTGTAGGAGCAGGGCTTGCCCGCGAAGCTTTTGGCGCCCTCGAGGGCCCCTTCGCGGGCAAGCCCTGCTCCTACAGGTTCTGCGTTTTCCGTAGGTTGTGTGTTTAGGCCGGGCCGAATAGCATCACCGTCAGAACGCAGGTTTCACACTGGTACCAAAATAGTGCTGGGAGAGATCGTCGTAGTCCTTGCTCGCCAGCAAGGTCTTGATCGCCTTGTCGAGACGCGCCTTGAGGTCGGTGTCTTCCTTGCGCAGACCGGCGCCCACGCCCTTGCCGAAGATCGGGTCATAGGGCACCGCGCCCAGGTAGGCCAGGTCCTTGGCATCCGGAGTCTGGACGAAGGCCGTCATGGCCGTGCCGTCCGCCATCATCAGGTCGATACGCCCGGCAATCAGGTCGGCGTTGGCCGAGTCCTGGGTGTCGTAGTACTTCACGTCGGCGATCTTCTCGTAGTAGGCCTTCAGGTAGCTGGCACTCACGGTGGAGTTCTGCACACCGATGATCTTGCCCTTGAGGTCATCCGGGTACTTCTTCACCGAAGCGCCCTTGGGCCCGACAATCGCGATCACCGAATCGTAGTAGGCCTTGCTGAAGGCGATCTGCTTTTCCCGCTCCTCGGTCACCGACATGGAGGAGAAGATCACGTCGATCTTCTTCGCCAGCAGCGAGGGGATGATCCCGTCCCAGGCCACTTCCTTGATCTCGCACTCGGCTTTCATTTCACTGCACAGCTTGTGGATCAGGTCGACTTCAAAACCCTTCCACTCACCGTTGGCCTGCTTCTCGGTGTACGGCGGATAGGGTTCGGCCGCGACCGCGAAGCGGATAGGCGCGGCCTGCGCCGCACTCATGCCGGCCAGCAGGACACAGGCCACGCCCGTCAACCAGTTTGCCAAACGTCGATTTCCCATGATGTTGTCCCGTCTTTTTATGTTGCGTTAGCGAGTCTGATGAGCGTTGACGAATTGTCGGCAACGCTCGCTGCGTGGGTGTACGAACACTTCATCCGGCGAACCGGTTTCCTCGATCAGCCCTTGATGCAGAAAGGCGACTTTGGAAGAGACATCGCGTGCGAAGGCCATCTCATGGGTCACCAGGATCATGGTCCGGCCTTCTTCGGCGAGGGAGCGGATCACCCGCAGCACTTCCCCGACCAGTTCCGGGTCGAGTGCCGAGGTGGGTTCATCGAACAGCATGACCTTGGGCCGCATGGCCAGGGCCCGGGCGATGGCCACCCGTTGTTGCTGTCCCCCGGAGAGAAACGCCGGGTACTCGTTGCGCTTGGCCGCGAGGCCCACACGCTCAAGCAAGGCTTCGGCCCGTTCAATGGCCTCGGCCCGACTCTCACGCAGGACCTGGGTCGGCGCTTCGATGAGGTTTTCCAGCACCGTGCGATGGGGCCAGAGATTGAAGTTCTGGAACACCATGCCCAGGCTGGAGCGGATGCGCACCAGTTGCTTGGCGTCGGCCACCAACGGCGCGCCGGGGCGGTCGAAATTCAGGTGGATGCTTTCGCCGTCCACCAGGATGCGACCCTGGTCCGGCACTTCGAGCATATTGATGCAGCGCAGCAAGGTGCTCTTGCCCGAGCCGCTGGCGCCGATCAGCGAGATCACCTCACCCTCGCGGGCCGTCAGGGACACGCCCTTGAGCACCTCGATATTGCCGAAGCGTTTGTGCAGGCGATCGACCTCGATCATGGTCCTGGTCGCGACAGGTTGCGCAAAGCTTTCAACCTTCACGCCATTGATCACTGGCCGCGGGGGCTCGCCCTTGAGCACCCGGACAAACTCGCGGATACGCTGGCAGGCCTGGGCCAGGCGTTCTTCACCGAGGGTGAAGGAGATCCGCACAAAACCTTGCGCCGGCTCACCGAAAGCCGCCGCATCGAGTACCGAGACCCCGGCTTCGCGAAACAGCCGCCAGGCGAATTCCAGGGAGGTCAGGCCGGTCTCGCGCACGTCCACCAGCACAAACATGCCGGCATCGGGCTTGAGTACGGTAATGCCTGGACAATCGGACAAGCCCGCCACCACCAGATCACGACGGCGGCGATAGATCTCGCTCATCCCCCGGGTCACTTCGTCATGGGCCAGTACCGCCTTGAGCGCGGCCTCCATGACAAATCCCGGCAGGCCGTAGAGCATGCTCAACACCAGGTTTTCGGCATGGGCGACCAGCACCGGGTCGGCAATGATCCAGCCGATCCGCCAGCCGGTCATGGCGTGGGACTTGGACAGGCTGCCGACGGTCACGCAGCGCTCGGCCATGCCCGGCAGCGCCGCCAGGCTGACATGCTCGCGCTCGAACGCCAGGCTTTCGTACACCTCGTCGACCACCACCCAGAGATCATGGGCGATGGCCAGGTCGGCGATGCCTTGCAGCTCTTCGCGGCTGAGCACCACACCGGTGGGGTTGTTCGGATTGGAGAAAAAGATCGCCCGGGTGCGTGGCGTGATGGCCTTGGCCAGCCGCGCGGCATCGAGGCGAAAACCCGAGTCGGCATCGCACGGCACCCGCACCAGGGTCGCGCCGGAGGCCTTGAGGGTCGCCTCGTAGGTCACGTACATCGGGTCCAGGGCAATCACCTCGTCACCGGCGCTGAGCAGGCACAGCGAGGTGATGAACAAGGCGTTCTGCGCACCGGCCACGGTGATGACGTTTTCAGCTTGCAGCGGACGCTCCAGGCGCTGGCTGTAGCGCGCGGCGATGGCTTCGCGCAAGGCCAGGCGACCGGCGATTTCGGTGTAGTGGGTGTCGCCTTCGCGAAGGGCCTGGATGGCCGCTTCAGTGATGAAATCGGGGGTGGGGAAATCCGGATCGCCGACGCTGAGGATGATCACATCCTCGCCGCGACGCTGGGCTTCGAACGCCGCGTGATGAATGTCCCAGGCGGCCACACCGTCACCCGAGATCCGCTCAACAAAAGGTGAAAACCGCATGCCAGTGCCTCGTTCGAATTTGAAGAAACGCAAGCCCGCAACCCGCCGGGATGGAGCCAACATAGACGAAGCTGAACAGTCGTTCAACAGGAAAAATCGGTCCGCTTCGTGTTCAGCGTAAACAGGTCGTTTTCACGACAGTCGCGCCGTTTTTCAGCACTGGATCGCTTTGGTTTCGATAAACTCCGCCAGCCCTTCCTCACCCCATTCGCGACCGTTGCCCGATTGCTTGTAGCCGCCGAATGGCGCGCGGTAGTTGAAGGCCGCGCCATTGACGAAGCACTGGCCGGCGCGCAACCCGCGCGCCAGTTCCAGGGCCCGGGCCGGGGTGCCGGCCCAGACCGCGCTGGACAGGCCGAAGGGCGATTCATTGGCCAGGCGTATGGCCTGTTCCTCGTCCTCGTAGGGCATCAGGCAGAGTACCGGGCCGAAGATTTCTTCCTGGGCGATGCGCATGCCGTTATCGACATCGGCAAACAGCGTGGGGCGCACGTAGAAGCCGCGCTCCAATCCTTCCGGCAAGGCACCGCCGCCACTCAACAGCCGGGCGCCTTCCTGCTGGCCGACGCGGATGTAATCGAGCACGGTGCGGCGCTGGGACGCCGAGCACATGGGCCCGAGAAAGCTCTGTGGGTCCAGGGGATCGCCGACCTTGAGGCTTTCGCTTTCGGCCCGCGCCAGTTCCAGCGCCTCGGCGTAGCGACTGCGGGGAATCAACATGCGGGTCAAGGCGGTGCAGGTCTGCCCGGAGTTGATCATCACGTCCTGCACGCCATGGCGCACGGCGGCGCCGAGATCGGCATCGGCGGTGATCAGAAAGGGCGACTTGCCCCCCAGCTCCAGGCACACCCGCTTGACCGTCGGCGCGGCGGCCATCGATACCCGTACACCGGCGGCGGTCGAGCCGGTGAACGAGACCATGTCCACGTCCGGGTGCCGGGCCAGGGCTTCGCCGACCTTGGCGCCGGGGCCGCTGACCAGATTGAAGACCCCGCCCGGCAGGCCGATGGCGTCAATCATTTCAGCCAGCAGGAACGCATGCAGCGGGGTTTCCTGGCTCGGCTTGACCACCACCGTGCAGCCTGCGGCGAGGGCCGGCGCGAGCTTGCCGATCAATTGATGCAGCGGGTAATTCCACGGGTTGATAAAGGCGCAGACGCCCACCGCCTCGCGGATCACCAGGGAGTTGCCGACTTCCCGTTGTTGCTCCATCAGCGCGGCGATTTCGGCGTAGCTGAGCAGGCCTTCCAGCGGGCCGTCGACCTGGACCGACTGGCACCATTGCACCGGCATACCCAGTTCGGCGGTGATCAGAGCGGCCATTTCGCCGGCGCGGGCCTTGAGTTGCCGGCCCAGGGCGCGGATATAGCCGGCACGTTCACTGGCCGGGGTTCGTGACCAGTTGGAGAAAGCCCGGCGGGCGGCGGTGACGGCGCGTTCGACGTCACGTTCATCGCCGAGGGGGACTTGTCCGGTGACGGTTTCGGTGGCCGGGTTGATGACTTCGGCGACGCCGCTGCCATGGGGGACGACCCAGTCGCCGTTGATATAAAGATGGGTGTAGGTGGTCATTTTTATTGTTCTCCATCATCGGGGGAGGACGAGGTATGCCGGTGGTTTTTTGTCAGGCTTGAGGGCCCTTTCGCGGCGATGCGGCGACCCGACAAGCTCCGCTCCCACATTAAGTTTTGCGGCGTATACAAAACTTGTGATCGACTCAGATCTAATGTGGGAGCGGAGCTTGCCCGCGAAAGCGTCAGCCCAGACACAACAGTCTTAACGGACGCACGCGTGCTTCAGTTCAATCAACGTCACCCCGGCATAGCCAAAGCCCACCCGCAGATCGCGCTCCAGCTCATCCAGGCTCTGCGGTTCACACACACGGCAACCAAACGCCTGGGCCAGCAGGGCGAAATCCGGATTACGCGGCAACACCCCCACCGGCTCGATATCCAGGCTGAGCATGTCATCGCGAATCTGCCCAAGGGCATCGTTGTTCCACAGCAGCACCACCAGCGGGCTGTCCAACTCCTCGACAGCCGTCGCCAGTTCCTGGACCGTATAGAGAAAACCGCCGTCCCCCACCAGCACCAGGCCGGGACGCTGCGGAGCACCAAACTTGGCCCCGATCCCCGCCGGCAATCCATAACCCAGGGTGCCGTAGCCGGTGGGATGCAACCAACTGCGCGGCGCCCGGCTGGCAAAGGCGTAATTGCCCGTATAAGCCAACTGGGTCATATCGCTGCTGATAACGGTGTCAGCCGGCATCGCCGCCGCAATACGGTCGAGAATCCGCTGATGGATTATCTGTAACGGACCGTGGCCAGCGCGCAAAGCCACCCGCAATGCCGCCACTGCCTTGACCGACTCATGGGAGTCCCGGGCCTGCACCGGCAGACGTTCCAGTAAATCAGCGAGGGTCTGCTGTGCATCCCCCCGCAACGCCACGGCGCAGGGATAGAAGTCGTTGAATTTGCGCGAGTCGATATCGACCCGGATCACCTCGCCAGTCAACGGCAGGCGCTCACGCCAATAGTCGGTATCGGCCATTTCGGTACCCACCGCGAGCACCACATCGGCTTGCGCGATCAGTGCCCAACCGGGCTCGACGCACAGGCTGGAACCTGCATTCAACGGCGCATCCGGCGCCAGCAAACCTTTACCGGCAACACTGGTGAACAGAGGCGCGGCCAGGCGTTCGCTCAAGGCCTGCAACTCGGCCCCGGCGGCCAGCGCACCGCCCCCGGCGATAATCATCGGGCGCTTGGCCTGTTGCAGCCGTCGGGCAGCCTCTTCCAGGGCCTGCACACTCGGCAGCCCACGCCCGGGACGGCGCACCACTTCACCGCTCCAGTCACGGCTGATCGGCCCGGCCAGCACATCCAGCGGCACCGAAATATGCACCGGCCGCGGCCGCTCGCTGTCGAACACGGCAAAGGCCCGGGCGATCAGTTCCGGCAGGTCGTCGGTGCTCAGGGCCACCGCCGAAAACGCGGTGATAGGCGCGGTGATCGCCCGCTGGTCCTGGGTCTCGTGCAGGCAACCCCAGCCCTTGCCCAGGCTGGCGGTGTGGTTGACGCTGGAAATCACCAGCAGCGCAATCGAGTCGGCGTAGGCCTGGCCGATGGCGGTCGCGGCGTTGGTCACGCCAGGGCCGGTGATGATAAAGCAGACGCCGGGCTTGCCACTGACCCGGGCATAGCCGTCGGCCATGAAACCGGCGCCCTGCTCATGGCGGGTCAACACATGGCGGATGCCGCTGCCGGGCAGGCCGCGATACAGCTCCAGGGTGTGCACGCCGGGAATGCCGAACACCGTGTCGACACCATAATGGGCCAGCAGGCGCACCAGGGCCTGACCGCCGGTGAGCGTGGTGGAAGAAGCTTGCAGGGTCGATTGGGAGCTCATGCTAGCCCTCGTCTTGTTGTTGTGGAGTGATAGGGGACCGCCTGACGATATTAAACACTTGTTCAATAGCGTGACAATCCTTTTGAGGCACTCGAAAAAAAGCCACACGTTCAACCCAACTTATTGTTTTTAAAAACAATAAATCCATATCTGGTGTCTCTCGACGCAGACCTGTTACATCTTTGAACATCCCTGTCCTCAGCATTAATTACCACCTCATGCCTTCGGCTTGCGCGTTGAATAACGGCCATCACGCAACGACAAGGATGCTCAGCATGACCCCTCTGATCACTTCGGCCGATCCCCCCGCAAGCGCCCCCGCCTCGGTTTCACTGGAACAGGCCATCAGGCATTTTCTCAGCGACCTGCCCGCCGAGACCGCCCGCCGCATTCGCCTGGTCAGCGGTATCGACAGCCCCGCCTTGCGCGCCGTCTACGCCGAATCCCGACAGGTGCCGGCGCTGCTGCTCGACGCCCGCGTGCGCTTCGAGCTGGAGCAGGAGATACAGGACTTCATCGACGGGCTGAGCCATGACGCTGCCCCAGCATCCGGGGTGAAGGCCCTGTACTGGCAGTTGCAACTGCTCGGCCTGGAGCTGATCTGGCCAACGACAAGTGTGCTGCAGATATACGATCCCGCCGGTGATTCGACAGCTGCCGAGTACGGCCCCGACCTGTCGTCCGGCCTGCCGAGGGTGCGGGTCAGCCGGGCGCAGGTGCTCGATGGCACGCTGTGGAGCAGCGTTCTGCAAACCATGAGCACGGCACAGAAGACCGAATGGCTGGGCACACGATGCTTAACCCTCGATGCCCAGTTATGGGAGCTCAAGCGCAGGGCTGTCCGTCTACTGTCCTCTCGCCGCAAGGACCTGTTCGACAACCTCCTGGCCTTCAGGCAGCAATCCCGTGATCCGCTGGTGAATCTGCTGCGAACCCGAATCCCCCTGCTCTCCCAGGCGGCGGCCCATGAACTGCTCGCCAACTCGACCGAGCATGAGCTGCAGTCGATGCAACTGTCCGAGGGCGAACTGAGCGAGCGTCAACTGCTCGACGCCCACTGGTATCTACAGGAGGAACGCCTGAGCCAGGCCTATGAAGGGCTCTTTCTGCAAAGCCGGCAGCACAACGACGATACTCAGCGGCTGATGCTCTACACCCTGGCCACCTTGCCGAACTGGCCGTCGAGCGGTGTGCGCCTGGAACTGCGCGAGCAGACGCCGGACGGCACCTTGCTGACCAGCATCGGTGACCTGCAGGCCCAACAGGTCCACACCCTCCTGCGCCGTCATGGCCGCTTCACCCTGAATGCCCTGCAAGAACCACAGCCCGACCTGCCCGCGGTCCTGGCGACCCTGCCCGATAGCCTGCGCAACCCGCTCGGTCTGACGGACCACGAGGCCATCCTGCGCCTGCTGCGCCAACACCCTCCTCTTTCACGCGCCCATCTACGCGCCTTGCTGGAGCTTTCCCCCATGGAACCATCGCAGCGTCTTTCCAACGGCAACGGCTACCTGAAGGACTCCCCCACCGGCTTCGCCGCCCCCGACCAACTGGCCCAGAGCCAGCGGGAAGCCTTCGATGCCCTGGCCGCCACCAATGAGCGAACCCTGTTGCTCGCGCGCCAACAGCCTAATTTCCACTGGTTCGCCGCCCTGCTCCTGGCCCGGCAACTGGCACGTGACTTCCCCCAGGCGGCCTCGAGGGATCCCGATGCGATCTTCCTCAACACCTATGAGGAAACCCTGTACTGGCCCCTGTCGGACACCGACGAGCGCGGCGAGCTGGTCCGTTATCGCGCTGTCAGGCAGTCGCATACGCTGACGGAGGTGTTTACCCGGCACCTGGCCGGCAATGACCAGACGTTCGACCCGGCCACGAGCGGCTTCTACGCCAACGCCACCGATGCCTACGACGAACAGCAACTGAGCGGCCTGGACATCGGGCGCTTCGGAAAAACCCTGGAGGATGCGGGCCTTGGCTTCGACACGCGCTTCAGCGAAAACGTCGACAGTTTCTGGGCCAGCGCCGCGCCACTGCTACGGGAAAACCTGCAGACCCAGATTCGCCTGGAAGCGCAGTTGCGCGAACTGGATCTGAACCTGGACAAAAGCAACCGTGAGGACCTGGAGCGGGTCCTGGACCACCCCACCCATGAACAACGCCTGAAAAAATTCCCCCTGGGCGGGCCAGTCCACGTCTACCGGATCGCCCTGCAACCGCACGACCTGATTCTGGAGGGCTGCCTGGTCATCACCCGTAGTCCCGACGAGGACACTTACAAACTGCCGGCGTTGCTCTATCAGATCGGCCGTGGCCTGGAGCCGTTCGCTTCGTTGCAGGCACTGAGGACGAACCTGGTCCGGCGCCTCGATGATGCGGTCGAGCGCGAATCGCTGCTCGATCTGCTGCCGCAGCGACAGCGCACCTGGAGCCCCGCGAACGCACCCGATCGCAGTGCACCCTTCAGCTACCGACTCGAAGAAGGCGACCCCTTCCAACTCCTGGTGGACGGATTGCTCGCCAAGCAAAAAGCTGACTTCACCGATGCCTGGCGCTTCGCCAGAGGTGCTCCGGGCCTGCACAATGACGTCGCCGAGTTCGCCCGGCAACTGGATGGGTCGATCAGCCTGGCCAGGCTGCTGGATATCGTCCCGGTCCTCAGGCGACGCAATCGCGACCTGATGTTCAGCGACCTGTTGAGCCGAATCAACAGCATCAGCCCGGACGAACAGGCCCAGCTCGCCACCTTGTGGCGACCGACCCTGGAAGACAACCCGGTGCCCGCCTCGCTCAGCGACCTGCCGGCCCTCAAGGCCTACGCGGCCGGTCTGCTCGAGACCCATCTGCAACAGCACTATCCCCAGGTCATGGCCGACCCTGACAACATCGTCGTGCATGTCACTCGCATCACCCACCACCTGAGCCCGGCCTGGCAAAGCCAGCCGCCGATCGATCGGCTACGCCCTCCCCGTACGCTGTCGTTGACGGCCCTGGCACTGGAAAACATCAAGGGCGTGCGCCTGGGCGAAACGGTCAGTTTCAAGGCCCAGATCAACAACCCGAACGGGTCCACACTCAGCCTGTCGGACAAGCAGGTACAGGCTATCGTCAGTGCCGTGGACGCGCCTGGCCAGTACAAGACGTTGCTCGAACAGAAACTGCTCGGCCCGGGCCAGGCGGCGTTACGCGCGACCTGGCTCGAAGGGCAACGGGCACGGATGAAGCTGCAGGCCTATGTCGCACGTCTGAGCGGAGATTTTCTCGATCCCAAGGACAGCGCCCTGGAGCGTGGCTACCGGCGTATCGAACACCTGCTCAAATACCCGTCGGCACAGCGCCGCCCGCTGCTGGACGGCTACAAGGTCCAGGCCAACTACCTGATGCTCGGCGGCACGGAGCAGGCACACAACGGCATGAGTATCGATGAGGTGCTGGTCATCAGCACCGACGCCCCCGCCGACAGCCTGCTGCTCTACACCCCGCAAGGCCCCGATGGCAAAGCCTGGCGCGAGCTGGCGGATGTCGCGGCGATCAAGGCCTTGCTGCGCCAGCAAGACTGGAAGGACTACTGCATCGCCCGGGCCGCCCGCAACGAACAGTGGGATCCGGCCCGGTTGTTCACGCGGCAATTCCCGCTGGTCCGTTACCTTCCCATCGAAGGCGACCTGTTCAGCACGCTGTACGAGGCCAGGGCCAAGCATCTGATCCACAGCGTGGAATACTTCGCGGCCAGCAACCAACGGGTGGGCCGTGACACCCTCTGGTACTGGATCAATGTGGGATCGCGCTTCGCCCTGGAGTTCGTCCTCGGCGGCGCCTCCTTGCATCTCAGCCTGCCGGTCTACCTGTTGCGTGGCCTGTACGGCCTGGCCAACTTCGGCCAGGCACTTGCCCTGGGTCATCATCAGGAAGCCGAGGAGGCGCTGATCCAGACGCTCCTTGACGCCGCGGCGCCCTTCCCGCTGCAACTGATCAAACCCGCGTTGCGGCAGATACGGCCGCTTCCCGGCGAGAAGGTTTCCCGCCTGGTCAAGACCAGCCGGGTCAGCCTGGACGGCAGCCGGCAATCGCTGCTGACCGCGGAGCCTTCGACGGCGTCATCCCTCAGGTCCCTGGCCGCGGACCTCAAGGACTATGAAATCCGTACACCGCTGGAGCTGAACTATATGCGTGACGGACTGTTCGTCGACCGCACGGCACGCATGGACCAGTACGTGAAACTGGAGGGCAAGTGGTACCGCACCGGCTCCCGGGACGGCAAGCGCTACGTGCTCAAGGAACACCAATGGGCGGAAGACATCGAGCTCATAAAGGTTGGCAGCCATTGGCAGGCCTTGCCCAGGAATCGCCTGTTGGGCGGCGCACCCGAGAAGGTCGGTGCCGCACGTTATGAAATCCCGGCCACCTACCGGAACACGCTCGAGGAGCTGATTCGCACCACCAGCAGAGCCCTTGATCCCGCTTGGGTCTCTCCGGCTCCTTCCGCACTGGAGCGCCAGGCCGCCCCTCACGTGTACTCACTCTCAAAACGGATGCTTGAAGACGCCCGAAGTTTCTTCGTCGAAAACCCGCCCCCCGTGGCCAAGACACTGGCGCCCGACCTGCTGGACGCCGCGCTGGCGACACAACTGTTCGAACGTGGCTACCGGAACGGGAACGGTATTGTCCTCGGCGCAGCCTACCAGTCAAGGAGCGGCCGCCAGCTCCTGATCGACAACATGCAGTCGCTTGCTACGGAACACCAGGTCAAGACCCTGTACCTGGAAAACCTCCTGACGGACTTCGATCAGGTTCACCTCAACAACTTTCATCGTAGCGGCGTCATGTCCCAACGCCTGAGGGACACCCTGAGACGGCAAGATATCGAACATCACATCGACCCGAACGGCCCCCATTCCTTGCGTGAACTGATTAACAGCGCACATGCCAACGGCATTCGCGTCCAGGCGATCGACTGCGCCGCCAGTTACCGCCAGGGCCTGCGCAACTACAGCCCGGATCGGGCCAGGGCCCTGAAGTACTATGCCCGCCAAGTGATCAATGCGGACCAACTGCAGCAAGGCCCGCATCGCTGGATTGCCCTGAGCCAGGATTCACATGCCAGCGGCGTAAACGGCGAGACGGGCCTGGCCGACCTGTTGGGGGCGGCCAACCTGCGGACCGTCGATGTCGGCGGACAACCCTTGCCGTTGCGCGTCCTGCGTGATCCGGGAGAGTTCACCCAGGGCCAATATGCACGTGATATTCAGTTCGTCCAAGCCGATGCGAAGCTGGAAGTGAACGTGGCGCCCCAAGCGTTGCCACAAATCAGCAAACCTCACAGGGGGCTGCTGGTCAAGCAAGGGGATTTCCTGATCGAACAAAGCGGCGATCAGTACACGCTCGTCTACCGGCCGGTCGATCCCCTGCACCCTGGCCGCCAGTTGATCACGACGGAACAGCCGGTGACACGGAGTCGGCCTGCCGGCAGCTCACACGATGTATTTCATCTCGAGGCCCCTATAAACCTCAACATCCGAGGAATCAAATACAGAAGCATCGACGACCTGATATGGGGACTCAGGCAAGGCAATATGAGGCAGGTGGTCGAGCTCAACAGCGTCACCTACCTGCGCCAGCCCAGGCTCGACACCCATCCGCAGCTCAGTCGCGCGGGTATGTTCACGGTCGAAACGTCCCCGCAAGGACCTGTACTGATCAATCGCTCCAAGGATCGATCCCTGGTCACGACGGTCATCCGAACCGACAGGGGCACCGGCAAGTTCTATATCGTTCATCCGCGCTGGGGATTCAACGAGGCGCGGCTGTTCGCCAGCATCGACGAACTGACCCAGGCACTGGTCCATGAGGTGGGGCTGACGCGTCTGGTCGAATCCACCAGTGTCTGATTCAAGCAGCCCTTGAGGTCCGGGCGGTAAACAGGTAGCCCGCCCCATGGATGGTCATGATCAGTTCCGGCGCGGCCGGGTTGTCATGGAGCTTGCGCCGCAGGCGCCCGACCAGGACATCGATGGAGCGGTCGCTGGGCAGCCATTCACGGTTGCGCAGTTGCTCCATCAACTGGTCGCGGCTCAGCGTGTGACCGCTGTTGCGCATAAACACGTTGAGCAACTGGAACTCGCCATGGCTGAGCAGGGTTTCACGGCCGTCGCAGGCTTTCAGGCGACGGCGGTCGGCGTCCAGGGTCCAGTCGGCGAAATGTTCGAGGCGCGGGCTGGGCAGCGTTGGCGTGGCCGGTTGCAGGTGACACACCCGGCGCGTCAGGTTGCGGGCGCGGGAAACCAGCTCGCGGGGATTCAGGGGCGTATTCAGGTAATCGTCGGCACCACATTCCAGGGCGGTGATCCGCTCGGCATCGTCGTCGCGCCCACCGATCAGGATGATCCCGACCTCAGAGCGCCCACGCCATTGGCGGGTCAGGTGCAGGCTGTCCGAACCCGGCAACTGCACATCAAGCAAGACCAGCGCCACCGGGAAGCGGCTCAGACAGGCCTCGGCCTGCTCAGCGGACTCGACGCAATGGACTTCATACCCATCCTGGGTCAGACACGCCTCCAGCTGTTCACGGATCAGCGGATCGTCCTCGACGATCAGCACGCGCGGCATCACCTTCATTACCTGGCTCCTGTTCGTGCCGCGAGCGGCCGATTCTTGGAATTATGCGAAGCGGTAGGAATTTGCGATGCACTGTAGCGCTAACTGAACAGTTGATCAACAAGCCATGAAAGCCTAGGAGATGAAACGTCGGTAGCCGCCCATTTGCAGGCCATCGACCCAGGCTTCGCAGATCTGTACGCCCTGGGCCGGGGTGAAGGTGCTGGGGTTGAGCCCGCATTCCAACCACAAGCCATCGAGCAAGGCACTCAGGCCGATGGCCGCCAGGCCGCTGTCGAAACCGCTCCAGCCTTCCTCTTCGGCCAGCAGGGTCAGGGCCTTGCCCATGATGGTCCGGTACTCGCCATAGGAATGATCGTGGGCGCGGTTGATCGCCTCGGCGGTTTTCACCGCGCCCCAGAACGCCAGCCAGGCTTCGAGCAGTTCGGGGTCGAGCATGCCTTCGGAAAACGACGCCTCGAAAAACGCCGACAGGTGCCGGCGGGCACCGCTGCCCGCCTTCGCCACCGACTCGCGCAACAGGCTCATGACCTGCCCGGTGATATGCAGGTAGGCATCGGCCACCAGTTCGTCCTTGCCGCTGTAGTGATGGCTGATCAAGCCCACCGACACCCCGGCCTCGGCGCAGATCTTGCGGATCGAGGTGCCGACAAAGCCGTACTTCTTCAGGCAGCGCAAGGTCGCGGCGACCAGATTGGCCTTGCGCAACTCAGGGTCCATACGCAGAAAACGCGTTTCCTCGGCCATAGTGCTCCTGCCCTCTTCAACGTCGATGGCTGACTGCGGTCAGCGGATGGGATACAGCGCCTCGTCGAACTGTGACAAGCGCGGAAAGACCAGGGGACTGTCCTGTTCGAGATTTTCCAGGCGCTCATGGTAACCGACCAGGAATTGCCCGCGGGCCTCGGCACTGATATAGGGCACGTGCCAGGCCACGAAGGGTGGCAGCACGTCGAGACCGACATAGGCCAGGGTGCCGCGCAGGAGTGGACGCAGCATGTCTTCCAATGGACCGTGGATCGCGCCTTCGCCGAACATGTGCTCGCGGCCGCCGAGGGTGACGGTGACCAGCGCCTTCTTGCCCGCCAGGCCGCCCTGGTCGTAGAAACGCTTGCCGCCGTAGCAAACGCCGGACACCAGCACACGGTCGATCCAGCCCTTGAGGATGGCCGGCACGGAGAACCAGTAGATCGGGAAGTTGAGGATCAGCAGGTCGGCCCAGAGCAGTTTGTCGAGTTCTTCCTGGATGTCCGGTGCCAGGCTTTGGGTCTTGACGCCGAGGCGTTGTTCCAGGGCGTAGACCAGGTAGTCGGGGTTGTCCCGGGCGGAAAAGTCCTCGGCGCTGGCCACCGGGTTCCAGCGCATGGCGTAGAGGTCGGAAACCTGGACGCTGTGGCCTTGGGCTTGCAGGGTCTCGACGGCCTGGTCACGTAGTGCGGCAGTGAAGGATTGTGGTTCGGGGTGGGCGTGGATGATCAGTACGTTCATCAAGGGTCCTTATGGTGATTTTGAAACTGTCACAAATAACCTGTGGCAGGGCTTGTGTGGGAGCAGAGCTTGCTCGCGAAGGCGGCCTCAAGGACGCCAAAAGCTTCGCGGGCAAGCTCCGCTCCCACAGGTCCGTAGCGTCCAAAAAATATATCCGGTCAGGCGCTGGCCCGTTGCTGGAGAATCCGGTCCAACCAATCCGGGTCCATCTCCGGCTCCGAGGAAAACAGCAGGCCGGTGTAGTCGCGGTGTGGCGGCGTGAAGATCACGTCCCGCGAGCCGGCGTCGACCACCTTCCCGCGCTGCATCACCACCACTTCATCGGCAATCGCCCGCACCGTCGCCACATCATGGGTGATAAACAGGTAGGACACGCCCAACTGCCGCTGCACCCGATCCAGCAACTTGAGGATGCCCTCGGCCACCAATTGGTCCAACGCCGAAGTCACCTCATCGCAAATGATCACCTGCGGCTCCGCAGCCAGGGCACGGGCGATACAGACCCGCTGCTTCTGCCCGCCGGACAGCTCCGACGGCAGCCGCTCCATGAACTTTCCCGGGTCGAGCTCGATCATCTCCAGCAACTCGGCCACCCGCTGGCGCAGGGCCTTGCCCTTGAGCCCCAGGTAGAACGCCAGCGGCCGACCGATAATGTCGACGATGCGCTGACGCGGATTGAGGGCCGTGTCGGGGATCTGGTAGATCATCTGGATACTGCGCAATTGCGCCTTGCTACGGTGGCGATAATCAGCCGGCAACACTTCACCGTCGAACAACACCTGCCCGCTGCTCGGTTGCAACAGGCCGGTAATCAGCCGTGCCGTGGTGCTCTTGCCGCTGCCCGACTCTCCGATCACCGCCAGGGTCTGGCCCCGATAGAGACGCATCGAGACATCGTGCAGCACCGGCTGCTGGCTGTAGCTGGCCGAGGCATTGCGCACTTCGAGCAAAGGCCCGCCCTGCTCCGGCCGGCCCTTGGGCTCGGTGCGGAAACAACGCACCGCCCACAGCGACTTGGTGTAGTCCTCGGTCGGCGCCTGGAGCATTTGCCGGGTCGCCGCCTCTTCCACCAACTTGCCATGGCGCAACACCATGATCCGGTCGGCCATCTGCGAGACCACCGCCAGGTCGTGGGTGATGTAAATCGCCGCCATGCCGAAGCGCTTCACCGCATCGCGAATCGCCGCCAGCACTTCGATCTGGGTGGTGACGTCGAGGGCCGTGGTCGGCTCGTCGAAGATGATCAGGTCCGGCTGGCAGGCCATGGCCATGGCGGTCATCGCCCGTTGCAACTGACCGCCGGAGACCTGGTGCGGATAACGCCGGCCGATGCTTTCCGGGTTCGGCAGGCGCAACACCCGGTACAGTTCCACCGCCTGGGCCTCGGCCTCGGTGCGCTTCATCCCGCCATTGATCACCGCGGTTTCCACATGCTGGTCGATCAGCCGTTGCGCCGGGTTGAACGAGGCCGCCGCGCTCTGCGCCACATAGGCGATGCGCAGGCCACGCAGTTTACGCAGGGCCTCGGCGGAACACTGGCGCAGGTCCTGGCCGTCGAAATGAATCGAGCCGCCGGTGATCCGGCAACCGTCGCGGGTGTAGCCCATGGCGGCCAGGCCCAGGGTCGACTTACCCGCACCGGATTCACCGATCAGGCCCAGCACTTCGCCCCGGGCCAGGCTCAGGTCGATGCCCTGCACCAATGGATGCCAGGCATCGTCGTAGTGCCCTTCGATATGCAGGTCGCGGATCTGCAACAAACTCGGGTTCGCTTCGTTCATGCTCAACATTCCTTCAGCCCGCTGGAGCGATAGAGCATCCAGTCGACGACAAAATTGACCCCTACCGTGAGCAACGCCACCGCCAGTGCCGGGAGCAAGGGCGTGAGGTCGCCGAAGGTGATCAGCACCGCGTTGTCGCGCACCATGCTGCCCCAGTCGGCGGTCGGCGGCTGGATGCCCAGGCCGAGAAACGACAGCGCACTGATAAACAGGAAGACGAAGCAGAAGCGCAGGCCGAACTCGGCGATCAGCGGCGCCGCGGCGTTGGGCAGGATCTCCCGGGTCACCAGCCAGAGCGTGCCCTCGCCCCGCAGCCGGGCCGCCTCGACAAAGTCCTGGACCACCACGTTCATCGCCACCGCCCGCGCCAGGCGGAATACCCGGGTCGAATCCAGCAGCGCGATCACCAGCACCAGCGAGGTCGCGGTGGTGCCCACCACGCTGAGGATCAGCAAGGCGAAGATCAGTTGCGGAATCGCCATAAGGATATCCACCAGCCGCGACAGGCCCATGTCGACCCAACCGCCCTTGAGCGCCGCGATCAGGCCGGCCAGGCCGCCCACCAGGAACGCCAGCGCGGTGGTGAGAAAAGCAATGCCCACGGTATTGCGCGCGCCATAGAGCAGGCGGCTGAGCATGTCGCGCCCGAGGTTGTCGGTGCCCAGCGGGAACTGCGCGCCCCAGGCGGCGAAGCCATCGCCGACCACCTGGGTTTCTCCATAAGGCGCCAGGTGCGGGGCCAATAGCGCCACCGCGACATACAGGACAATCACGCAGAACCCGAATTTCGCACTCCAGGGCGCGAGGATCAGATCTTTGAACACGGATTTCATGGGCTACCCCTTCGGATGCATCAGGCGTGGGTTGCTGGCGATGGACAGCACGTCGGCCAGGGTGTTGAGCACGATATAGGTCGCGGCGAAGATCAGGCTGCAGGCCTGGACCACCGGGATATCGCGCTTGGCCACCGAGTCCACCAGCAACTGCCCCAGCCCCGGATAGACGAACACCACTTCGACCACCACCACGCCCACCACCAGGTACGCCAGGTTCAGCGCGACCACGTTGACGATGGGGGCCAGGGCATTGGGCAAGGCATGGCGAAAGATGATCCGGCCCTGGCTGATACCCTTGAGCCGGGCCATTTCGATATAGGGGCTGGCCAGCAGGTTGATCAGCGCGGCGCGGGTCATGCGCATCATCTGCGCGACCACCACCAGGCTCAGGGTCGCTACCGGTAGCACCGAGCGCTCCAGGAGCATGCCGAAGGAGGCATCCGGCGGCAGGTTCGACAGGCTCGGCAACCAGCCCAGCTTGACCGAGAACAGCAGGATCAGCAGGTAGGCGACGAAGAACTCGGGGAACGACACCGCACTCAGGGCCACGCTATTGAGCAGCCGGTCGAACCACGAATTGCGGTACAGCGCGGCGAGCATCCCCAGCAACAGCGCCAGAGGCACCGACACCAGCGCCGCCAGGCCGGCCAGGCACAGGGTGTTGCCCAGGCGACCGCCGACCAGTTCGGCGATGGGCCGCTGGTTGGCCAGCGAAGTGCCCAGGTCGCCCCGCAGGAGATGCCCGACCCAATGCACGAAACGCCAGAATGGCGGTTGGTCCAGGCCCAGTTGGGTGCGGAACGCCGCCAGGGTCTCAGGGGTTGCCGACTGCCCGAGCATGGCCTGGGCGATATCCCCCGGCAGCAACCCCACCGCCAGGAAGATGATCACCGACACCGCGAACAACGACAGCAGCCCCAGCGCCAGGCGCTGGGAGAGCAGTTTCAGAATACTGTTCATCTCGCGCTCCCGCCTCAGGCCTGCCACCAGCGCTCGATCAACCGCAGGCCGTCCAGTTCGCCATAGGGTGCGGTGAGCCCGCCGTGGGCTACACGGGTCGAGCGCGCCGCCACGGAGCTGGCGAACAACGGGATGATCGCGCCGCAATCGTCACGGCAGATCGCCTGCATTTCGTTGTACATCTCGCGCCGCAACGGGTCGTTGAGTTCGCCCCGGGCCTGGTTGAGCAGGACGTTGAAGCGCGGGTTGTCCCAATGGGACTCGTTCCACGCCGCACCCTTGGCGTAACCGATGCTGAACATGCGGTCGGCGGTCAGGCTGCTGTACCAGAACGAGGTGGTGAATGGCTGTTTGTTCCAGACATTGGAGAAGAATCCGTCCGCCGGCTCGCGTACCACATCGATATCGATGCCGCCCGCCCTGGCCTGTTCCTTGAACAGCACCGACGCGTCCACCGCCCCGGAATACGCCGCATCGCTGGCTTGCAGACGGACCTTGAGCGAATCCACCCCGGCCTTGCGCAGGTAGAACCTAGCCTGGTCGGGGTCGTATTTGCGCTGTGGCAGTTGGGTATTGAGGAAGCGGCTGCCGGGCTGGATCGGATGGTCGTTGCCCACCGCGCCATAGCCCTTGAGCACCGAGGAGAGCAGCACTTCACGGTCGATACCGTGTTTCATCGCCATACGGATATCGTTGTTCTTGAACGCATCGCTGTCGCAGAGCATCGGGAAGGTGTACTGCTGGGCGCCCTTGGTTTCCTCGATGACCATGTTCGGGTTGCGCTTGAGCAGGCCGACGGTCTTCAAGTCGACCTTGTTGATCACATCGACCTGCCCGGTGATCAGTGCGTTGACCCGTGCCGCGCCGTCGGAGATGGCCAGCAGTTCCGCCGCGTCGAAATGCGCGCGACCGGTTTTCCAATAACCGGGGTTGCGCTCCAGGGCCATGCGCACGCCGGGCTCGAAGGACTTGAGGCGATAACCGCTGGTGCCGACGCCGGCGCGCCAGTCGGCCAGGCCGTCCTTGGCGGGCATGATCACCAGGTGATAGTCGGCGACCACATAGGGGAAGTCGGCATTGCCCGAATGCAGTTCGAAGGCCACGCTGTCGTTGCCGGCGGCGCGTACCGCGACCACTTCACCGAGCACGGTCTTGGCCGCGGAGGTGGATTTCTCACCGAGGTGATGCTGGATCGAGGCGATCACATCTTCGACGGCAAGAGGCTTGCCGTTGTGGAATTGCACCCCTTGGCGCAGTTTGAAGGTCCAGATCCTGGCATCCGGCGAGGACTCCCAGCTTTCGGCCAGCTCCGGGATGGCGGAACCGTCCACGGCGATTTCCACCAGGGTGTTGTAGATCGCCGAGAAGCCGACGAAGGTGAAGGTGTCGCTCCAGGAACCGGGATCATAGGAGTCGGAGGTGCTGCCGCCGGCCAGGCCCAGGCGCAGGGTTCCACCGGGTTTTGGCGTGGCGTCGGCGGCCCAGGCGCTGAGCGGGAAGCCCATGGAAGCGGCAGCGCCGGCCAGCCCGGCCACAGCGCCGAGCTTGAGGAAGCCGCGGCGCTCCAGTGAAAGGCCGTGGGAAAACTGAGGAATCTTGTTGTTATTATCGCTCATCGAATTGCCCCTGTTACGTTGCGGGAAAGGGTTCGTTTGCTGATGCGGTATTAGGCCAAACGGATCAACGCATCCACCGCCACCGTGCCCTCGGCGTTGACCAGCAGCGGATTCACATCCAGTTCCAGCAATGGCCCGGCGTTCTCGCAGGCGTAATCCGCCACCGCGCGAATCGCCTTGACCAGGTCCGGCATATCCACTGCGGGACCGCCGCGAAAACCGGTCAGCAGCGGTGCGCAACGCAAGCCCAGCAACGCCTGGTGAATGGCCTGGTCGGTGGTCGGCAGCAGCAGGCTGCAGCTGTCCTTGAGCAACTCCACCAGAATCCCCCCGGCGCCGATCACCAGCGCCAGGCCGAAACCGGCTTCGCGCTTGACGCCGACGATCAGTTCCGCCAACGGTGGCGCGGCCATGCGCTCCAGCAACACCTGATTGAAAGCGAGCTCCGGCGCATGTCGGGCCAGGTTGCCGCGCATGGTCTCGAGCGCCGCCTGCAACGCCACCTCGTCCTTGAGGTTAAGGGCGACACCACCGGCCTCGGTCTTGTGCGGCAAATCGGCACTGACCACCTTGAGCACCAGCGGGTAACCCAGGCTGCGGGCCTCGACCAACGCCTGCTCCGGCCGACACAACCGCCCCTCGGGCAACGGCAGGCCGAAGGGCCGCAGAGCCTGCTTGGACTGCCACTCATCCAGCAGCCGTCCGCTACCCAGCACAGCATCCGGGCATACCGGCAACAACGCCGCCTCACCGCCATTCAACAAGGCCTCGCGCCGCTGGCGGTAATGGGCGATCCGGCCCCAGGCCGCCAGCCCGTCTTCCACCCCTTGCAACGCCGGTACGCCGTGGGCGTGCAGACGTTCGCGGGCATGGGCCGGCAATAACTCGGGAAAGGCCGAGGCAACGAAACCGCTCTTGCCATGCCGCTCCAGGCACTCGCAATACAGCTCCAGCAGGAGATCGCATTCCTTGCGCTCGCCGGTAAACTGCGCCGGATAATCGAGCACCAGCAAGGCGGCATCGGACGGGGTACGCAAGGCCGTTTCGAGCATCTTTGCCAGGGCGTCACGGTCGCCCCAGATCGCCGTGGTGAAGTCCAGCGGATTGACCAGGTTGGCGTAGCTGGGCAACACCTGCGCCAGTTCGCCGCGCTGGTCTTCGTCCAGGGTGGGCAAAGTCAGGCCATTACGCTCGGCGTAGTCGGCGATCAGCCCCGCATCACCGCCGGAGCAGGCCAACCCGGTCAGGCTCGGACCCGCCGGCAAATGACCGCAGGCCGCCGCCTTGAGGGTTTCGACAAAACTCACCGGGCCACTGACCCGAATCACCCCGAGACGCGCGAACAGGCTGTCGTACAGCGCATCGGAACCGGCCAGGGAGCTGGTGTGACTGAGGGCCAGCTCGGCACCGATCTGCGACACCCCGGTTTTCAGGGCGATCACCGGAATACCTTTCTCCAGCGCCTTGTACGCCGCCCGGGCAAAACCCTGGACATTCTTCAACCCTTCCAGGTGCAGGCCGATGGCGGTGACCCGTGGCTCGTCGAGCAGCACGTCCATCAATTCGGCCACGCCCAACTGCGCCTGATTGCCCACCGAAGCCATATAGGCCAGGGGCAAGGAGCGGTCGCTCATGGACAGGTTGTAGGCGAAGTTGCCGCTCTGGGTCAGCACCGCCACGCCCTTCTCCACCGCCTTGCCGCCGTGGGCCACCGGCCACAGGGCAACATTGTGCAGATAGTCGAGCAAGCCATAACAGTTGGGCCCGAGCAGCGCCATCTCGCCCGCCGCCTGCAGCAATTGTTCCTGCAGGGCCTGCCCCGCTTCGCCGGTTTCGGCAAAGCCGGAGGCATAGCAGATCGCCCCGCCCGCGCCCTTGGCCGCCAGCTCGGCGACACAGGCCAGGGTCAGTTCGCGGTTGGTGGCGATAAACACCGCGTCCGGTCCACAGGGCAACTGCGCAACCGACGCCACGCAGGGAATTCCGTCGAGTTCGGCATGCTGCGGATTGACCAGCCACATCTGGCCCTGGAAACCGCCGTCGGCACAGCGCTTGAACGCCCGCGCCATGCTGCGCCCACCCACGAAGGCCAGGTGGCGCGGCGCGAGCAGGCGCTTGAGGTTGTCTCTGATGGACATAGTGTTCTCCTGGTCCGATCAGCGCAGCAGCGGCCGCAGCAGTTCGCGGGAAATGATATGGCGCTGGATTTCCGAGGTGCCTTCCCAGATCCGCTCGATCCGCGCATTGCGCCAGATCCGCTCCACCGGCCCTTCGTCCATCAGGCCCATGCCGCCAAAAATCTGCACCGCTTCGTCGGCGGCGCGGCCCAGTACTTCGCTGGCGAACAGCTTGGCCATACCGGCCTCGCCGTCGGTCATGGTGCCCTGGTCCATTTTCCAGGCGGTGTGCAGGGTCATCAGTTCGGCGGCGCGGATTTCCGTGGCCATGTCCGCCAGCTTGAAAGAGATGCCCTGGTAGGTACCAATGGCCTGGCCGAACTGCTTGCGATCGGCCGACCATTGCAACGCCACATCCAGCGCCCGCTGAGCCTGACCGACACAGTTGGCCGCGACCATCACCCGCCCGGCGGTCAGCCAGGCATTGGCGACGTCCCAGCCCTTGCCGATCTCGCCCAGCACCTTGGCCGCCGGGACCCGGCAGTCGTCGAAGAAGATTTCGCTGGTGTGATAACCGCGGTTGCTGACGCATCTCGGGCCACGGCGGATGGTCATGCCGGGAGTGTCGCGATCCACCAGGAACGAGGTCACGGCGTTGCGCTGGCGGCCATTGTGTTCGTAGGTGTCGGTCACCGCGAAGACGATGGCGAAGTCCGCGTGCCCGGCATGGCTGATGAAATGCTTGCTGCCATTGAGGACGAAATCATCGCCATCGCGCACCGCACGGGTCTTGATCGCATTGGCATCGGAGCCGGCGCCAGGCTCGGTCAGGGCGAAACAGTCGACCTTTTCACCGCGCACGCAGGGCAACAGGTAGTCCTCGATCTGCGCCCCGGTGCAGGCCATCAGGATCTTCGACGGGCGCGCGACAAACACATGCAGCGCCCAGGATACTTTTGACAGCTCACGCTCGATCAACGCCTGGGACAGGTAGTCGAGGCCACCGCCACCGACTTCTTCCGGCATGTTGAAGGCATAGAAGCCAGCCGCGATGGCCTTGGCGCGAATCTGTGCGGCCAGTTCCGGCGACACCGCGTCGGCGCGGTCAACGGCTTCCTCATGGGGCAGCAGTTCTTTCTCGACAAAGCTGCGAACGGCGTCCACCAGCATGTCCTGCTCTTGGGTCAGTTGGAAATTCATGGGGTACCTGCTGTTCGGTTACTGGCCGATAAAATGAGGGGCGCGTTTTTCCACCACGGCCCGGAGTGCCTCGGCACCATCGCGGCTGCGACCGCAGAGCAGACCGGCGGCCTGTTCGGCCTGGAGCTGTTCGGCCAGGCTGCGCTGGGCGCCGTCGCGGATCAGCACTTTGCTCTGGGCAAAGGCGAAGGTCGGGCCTGACGCCAGTCGGGCGGCCAGCTCGGTGGCGGCGGATGCCAGCTGCTCATCGGCGCAGACTTCGCTTACCAGGCCGGTGGCCAGGGCGCGGTCGGCGCCCCAGAGTTCGTCGAGGAACAACAGGCGCTTGGCCTGCTCGCTACCGATCAGGCGTGGCAAGTGCCAACTGGCCCCGGCGTCCGGCGAATAAGCCATGCTGGTATAGCCAGCCTTGAAGCGCGCCGATTGCGCGGCCAGGCGGAAATCGCAGCACAGGGTCAGGTCCATCCCGGCCCCCACCGCCGTGCCGTTGATGGCGGCGATGGTCGGCTTGGCGAAGTTGTGCAGGCGATTCATCAGGAGGTGGGCGGTTTCGGTCCAGCCGTAGCTTTCGAGGATTCCACGGCGCTCGGCATCGGCCCATTCGGCCAGGTCCGCGCCGGCGCAGAAGCTGCGGCCGCTGCCGGTCAGCACCAGCACCCGCACCGCCGGGTCGGCTTCGAAGCGTTCCAGCAGGTCGATCAGTGCCTTGAGGGTGGGAATGTCCAGCGCATTGCGCTGCTCGGGACGGTTGAGGGTGATCCGGGCGATGCCGGCCTCGACCGCGTGAAGCAGTGTCGGGTGGGAGGTCATGAAGGGCCCTCGTCTTATTGTTTTTGAGCGTGAGGTGAAGCGTTGCGGCCGATACTAAACAAGTGTTCAGTAACATCGCAATCTCTTGGGAAAATCCGCAGATGTGCGGACTTAAAGGGCAAGTCATTGATTAAAAATGGGATTTATAAAATCGAAGGCAAGACCGCGAGCAAGTTGTTACATCTTCGAACAACTCCCCTTGATAGCCGTCGAATAATCAACATGGCTGATATCGACTATGCCTGTGACCCTCTTACACCGCCGCCCGCCAATGTCTAGACTCGCTTTCCGTCCGTTCCAGAGCCTTCGCCGATGAATAACCACCCCGCCCCCGTGATGACCCGAGCCCTGGTGATGTTGTTCGCCTTCTGCTGTGGCGCCATTGTGGCCAACATCTACTACGCCCAGCCGATCATCGAGCTCATCGCTCCGGACCTCGGTATTTCCGCCCACAGCGCCAGCCTGATCGTGTCCCTGACCCAGATCGGCTACGCCCTGGGCCTGTTTTTCCTGGTGCCGCTGGGTGATCTGCTGGAAAACCGCAAGCTGATGATCGGCACCGCGCTGATCGCGGTGATCAGCCTGGTGGCCGCCGGCCTGGCCCGCCAGCCCGGGGTGTTCCTGGTGGTGTCGCTGCTGATCGGCTTCAGTTCGGTATCGGTGCAGATCCTGATTCCCCTGGCCGCGCACCTGGCCCCTGAAGAATCACGCGGGCGCGTGGTGGGCGGGATCATGGGCGGCCTGCTGCTGGGTATCCTGCTGGCGCGGCCGCTGTCCAGCGTGATCGCCGACCACTTCGGCTGGCGCACGGTGTTTATCGCCGCCGCCGTGCTGATGCTGTTCATCATGCTGGTGATCCTCACCACCATGCCCAAGCGCCAGCCCAACCACAGCGCCACCTACGGGCAACTGCTGGGGTCGCTGGGGAAACTCTTTCGCGACCAACCGGTGCTGCGTCAGCGCGCCTGGTACCAGGGCCTGATGTTCGCCACCTTCAGCCTGTTCTGGACCGCCGTGCCCCTGGAGCTGTCGCGGGTCCATGGCTTGTCGCAGTCGCAGATCGCCTTGTTTGCCCTGGTCGGAGCGATGGGGGCCATCGCCGCGCCGATGGCGGGTCGGCTGGCGGATGCCGGGCATACACACCGGGCGTCCTGGCTGGCGATGTTGCTGGCAACCCTGAGCTTTGCCCCGGCGCTGATTCATCCGGCCTATAGCGTGATCGGCCTGGCGGTGACCGGCGTGTTGCTGGACTTCGCGGTGCAGATGAACATGGTGCTCGGGCAGCGTTCCGTCTACGCCCTTGATGCAGCCAGCCGCGGTCGCCTGAATGCCTTGTACATGACCAGCATTTTCATCGGCGGCGCTACCGGCTCGGCCCTGGCCAGCGTGTTGTATGAGCAAGGCGGCTGGCTGGCGATCATGGCGCTGGGCAGCGCGATGCCGCTGGTGGCGCTGTTGAGTTTCCTGATGGTCGCGAGCCGTCGGAAGCGGCAGATGGCGGTGGCATAGAATCTTGTATGATCTGCGCTTTGCACACCACAGGGCGTGGATCATGACCGCAACGAAAGACCGGGTTCGCATCATCGACAGCACCGTCCTCTCGGACGACTGGTACCTGCTGAAGAAAACCACCTTCGATTTCCTGCGCAGCGACGGCACCTGGCAGCGGCAAAGTCGCGAGACCTACGACCGCGGCAATGGCGCGACCATCCTGCTGTTCAACCGCGAAAAACAGACCGTGGTGCTGACCCGGCAATTCCGCTTCCCGGTATTCGTCAACGGCCACGACGGCATGCTGGTGGAAGCCGCCGCCGGCCTGCTGGAAAACGCTTCACCCGAAGACCGCATCCGCGCCGAAGCCGAGGAAGAAACCGGCTACCGCGTACAGAACGTGGAAAAAATCTTCGAAGCCTTCATGAGCCCGGGCTCGGTGACCGAGAAACTGCATTTCTTCCTCGGCGAATACGACGGCGACAGCAAGGTCAGCCACGGTGGCGGCCTGGAAGCCGAGGGCGAGGACCTGGAAGTGCTGGAGTTGTCCCTGGACGACGCACTGCAAGCCGTCCGGCGTGGGGAAATCGTCGATGCCAAGACCATCATGCTGTTGCAGTATGTGGCCTTGAACAAGACCCTCGACACCCCGCGCTGACCCCGGCTCACACCGGCGAGTACGGCAAAGCCCGCTTGTGCGCGGTCCTGGCGTAGGCGGCTTCGATGATCGCGCTGGCCCGCGCCGACACCGGCAGCCCCAGCAAGTAGGCGTCGATCTCGGCATAGGTGCAACCATAGGCGAGCTCGTCCGGCCTGCCCGGCACCAACTCCTCAAGGTCGGCTGTCGGCTCCTTGTACACCAGTGGCTCGGGAGCCCCCAGGGCCAAGGCCAGCCGCCGCACCTGGCCCTTGGTCAAACCGGACAAGGGCGCCAGGTCGCAGGCCCCGTCACCGAACTTGGTGAAAAAACCCATCAGCGCCTCCGCGGCGTGATCGGTGCCGACCACCAGCCCGTTGACGAAGTTGGCGAGGGCATACTGGGTCATCATCCGCGCCCGGGCCTTGACATTGCCTTTGACGAAATCCACCTGTGCCGGCGTCGCGTCCTGGTCCTCGATTTCAAGACTGCCCATCAACCCGTCCACACAAGCCGAGATATTCGCGGTGCTGATCTGGTCCGGCCGGATAAAGGCCAGGGACGCCTGGGCATCGCTTTCGTCAGCCTGGGTCCGATAAGGCAAACGCATGGCGATAAAGCGCGCCGTACCCCCCTCCTCCCGCAACTGCTCCACCGCCAACTGACACAGCCGCCCCGCCGTCAGTGAGTCGACGCCGCCGCTGATCCCCAACACCAGCGCCTCGCAACCGGAGCGCTTCAACAGCGCCTTGATGAAGTTGATGCGGCGAGCCAGTTCCGCCGCCTCGTCGCCCGGTACCAACTGCCGGTTCACCCCAAGCACCTTGGCAATACGATCCTGATTCTCGGTTCCCATCTCACACCTCCAGTTTCTGGTTGAATTCAGTCACGTTGAACACCTGCGCCGCATAACGCAGGAACGAAGGGTCTTCACAAACGTTCTTCACCGGGTCATCGGAGAACTTCACCACCGGTTCGCCGTGGACCCGCACCAGCTTCATCACGATGCTCAGCGGTTCGACCCCATCGACATCGCAGGCCAGGCTGGTGCCCATGCCGAAACCGAAGCGGGCCTTGCCGCGGATATGGCGCAGGATCGGCAGGCACTTCTCGAAGTTCAGGCCATCGGAAAACATCAGGTCCTTGGTCATCGGATCGATCCCCAACTGTGCATAACGCGCCAGCACCTTGTCGGCCCAGACAATCGGATCGCCCGAGTCCTGGCGCAGGCCATCGTAGAGCTTGGCGAAATACAGGTCGAAATCCTTGAGGAAGAAATCGGTGCTGATACAGTCGGTCAGGGCGATCCCGAGACGTCCGCGGTATTCGCGCACCCAGTTCTCCAGCGCCGCATTCTGGCTTTCCCGCAGACGGCCGAGTTGCTGGTGCACCATCAGCCATTGGTGGGCCATGGTGCCGATCAGCGGAAGGTCGAACTCATAGGCCAGGTGCGCATTGCTGGTACCGACGAACACGCCAGGGAAATCCCGCCGCATGATATCCACCACCTCACGCTGGGCACGGAACGACAGCCGGCGACGGGTCGAGAAGTCCGAGACCCGCAGGTCGGCCAGTTCCTCGCGGCTGAGGTTTTTCTCCAGCCACTCGAACTTCTGGTAGAGCTTGCGGCTGACATCTTCCAACGCCACGTCCGGGTATCTGTCGCGATTGCGCAATTCGCTGACTAGGGCCAGCACCGGCTGTTCGAACATGATGCAGTGCAGCATCGGGCCGCGGACGCGGATGCTCAGCTGATCGTCGATTTCGCTGACATGGATATAGCTCAGGTTGAACCGGAACAACCCGAGGAACTGCTCGAAATCCGGTGTCAGGTATTCGCGAAAACGCCGGTTGAACAGGAAGCGCAGTTCACCGTCGCGCATTTGCAGGTCGGCGAGCTTTTCCAGCTCCAGGCGCAGCTCGGGGATCAGGTGCGTGAGCCTCTCCCGGGAACGCACGATGAACTGATACTCCACCTCGACGTTGGGGTACTGGTGCAACACCGCCTGCATCATGGTGAAGGTGTAGTAGTCGGTATCCAGCAGTCCCTGGATGAGGCCGCCTTCGCGGTTGAATGCACTTTCCATGACTTACTCCTTGTGACCCGCCGCGCGGGCCAGCTGTTCGCGACTGTTGACGACCTCGACACGCGCCTGTTGCAGGTCGTGGACCGCCTGCTGCGCGCCATCAGCGCTGAGGGCACGGCAGGCCGGCAGGTAGACGATGACCTTGAAACCCGCCCCCGCCAGTTGCAACGCGGTGGTCTTGACGCAGAAATCCAGGGCCAGGCCACCGACGATCACCTGCCGGACGTGCCGGGCATTCAGGTACTCGATCACGCCGGTGGAGAGTTTGTGCTGGAGGTCGTGGAAGCAGGCGCCGTAAGGGTGCAGTGCCGGCTCCACGCCCTTCCAGACAAAATAGTCGTAGTCCTGGGGCGCCGGCAGTTCATCGAGCAGCGTGAAACCTTCAGTACCGGGGACGCAGTGACTGACCCAGGTCAGGTCGGCATGCTCAAGGCCAGTGGGCCTGAGCATCTGCTCGTGGGAGCTCACCACCCAGGGTGCCTGGGGACTGTGGGCGTCCTTGCTGCCGATGCGGATATCGGCCAGCGAGGCCATGAAATTCAGTTCGGCACCGATCAGGTGACCGCCCACCACCGGCAGCTCATCCGGGCAGAGTGGCGTGAAGCCTTTCTGGGCGTCGACATCGAAGGCGGCGGTCTTGATCACTTGAGCATTCATGGCTGTTTCTCCCTTGGCGATGAAACAAAGGTACACGTCATGTACTTTCAATGCAAGCGCGACGCCATTGACTTCTCTATTATCTATTCTGAATCAATCTATTTCATGAGCCCGTCACTTGATACATAAGTACATGACGAGTACCTTTAAGACAAAGGAGACCCTACCATGTACGAACTCGCAATCTACGGCGGCGCCTTCAACCCCCCGCACGCCGGTCACGCCCAGGTGATGATCGAAGCCTCCCGTCACGCGCGCTCGCTATGGGTGGTGCCATCCTTCAGGCATCCCCATGGCAAGCACATGGCCGAGTACGAGCGGCGCCTGGACTGGCTGCGAGCGATCGTCGAACAGGTGCGTCCGGCCTGCTCGTCGGCGATTTCGGTGTGCCGGATCGAGCAGCAATTGGCCCGGGAGACCGAGGCGCCCATCTACAGTTATGAACTGCTCTGCGCCCTGGCCGAGATGACCGGACTGCCCACCCGCCAGATCGCCCTGGTGGTCGGGCACGATGTCGCCGCACAGTTGCCGGACTTCCATCTGGGGGCGCAATTGCTCGAGCGTTTCTCGGTGCTGTGCGTGGAGGAGCAAGCGGGCGTGCGCAGTACACTGCTGCGCGAACGGCTGGCGCAGGGCGAAACATTGCCCGCCCACTGGATGGCACCCGGCATGGATCCGGTAGACTACGGGCTCTATGCCGTACACAGGACTTGATATGCCGGACCGTTCCCCCACCGCACCGAGGAAAAGCGACTACCTGCACACCGTCGACTTGTGCGTGCTGTTCTACTGCCGTCACTCCCAAGCCCTGCAGATCCTGCTGCACAAACGTGAAGCCGATCCCTTCGAGGGCCATTGGGCCCTGCCGGGTGTGGTGGTCAACGGCGCGGTGGCCGACCTGACCCTGGACGACGCGGTGGAACGCCTGCGCGCCAGCGACAAGGTCAACCTGCCGCTGGCCTGGATCGAACAGGTGGGCACCGTGGGCGATGCCTTTCGCGACCCGCGCTGCTGGTCATCCTCGACCTTCTACCTGGCCATCGTCAGTGAAGAGCCGACCCTGAACGAGCAACAGGCCTGGTTCGCCCTCGACAGCGTCGCCGATGCTTCGGTGCGCCTGCCCTTCGATCACAACGCACTGGCGGCGGCGGCCCAGGAACGGCTGTTGTCCAAATCGCTGTACAGCAGCCTGCCGCTGATGTTCCTCGGTACCGAGTTCAGTGCCCCGGAAGCCACCGCGATCTTTTCCCTGGTACTGGCGCGTCCGGTGCTCAAGACCAGCACCCGGCAACGCTTGCTGAAGATGACCGAAGCCGGCTACCTGCGGGAAACCGGGCGCAAGAAACAAGGTGATGGCGGCCGTCCGCAAGCCACCCTGGAACACCTCAAACCTGACGCGCTCTATCTGTTCGACCGCTGCTTTCTGGAGTAATGCCACGCATGAAGCCCGACACCGAATCCGAATGCCTGCTGCACACGCCCTACTTCGATGTGGTCAAGGAGCGGGGTTATTTCATCATCAAGGAAGCCCAGGCCATCAATGGCGTGGTCGCGGTGCCCGTCCTGCCGGATGGTCGCCTGATGCTGGCGGTGCTGCAACGCCGGGCCATCGGCGCCCAATCGATCGAGTTTCCCCGTGGCGCCATCGACCTCGGTGAAACCGCCTGTGATGCTGCCGCCCGCGAACTGCTGGAAGAAACCGGCTGGCCGGCGCTGAAGGTCACGGAACTGGGCCTGCTGCACAGCAACACCTCACTGATCGCCAGTGCGGTTGCCGTCTGCCGGGTGGACATTGATGGCGAAGCGGTGGAAGACACCGATGGCGAGGTCGACAAGGTGCTGTTCGTCACACTGGCCGAACTCAAGGCAATGATTGCCGCCGGTAGGATTACCGACGGACATACCTTGTCGGCGGCGATGATGCTGATCGCCCAACCCTTATAGGTTCAGGCTACCGGTGATGCAGGTCACGGCGGCACCGCCGACCCAGATTTCGTCACCCACCTGCTCCACACTGATCCGCCCGGCACGGCCCATCGCCGTGCCCTGGCTGACCCGATACGACTGCGGTGCCCGCCCCTCTCCCAGCAGCCAACGCGCAATACCGGCGTTCAGACTGCCAGTGGCGGGGTCTTCACACATGCCCTCACCGGCGATAAGAGCACGCACTTCGAACTGACATTCGTCGCCATCCAGTGCTGGGTTCCAGGGCGCCACCAGCCCCACCGCCAATCCTTCCAACTGGGCATAGTCGGGTTTTACCGCCAGCACCCGCGCCCGATCGGGCAGCATCAGCACCAGCCAATCAACGCCATTGTCGACCCACTGGGCATCGAGCACCTCCTCCGGAGCCAGTCCCAGGCCGAGGCGAACCCGCTCACGCAACGCCTCGTCCAGGGGGCCTGCGCGACGCAGTGGAGGTGCGATAAAGGCCAGGTCATCGCCTCGGCGGCGAATCCGTACCAGGCCGATCCCGCACTCCTGGACGATCTCCTCGCCCCGGGGCACGCCACCGGCCTCCAACCAGGCATGGCAGGACCCCAGGGTCGGGTGACCGGCGAAAGGCAACTCCCTGATCGTGGTGAATATTCGTACCCGGTAATCAGCCCGAGGATCCTGGGGCGCCTGCAGGAAGGTGGTTTCGCTGAGATTGGTCCAGGTTGCGAAGGCCTGCATCTGCTCATCGGTCAGTTGGTCGGCGGCGAAGACCACAGCCAGTGGATTGCCCTTGAATGACTCGCGGCTGAAAACATCCAGTTGCTTGAAATCGTGCTGGCTCATGGTCGGGCTCCCTGGTGGAAAAAGGTCGGCGGTCAGTGTTGGGATTTCATCACACAACCCGACTCTTGAACCCACACAGTCAGGCCATTTTCAGCCACTACACCTGCCGGTGTTCCTACATCATTACCGTCGATGGTCACCATCGACCCAATGAAGTTCTCTTAAAAATCCAGGCGCGTAACCTTGGCTCCATACCCAACACATAACACCCGGAGCACACCACCATGAAACGCCAACTCTTTCTCGGCCTCGCTTTCTCGGTACTGGCAGTCAACGCTTTTGCTGCATCCTCGGCTCAACCCGTGGTCGCACACACTCAACAAGTAGTCGCTGAAGGCGGCTCTGATCGTCTGATCGATCGTCGTGTAGCCGAAGGTGGCTCTGATCGTCTGATCGACCGTCGTGTAGCTGAAGGTGGCTCTGATCGCCTGATCGACCGTCGCGTAGCCGAAGGTGGCTCTGATCGTCTGATCGATCGTCGTGTAGCTGAAGGTGGCTCTGATCGTCTGATCGACCGTCGTGTAGCTGAAGGCGGCTCTGATCGTCTGATCGACCGTCGTGTAGCCGAAGGTGGCTCTGATCGTCTGATCGACCGTCGCGTTGCCGAAGGTGGTTCCGACCGTCTGATCCAGAATCGTGCATGAGTCGCGTTACCGCAGCATCCAGCCAAGAGCCCGGCCTTATCAGCCGGGCTTTTTCTTTGCGCGCGGTCTGGGTCAGATCCCGTCGCGAGCAATGTCCATCGCGAAGTAACTCAGAATAATGTCCGCTCCGGCGCGCTTGATGGCACCCAGGCTTTCGCGAACGATACGATGCTCGTCAATGGCCCCGGCCTGGGCACCGAACTTGATCATCGCGTACTCGCCACTGACCTGATACGCCGCCAGGGGCAGGCGCGACGCTTCGCGGATATCGCGAATGATGTCGAGGTAGGCACCGGCCGGCTTGACCATCAGCACATCGGCCCCTTCCTGCTCGTCCAACAGCGACTCGCGCACCGCCTCACGCCGGTTCATCGGGTTCATCTGGTAAGCCTTGCGGTCGCCCTTGAGCGCCGTACCGCCCGCTTCGCGGAACGGGCCATAGAGCGCCGAGGCGAACTTGGTCGAATAGGCCATGATCGAGGTGTCGAGAAAACCGGCGGCGTCCAGGGCACTGCGAATGGCCTGGACCTGGCCGTCCATGGCCGCTGACGGCGAAATGAAATCCGCTCCCGCCTGTGCCGCTACCACCGCCTGGCGCCCGAGATTCTTCAGGGTCGCATCGTTGTCGACCGCGTCGCCATGCAGCACGCCGCAATGACCATGGGAGGTGTACTCGCAGAAACAGGTGTCGGACATCACCACCATTTCCGGTGCCGTGTCCTTGCAGATCCGCACCGTGCGCGCCACCAGGCCCTCTTCGTTCCAGGTGTCGCTACCCGTCGCGTCCAGATGGTGGGAGACACCAAAGGTCATCACCGACTTGATCCCGGCCCGAGCATAACGCTCGATCTCGCTGGCCAGTTTCTTTTCCGGGATCCGCATTACACCGGGCATGCTGGTGATGGGCACAAAATCGTCGATACCTTCCTCGACGAAGATCGGCAATACCAGGTCATTGAGGCTGAACTCGGTTTCCTGGAACAGGCCGCGCAGGCTTTCATTTCGACGCAGGCGACGCAAACGCGTCGTCGGAAATAGCTGTGACATCGTGTTTCCCGAGGCTGATTCAAAAGAGACGGATTCAGAAGCTACCGAGCTTAGGCCAGTCTCCCGCTGTTTTACACCGGCAGATCAAGAAAGGTCTGTTACGCAGGCTGCAACAGTGCAAGCCCCTTGAATTCATGGACTACGACCGTAAAACCGGTGAAACCAAGACTTACCGGTCACATTTCGTCCATCCGGCCCTTTTACATAGTTGTAAGAAATCGCGATTTTGCAATATGTAGTGCTTAAAAATATTCACTACAAAATGGTTGACGCCTTCTTTCCGCGCTTGCATGATGGACCTGCCTCCCCGATCGGGAGCGCCGCAAAAGCTGTTGTTACAACAGGCTCGACAAGCCGTCGAGCTGTTCCGGATCTGTACTGCCCACAAGGCAGATTGATGAAGCTGACCTGGCGTGATCGTCCCAACGGACGAGAAGCACCGGCCTAACGTCCTCAAAATGCTTGTGGCTGACTTCGTTACTGTCGTCAGCGCCGTTCTAAGGATCGCGCTGTTGCTTCTTATCGTTGAAACGTTGCGTGTAGCAGGGTTTGAACCCCGCTACATAAATCGCGCCCAGGGCCGGCGCCACACTCGACGGACACCATTGTCCGTGTGCGGCACCGCAGCAATTCGCCGTCTTGGCAACGATACACACGTAAACCAGACAGATTAACGAGTGGTCAAAGGGGCTTTAACATGAATCTGAACAATCAAACGACTATCGATCAACTGGCTGGCCTGTTCGCATCGCGCAAAGACAGCCTTGACGACCATATTCTCTGGATCAGCCAGACCGGAGACGTGAAACTCGACCCTCGCTCGCCTTACGCCGACGAGCGCGCCTTCAGCCAGGCCCAGCCCGCGCTGTTCGCCTGCATCAAGATGTACCGCCGGGGCCAGGGCTATGTCGGCAAGAAAGCCGCAGCCGACAAAGACTTCATGGCTCGCGTGCTGCAATCGCTGAAGTCGGAATGGGCCGCTCACCACGCCCTGCCGAAGAGCGCCTGAAGACTCGCTATAACTGAGTAGCGCAAGGCGTCTCACACAAAACCCGGCTATCGCCGGGTTTTGTCTTTCTGGAGGCGCGACTCGACGACACCCCACTGCCGTGCAAAATCCAGAAGCGTGCTGGATTTGTCCAATTTCCCGCCGCCCCACTCCTCCACACTTGAGCCATGGCCACAGCGCCACGGCCCGATTCCAACGAGGAGAAATACCATGAGCGATTATGTGTTCGCCCCCCCAGCCACCCCATCCCTGGCCGTTGAAGGCGAGTCCGCGCGCTTTCCGATTCGCCGGGTGTTCTGCGTCGGCCGCAACTACTCCGAACATGCCCGGGAAATGGGTCATGACCCGGACCGTGAACCGCCGTTCTTTTTCATGAAACCCGCCGATGCGGTGGTCCCGGCCAGCGGCGTGATCGCCTACCCACCGCTGACCCAGGACCTGCACCATGAGATCGAGCTGGTGGTAGCCATTGGTGAAGGTGGTACGGATATCGATCCGGACGACGCCCTCGCTCATGTCTGGGGTTACGGCGTCGGTCTTGACCTGACGCGGCGTGATATCCAGGCCCAGGCCAAGAAGCTCGGACGGCCGTGGGATTGGGCCAAGGGGTTCGACGAGTCGGCGCCTTGCACGGCCTTGCGTCGCGCCACTGCGCTGGGATATCCGCAAAGCGGCGCGATCTGGCTGAAGGTCAACGATGTCGAACGCCAGCGCGGCGATCTGGCGGACCAGATATGGTCGGTGCCGGATGTGATCAGCCATATCTCGTGCTCGGTAGAACTCAAGGCTGGCGACCTGATTTTCACCGGCACACCGGCCGGCGTCGGTGCTCTGGTGGCGGGTGACCGGATCAGCGCGGGAATCGAGGGGATCGCCACGTTCGAGTTGACCATCGGTCAACGCTGATCGGCGACCGGAATGTCGCCAGCGCAATCAAGGCACTGGCGGCAACCAGCGATCCAAGATGCAACCATCAGTCATGACTCACTGACGAACTCGATCCGGCATGTACGCTTGCCGCAGACCCCGCCCAAAACAGCACATTGGGCTCGAGGGCATTCATGATCAGTGGGAGAACTTCTTTTCCCTTCGATGAAATTTCCTAGAACGCTCCAAGCACTTGTTTGCGCCTGATCTGAACGCTAGGCTTCACTCCGTCACTGTCAATTCAGTGAGCGAGTTTAGTCATCCGCTGTCTGATCAGGCGCACAGTGCCACCTTCTCCGAGGCGCTTTTTTTCGGCCTCCGTTTTAAGGGTGGTCATGCACAGGGCACTTTGGTGCAGCGTTTTTCCTGATCACTGGCCGACTAATCCTACATCTTACGGGCCCCTTGCATCATTCATTCTTTGAGACACTCATCCTATGAAAGCCTTGACCAGGCACTTAACAAGACAGATTGCCGAAAGACCCTGCCTGGGTATTTTCTTTACCACACTTATCATCTTCATGGGATTACAATACAAGGCCGCCATCCTTAACTATACAACTCGCTTTGTCGATTTTGCAGACTACATGCTCCACCACGGCGTGACGCTGTTTCCTATTGCCGAAGATTTGAAACCTTACCCTGACTATACGATTGCAAACACCTTCCTGATTTATTTGGCTTCCTTACCTTTTGGTCGGATATCCATTCTTTCGATGGGTTTACCCTACTGCATTTCAGCGGCCTTGACGCTGGTGTTTATTTACAAACTGGGGGCATTGCATGAGAGAAAATGGGGGTTGTATGGTGTCCTTTTTTCGCTGTTCACCTGGGCGTTTCTGGATGGGGTCAATTCTTTAGCGCTTGACGTCTATCCCGCGCTGTTTACGGTGATCTGCTTCTACCTGGCCTACTCCGCAGACTTGAAAAAAGATCCATCGCGCCTGTTTTTTGTGTTTGTCGGGTTGGCACTGGGTTTTATGTTCCGCGGCCCTATCGGCCTGATCGGCCCGGCGATCGTTGTCGCGTCTTATTATCTGCTGAGCAGGCAGTGGCGCAGGTTTTTTTTATTTTCATTGATCTCTGGCCTGATTTTCATTTCAGGTGCTGCCTTGCTGGCATGGGCCGCCTACCTGCAAGGCGGCACAGCTTTCATGCAAGATGTATTGATGATGCAAGGGCTGGAGCGCTTCGCCAGCAACCATTCGCCGCGCTATTACTTCTATTTTACCGGAGGATTGCTGGTCTACGGTGTCACGGCATTTTTTGCCTTGATCGTTATCGTAAAAAAACACAGACAATTCTTTTGTGCGCCTCGACAGTTCGACAACGGCATGCTGCTTTATCTCAGCGCGTGGTTGCTTGCCCTGCTTATACTCTTCACCCTTCCCAACTCGAAAAAATCGCGCTATATACTTTCAATCACACCAGCCATCTCGCTATTGGCCGCCTATATTTTTGTCGATAAATCGGGCGTATTTCTCAGAGCAAAAAACTGGCTGCTGCGGTTCTGCCTGGGGCTCCCCGCCGTTGGATTGGGGTTGGCCTTCCTAGTACTGATATATAACGCTTATGCAACGACTCCACTGCAACCAAACTATCCAGGTATTCTCGGTAGCTTTGTTGCTCTTACCGCCGTCCGTTACACGCTAATCAAATATTGGTCCGGACATCCACATCGTGAACTGATTACCCTGTCGTTCGGGGTCGGAGCATTTCTCTTGCTGGATGCATTTTTCTTTAACCCCATCACTTATCACCTCGAGTTGGCGAACGAGCCGACGCCCAGGTTTCTCCCCTATTGGTTTTGGTGAGAACCCTCTGAGGGTAAGCCCAGGTGCTGAGCGGACATACCATCAGCCCTGGCGCCTGACAGGACTCCGTCATGGAACGGGAGGCGGTGCTTCCCGCGCCGTTGATGATAATGGTCAATGTCTCGCCACTGACTGAGACCAATCCACGACCAGGCGCGACCGTCACCGACCTGCCGTACTTGATGATCGCCAGGGCGAATGTAATCGCAGGCCTGACATCCGCGGCGATGCTGTCTGGCGATTGGGTGCCAAGCGAGAGAACTCTCTTTCCCTTGAGTGAAATTTCCTAGAAAATCCTGACCGCTTGTTTGCGCCTGATCTCATGGCTAGGCTTCACTCCGTCACTGCCAATTCAGTGACCGGGTTTAGCAGCTCGTTTTTACCGAGGCACGCAAGTGCCGCCTTCCGTTCAAGCGGCGTTTTTTGCGCCTGCTGTTCTTTATGGTGGCTGTGCGTGGGGCACTTTCGAGTGCGCCGGGTCCCTTGGTAACCGGTCTGCTAACCCGCGTACAGTCGCCACCCATTCCGTTTAGCAGCGATGTCTGGCGACTCCACTTACCAAGGAGTTTTGCCATGTTCAAGGTCACCCCCAATCCGCCTGTGACACTCAACGTTGAAACCATCGACCCTCGTGCCGCCGACCGGGCTTTGTCTCACTACAATCTCGGGCCGGACGCTGGTTCGAAGCCCGCACCAAACGCTGCGCTGCATGATCATCTACCTGCCCCAAGACACCAGGAAGATGCCTTGGTCAACGTCTATTCGATTCTGCAATCCGCTGCGGCCACGGCCTATGAGCACGCCGATAACCAAACCGGCTCGAACCGCAAAGTGGCGATGGGTGTGGTGCACCTGATTGAGCTGGCACAGTTGAAGATGGACTCGGTGCTTGATGGACAGAGCATCAGCGTCGGCGGCTGATAGGACTGGGTAGTTGAACGGGAAGCCGTACTTCCCGTTCCGCACCCTTTTACACCTTCTTCCTCGCCGCCTGAGGCCGTTTTCTCCGAGTAGCCGGCTTCACCGCCGCCTCCCTTACCGGCCATAGCGACACGCCCAGGGCAATAAGAATCACTGCACCCAGGCCACACACCGAGATCATCACAACATTCGCCTTCCACTCTCCCGTTGCGACAGCTTCGCTTCTCCAAGCCATCCATGGATGGTCTGGCGACACCCTCAGCCCCTCGGCTGCCGCCTTGTCGCAAAATCGTTTCGTCAGCGCGTTCTGCTCACTCTGACTGATAACGGGATCGGGGTGACGGCTATACCTCGGCGTATCTGGCGGCGTCCAGGTTTCCTGATAGTGACGAGCGAAGTCGTCCCCGTAGCTGAACGTAGCCGAGACGTCCCACCACGAGTCCTGTTTGCTGTAGCGCATGTTCATCGAACATTGATCGACGCGAGCCGCAACCGGCGGCCAGTCACGCGCTTGCCAAAGCGTGGC